>CAYRSM010000021.1:0-9265 GCA_964427125.1 uncultured archaeon | reverse complement strand
TGAAGATAAGCGAGTTGAACACCTCTCCCGTCTTGCCGTTGTACATCCTCTCGAGCCCGTTGCTCCTGTATCCGTAGCTGTGCAGCAGGCTCTCGAGCTGCTTCCTCTCGGTCGGGTTGAAAGCGGCCGCCTGTATGGTGTTTCCGCTCATCGCTGCGACCTTGCCGGCGATTATCTCGAGCATGTTTCCTATTGTCATCCTGGAAGGTATTCCGTGCGGGTTGAAGACGATGTCCGGAACGACCCCGTCGGCTGTGAACGGCATGTCCTCCTGCGGGACTATGGCTGCGACCACACCTTTCTGGCCGTGCCTTGAGGCGAACTTGTCCCCAACCTCGGTCCTCTTGCCGTCCCTGACAACGACCTTGATGAGCTTAGTGCCATCAGTTGTTTCAGACAAAAACACCCTGTCAACTATCCCCGAATCGCCGTGCCTCAGTGTCACCGATGTCTCCCTTATGTTCTCAATCCCAGCCACAAACTGGTCGGCTGTCCCTAGGAACCTCAGCGGGGAAGTCCTTCCTATCATAACGTCGTCCGAGTTCAGGACAGTCTCGGGATCAACTATCCCGTCCTCGGGAAGGTTCTTGTACGCATCCTCACCCAGGTAACCCTTCACGCCGGCCTTTGGTATGCCTATCTCGTCCTCCTGACCGCCCATGTACTTTTTCTTCTCGGCGTCGTATGTCCTGTACATGAACGACCAGAACAGGCCCCTCTCTATTGAGCTCTTGTTTATGACTATGGCATCATCCATGTTGTAGCCGTCGAAGCAGGCTATCGCTATGACAATGTTCATGCCGTTCGGGTGGTCGGGATAGTTTATCGGCTTGTGGATGAATGTCTGCACCATCGGCTTTTGCGGGTAGACCATCACGTTGGACTTTGTGTCCGTCCTGAGAAGTATGTTGGTGGAGAACAGACCCACGCTCTGCTCCACCATTTTTGCGCCGTAGTTGACCCTGTCCCCCCTGTTGAACTCGGGGAAAGGTATGGTTGAAGCCGAGAGGCCGAGTATTATCGACGGGTCCAATTCAAGATGCGTGTGCTCCTTTGTCACGTCGGACTCCCTCAGGGCTATAAATGTGTTCTCCTCCTCCTCTGCGTCAAGGTATTCTATGATGCCCTGCCTCATCAGCTCGTTCCAGGTGATGTCTCCCTTCTTTATCTTGTCGGATATCTCCTTCGTGAGCAGGGGCTTTCCCTCCTTCACGACTATGAGCGGCCTCCTGGCCCTCCCTCCCTCGGTGAGTATCTTCACCTCGTCCATGTGCTCGAGATAGACTGCGTTGACTTGGTTCGGTATCTTGCCCTGCCTCCTGGAGGATACTATGCCCTCTACAAGCTTCTGCGGCTTGTCGGTCTTTCCTATGTACTTTCCGTCTAGGAATATTTCTGCCACTCAACTCCCTCCGTCTTCTTTATTATGTTCTCCAGGTTCGCGACCGCGCCGTCGTCGACGCCCTTTGTCACCTCGGACATAATCGCCAAATACTTTCTCAACCCTATCGTGGCGCCCTCCGGCGTCTGGCTGGTGCACACCTTGCCCCAGTGCGTCGGGTGAAGCTCCCTCGCCTCGAAGTGCTCCTGCGTAGATGTCAATGGGGAGAGTATGTTCCTCATGTGCGAGAGCGTCTTGATGTAGCTTCCCCTGTCGACCCTCTGGCAGACGCCCGTCCTTCCGCCGACCCAGCTTCCGATTGCCATGGAGGAGACAATCTGGTTTGTTAGGACGTTCGCCTCGACTATCGCCTGCAGCGGAGGCATCCTTCCCCTCTTCGTTAGCTTCCTGTAGTTGTAGGAGACCCTTGTTACAAGCCCCCACTTGCCCAGTATTATCGACCTCAAAAGTATCTCCATAAGGTCTCCCGCGAGCCTGAGCCTCTTGTTGGAATAGTGGTCCAGGTCGTCCTCGTCTATCTTCGCAAGGTGAAGCTTTATCAGCTTGCCGACAGCCTTTGAAAGGAACAGAGCCTTCTTCAGCCTGTCCTCGGGGTTCTGTCCCAAGTGAGGCAGCAGGTACTTGTCTACGAGCTTCGTCGCCCTGTCGACCCTGTACTCCAGCTGGGGTATCTTCATGAACTTCCCTATCTCCTCGAGGCCCTCCTGCGAGCTTCCCGCCGATGTCTCGAGAAGGTTCACATAAAAGTCCTCCTGCACATCGGGGTCGTCCGAAACGGCTATCACTATGTCTTTGTCGTTGGTGAGGCCGAGCGCCTTTAGCAGATAAACTACAGGTATCCTCGTGACATTGGCGAAGCTGAGAGTGACCATGCCGTCCATCTTCCTCTCCATGAGGTGCCTCTGGACGTAGCCCTCCTTCTCGGAGTGTATCCTCGCGAGCTCCTCTATGTTGCCGCTGCTGGCCTTTGCGGTGATTATCCTGTTCGGGGCTATCTCCTCGACCAAGACTAGCAGCCTCTCGGTGCCGTTGATGATAAAGTATCCTCCGGGGTCGTCAGGGTCCTCGCCCGCCTGAGTCAGCTCGCTCCTGTTCATGCCGGCCAGCGGGCATATCTTCGACTTTAGCATCACGGGGAGGTCTCCGAAGTTTATGCTCTTCGGCTCGCTGTGTATGTTGTTCAAAACGGTCGTCATCTCCACGTACATGGGCGCGGCGTATGTTATGCTCCTGATCCTCGACTCCAGCGGGAGTATGTTCCTGAGCGAGCCGTCCGCCTCCTTGGTCTGCGGCCTCTCGATGGTGAACTTGCCCAGCTTTATCTTCAGGTTCCCGAGCTCAGGCACGTCCGGCTTTATCGTGCCTATCTCGTCCAGAATCTTCGAGACCTTCCTGTCGACAAAGTCGTTATAAGAGTCTACCTGGAACTTCACCAGTCCCCTCTCCTTTATGAAGGAGTTCAGCAGTGCGGCAAACATCTCGTTGACCATGGTCTCACCCTTTTATCACGATCCTATAGTACTCTGACTTTCCTATGTGGGAGTCCTCCCTTGTTATCCTGACAACATCGCCGACCTTTGCGTTGATGGCCTTTATGACAGGGTCTGTGGAGAAAATCCTCGGGAGCTGCTTCATGGCGATTCCGTGCTTTGCCAACAGCTCCTCCTTCTCCCTCTCGCTGAGGACTTCGTGCTTCGGCACCAGCCTGTGCTTCAGTATGTCGATGTTGTTGGTCAGCAAATCACCGGAAACCCTTAAACGAAAATATTGATGTAGGCGGACTTTGCCTTCTGTGCAAAATGGCTCAAAAGTGCGAATGGTCTCTCGAACATATTGTCACCAAACCGTAGCTCAGGGGCGGGGTTTTGATACAATTATATGTACGCCCAAGGTTTTTAAAGTTTTCGGAATGTTCCGTAATCGCGAATTTTGGCGTCTCGAGCGAAAAACCATGCCGAATGCGCTGTCTGTGCGTCAGAACAGGAACCTCTCCTCGAGTATCTCCGCCTTGCCGCCGAGCCTCCTCACACACATGCCTATCGAAACCAGATTCTTGAGGTCGTCGCATCTCCAGAAGGACTGCTGGACGCACCTCGCCCCCGTCCTGTGCAGCATCCTGTTCACCCTCCTCTTCTCTGTGTCGAGACCGAACGGTATGTCGTAGACGAGGACGAAGCTCATGAAAATAGTGTCCCAGCTGGGACATATAAACATTTCTATAGAATGAAATATGTGTTTCAAAATATGTCTTCGTATAGGAAACACAGAAACGAATGCGCCGTGCGAAAGAATCACTTGCCGACTTCCAGTGTCAGCACCCCGTCCCTGAACCCCTTGTTCTCAACGGACCTGCCCTTTATAGGCACCAGCTTGAAGTAAGCCTTGTCCCCGGCCACCGCACGGACCTCTATGCTCTGCTCCAGCCTCCTGATGTCGATGTCCTCCGCGCTCCTCACGCCGGGAAGCCTGATGCTGATCGTCTGCTTCGTACCCGACTCCTTTATCTCGGTGGCCGGCTCCTCTGTCACCGACGGCGCTATGGCATCCATCGGCTTCCTTGCCGGCCTCTCCGCAATCTCCTGCACGGGGCCCCTCGCGCCGAGCTTCCTCCTTATCTCCGGCTCGATCTTCTTGTATTCGCCGTAGGTCTTGACATTGACATTCGGCTTCATCCCGGTGCCCGAGCTTATGGTCACGCTTATCCCGCTCACCCCGCCCGGCATCCTGAAGCTCACCCTCGGCTGCTGCCTTCTCGGCATCTCGAAAAAATTCCTGTCTATCCTCGCGAACTCCTTCTCCACGTCCTCGAACACGCTCCCGAAGACATCCTGCGCCTTGTATTGCCTCTCTTTCAGGTTCTCCCCGCAGTTGGGGCAGAAGTTGTGCCTGTAGCTGACCGCGCTCCCGCACCTCCTGCAGCTCTTCTTCTTTTCGAACAACATTTTCCGACCAATCTTCTATTGCACTTCCTGCCACTTTAACCTTTTATCGCGCCGCGCGGCAAAACAATTTTAGAAGCAATATGCCTCCATCGGCTAGCTTGGATAGGCCACGAGCTTCCGGAGCTTGGAACCAGGGTTCGAATCCCTGTGGAGGCAATGCCCGCCCTCTTCCGTGGGACTTTTAAAGTTTTCCACACATCATTAATCAATGGCAGAAAACAAGGTCGTGCAGGTCTGTCTGAAGAGGTATCTGGACCCGGACAAGGACTCGGGCAACAGGGAGCTCGACTACATGTGGGAGATAGCCGGCGACAACATAGACACGATGTACGCGGATGGTACGCTGAAAGTGACAAGTGTCCTGAACTCCGCAATCAGCCTCTACAACAAAAATGGCTGGGAGGTAACCGGAATTGAAAGCGGCGAACCGTACTATCCGGGCCCGGTCAACAGGGACAGGATTTACCCGTACCAGTTCCTGCTGAAGCGCGAGGAAAAGGATTCTGTCTGCAAGGACCATGTCAGCCTGGAAAAAGACACCGGCGAATTCCAACTCTGAGATTTGCATCCTGGTTTCAAAAGCCTTTTAAGCTTTGCATTCCATCATAAGATAATGGCAGGATTCAAGTACAACTTGCTTAGCGTGGAAAAAGACTTTGAGGGAAACGAGTGGAAGGTGTACGACGAGGGTTCCGAGAACCACCTGAAGCCGGTGTTGAAGCTCGATGGCAGCTACAAGCTGGGTGACGTGCTTACGATCCTTAGCGCATCACGCTGCGAAAAGGTGGTGGGCTATTCAAAGGAAGAAGCGGGAAAGTACGAAGTGCTAATGGAAAAGCACGTGTGCAACTGCAAAAAGAAAGAGGAGACCGTAGAGCCGCTCAATCATTCCCCAATCAGTCCATAAACAGCAAAGCAATTAAACAACGGGTGCGAGTAGGGTTTTATGGTAGTGTTGTTGATGCTCGGCCTGCTCGACGCAGTCGCCGGGGCCCTTATTTTGATAACTAACAACCCAATCCTTCCCCAGATAGCAAAGTACGTGGGGTGGATACTGCTTCTTAAGGGCGCGTGGTCTGTGCTCACGGGATGGAGGTCATGACATGCTGTTTCTGATTCTTGGGGTTGTGGATGTGCTTGGCGGCGCCATACTTTTTTTCAGTTCGCACGGTTTAGTTTCGACCATCGGCGCGGCCCTCGCGATAAAGGGTCTGTGGAGCCTGGCCAGCGACGCGCTCTACCTGATGCGCGGCGAGGGATAAGTTTTAAGTGTACCGCGGATTAAAGAAATACTTGGGCTCAATGGTCGACATACTCGACGACGGCATAACTTACGACGATGTCCTGCTCGTACCGAAGAAGAGCCCGATACTTTCAAGAAAGGACGTGGACACAAGGACAAAGCTCTCGAGGCACATCGAACTGAACACGCCCATAGTCTCGGCCAACATGGACACGGTCACCGAATCTGCCATGTCGATTGCGATGGCCAGGGAGGGGGGCATAGGCATAATCCACAGGTTCATGACGATAAGCGACCAGGTGGAGGAGGTGCTGAAGGTCAAGAGGTCGGAGAGCCTGATGATAGAAAAGCCGTACACGCTGACAGCCGAGAAGACGCTTAAGGACGCGAGGGCCCTGATGGACAAGAACCGCATATCGGGCCTTGTGATTGTCGACAGCATCGGTAAGCTCACGGGCATACTCACCGCAAGGGACATACTCTTCGAGACGGACCACCACAAAAAAATATCGGACATGATGACAAGGGACGTGATAACGGGACATGTGGGGATAGACTTTGAGGATGCGAAAAAAATCCTGAAGGAGAACAAGATTGAGAAGCTGCCGATAGTCGACAAGGAAGGGTTCATCAGGGGGCTCATCACGTCCAAGGACATAACAAAGCAGACGCAGTACCCGAAGGCGTCGAAGGACAGGAAGGGGAGGCTGCTGGTCGGAGCGGCAATCGGTGTAAAGTCCGGCTTCGTCGAAAGGACAAAGGCTCTGCTGGACGCGGAGGCCGACGTGATTGTCGTGGACATAGCTCACGGGCACTCCGACCTTGCGATGAACACCATAAAGGCTCTGAGGAAAGAGTTCGGTGATGTGGAAATTATTGCTGGGAATGTAGCTACCGCGGAGGGCGTGGAGGACCTTGTATCGGCGGGCGCCGACTCAATCAAAGTGGGCGTGGGAAGCGGATCCATCTGTATAACAAGGGTCGTCGCAGGCGCAGGCGTTCCCCAGCTCACAGCTCTGATAAATTGTGCGGAGGCGGCGAAGAAATACGACATCCCAGTCATCGCTGACGGAGGGATACACCAGCCTGGAGACATCGTGAAGGCGCTCGCATCCGGGGCTTCGTCAGTGATGATAGGAAGCATGCTCGCCGGCACAGAGGAGGCGCCGGGCATGACCGTGATGAGGAACGGCAGGAAGTACAAGATATGCAGGGGCATGGCTTCGGTCGGCGCGAACGTCGACAGGAATTCGAAGGAGTCCGGGAACGGCTTCGACAAGGAGGACTACACCGAGTATGTCGCGGAGGGGGTCGAGGCATTTGTCCCGTTCAGGGGGAAGGTGTCGGAGATAATCTCCCAGCTTTCGGGAGGGCTAAAGTCCGGACTAAGCTACTGCGGGGCGAAGAACATAGAGGAACTGAGGAGGAACGCCACCTTCATCAGGATGTCCGAGGCCTCCTACAGGGAGAGCCTGCCGCACGACGTGGAGACGATAAGGTGAAAAGGGCAAAGGATGCCGATGTCCCGCGTGATGCTACATTTGTAACCGCGGTGATGCTACGCTTGTATCCACGATGACCTTGAAAATTTGTCGTTGCTTTTCCAAGCAATCATCATTACCTACGAAAGTAATCAGGTAAATGCTAGATTACGCCTCAGCCACATTATCCTATTCCTCGATTATTCTTTTAACTTCGCCCAGAACCCTCCGCACGTTGACCAGCATCTCTTCGTACGTCTTGTCTCCCATGGAAAGCTTGACTCCGTACTGGTAGTCTTCCCTTATCTCGGTTATTGTTTCCTTTTCCGCACGCTTCTTGGGGTCTACGTTCGCTATGCTCTCCAGCAAATCAGTGTCAAACTTGATGGCGCCGTCTTCCGCCAGAATGGAGACCAAGGCAAACGTGCACTCCTGATTTCCGGACTCGTACCCAAATTTCGCTAGTATCGCCAACAAGGAATGGTACATCGCATAGAACGCGGCAGACCCGCACCAGTCGGAAAACTCTCCGCTCCTCAAATTTATCATCAGCTTCAGGTTGTGCTCGGCCTCCCTCCTGAGAATGAACTTGACATAATCTCTCGGGTAATCGTTGTCAAAGTTGATCCTGTAGAAAATGGCCTTGCCCGAGACCTTTGAAGCCAGCACGCCCTCCTTCTCAAGCCTTCTCAATATTTTCAGCGCGCCCATCGGTGTGACGCCGGCACAAATTCGTGCTCCGCGTATTCGCCCTTGACGCCCGCCGCCAGGGGCACTATGAGGTATTTCCACTTCCACCCCGACGACACATTTCTTTCTCCTCCAGCACCCGACCGTGACCTTGGCGTTGCCGTAGCTGCGTCCCAGCACCGCCATCACGTCGCTGATGGAAAATACGCTCTTCCTTTTTTCGGAAAGAAAAGAGAGAAGATAGCTCTCTCTTTTGGACATCCCTTTTCTTTTTTCTTCCAATGTAACATATTCTGACACCATAAATACACTTATTGTAGCAGGGGCTTGCCTTGGGAGACTGACACGTTTCGCATGCGGGATTCGTCAGTTATCGGACGGCTTTCGGATGCGGCCCGGCTGACGGGAACCGGAACGGGAAAGGCTGTTTATGGCAGATTTAGGCCCGTAAAGGAATTTTTTGCCGGCTTCTTGGAACCGGACATGAGCGCGGGGAAGGGCGGGCTTCGGGCGCACATAGCCGGGCTGTTCGAGCAAGTCCTGACGGTCAACGCAGCGGAGTTGGCGCTCAGCTCCACTCGGTCCAAGTGTTCAGAGATCCGCTACCACTAACTTTATAATAATTATTAGGAAGAACTTTGAACGACATCGTACCACTGACCTGAGTATTGTAATTGGACTCACATCCAACACTTCCGACTTGAGTGGTTGGAGTTGTGGACGCATCTGTATAAGCATATACTATTTGCCAGTTATTAGTAGCGCAGTTACCTGTCGTAACACCTACTACTACATCAATCGTTTTACTTATAGTGTTTTGATATACTGTGCCAATCGCTCTCGAGCCAGTTGGCGTGCCAATCCAAGGTGCAGCTGTCGCTTGCGTTGTCACGTAATTGCCGTAGATGCTCCCGGTGGCGTTGATGTCGCCGATGACGTTGAGCTTGTTCTGGGGGCTCGTGGTGCCGATGCCGACGTTGCCTCCCGACTGGTAGATGACCGAGTTGTTCAGGCTGGACGTGCCGTTCCAGAGGGGGACGTAATTAGCGGTTCCCCCGCCTGTTATCGCGCCACCTCCGCCTGCCGCTTGCATAAATGTATAAACTCTTACCTCGCCTCTTCCGCCACTACCGCCACCACCACTACTTGCGCCTCCACCGCCTCCGCCTCCGCCAGGTACTCCACCAGCACCACCCGCACCACTACCAGAATTACCACCTCCACCAGCACCGCCAGCCGCAGTGTTCCCGTTTGCGCCTGCGCCCCCGCCTGAACTTCCGCCCCCGCCTGATTGCCAGTATGCACCAGCAATACCACCTGCGCCTGGACTGGATGAGCCGCCACCGCCTCCTCCTCCTCCTCCAAATATACTACTTCCACCGCTATTACCACCGCCTGATATACATCCACCACCGCCACCACCACCGCCCAGTTCGGATGCGCCACCACCACCGCCGCATCCTGCACCGCCACCACCGCCACCATTACCACCACCGCCACCATTACC
>CAYRSM010000020.1:0-22559 GCA_964427125.1 uncultured archaeon | reverse complement strand
CCCCGCAGTCCAACAGTGACGGCCGCATGTCCGACTGCGGGCGGCGGGCTGCGTCCGGCTCTTACTCCGTTACGCAGGTGTCTGCTGGCAACTGGACCAGCGGGAAAGCCTGCACCCGCACATGCAACGGCGAGGTGGTCAACGCGACCGCCTTGTACAACAGCACTGCGGCCGGCGCCGCGAACTACTTTGCAGCGAACAACTTCGGCACATCGACAACTCTGCAGAGCGGCGACCAGCTGGTCGTGACGTGGTTCGTCTGGCTGACCTGAGCACTTTCTGTTTCGCGTTACGTCTATGCCGATAACATGTTGAGCCACTCGTCCGGCGATTGTTCGCGCTCTTCTAACCCTTGCCGTCCTTCAGCTCGTCAGACAGACCCATCAGTACTTCCCTCATGCCCCTTACCTGCCCCTGCAGGTCGGCCACGCGCTCCTCCAGTTTCTCAAAGTCGCCCTTCGCCTCCTCCGAAGAGGCCGCAGCGTGCCTCTCGGACTCCACAGACTCTGTCCTCTGCACCCTTACTGTCTTCTCCATCCTGTTCTCGAGCGCCAGCACCCTGTTCCTGAGCCTCACTATCTCCATGAGGTTCCTCCTGTCGATGCCGCTCACCTCCTTAGGCGCCTTTTCCTTTCCGCGGACCTCCCTGATTATCTCGTCCACTATCTCATCGACCATCTTCTCGCTTATCATCCCCTCTTTCTCGTCCATAATCAGAAACCCCTCCTCCTAAGCTTTTCCCTCACGCGCCGCTTTATTTCATTTTTGATTTTCTCCCTCAAATAACTTTCAGATCCCGCCCCCTTTGCTTCGCGCCCCGCTTTTTTGGGCGCCGCCCCGGGGATGGTCTGTCCTTTCTCAATCATGCTCTCCGCCCTTTCCAGTGCCTTCTCCTCCTTTCCCTCAGACTCTTTCGACTCGCTCCTGATGACGTACAGCGCGACGCCGATCACCACGGCGGCCGAGGCCATTATAAACAGTATTGTTGCAATCTGGTCTGCCGACAGGTTTGTCGGCCCTGTCAGCGTGCCTGTGACTATGAGCCTTGTCTGGCCGGCATCGTACACGTTGTCGCCGGAGGCCCCTATAATTATTGGGTATTCCCCCGCGCTGCCGGCCGGGGCCGAGAAGTCTATAGTTGCCGCAGCCGACCCTCCGGCGGGTATCTCAGGCACCAGCGAAGGGGTGGCGGTGTACCAAGATTGCGGTATCCCGAACACCACAGGCGCAACGTTGCCGAGCGACACGTTGTTTGCGTTGTGATAGACGACACTCAGTCCGGCCGAGCCGTTCTCCGCGACAGACACGACTGCCGGCAGCACAAAATGGACTCGCGCCAGGCCCTGCCTTTCGAAATACTGCGAGGAGTGCGATGCGTACGTCCGGCCGTACACGCCCAGCGACGCCACCAGCGTGTGCGCCCCGGGCTCGCCGCACGTGGGTATCACCAGATATTTGTCCAAAGTGCCGGAGGCGTTCAGCCGTATCTGCGGGGCCTGCTGCAGCAGCCTGCCGCCGAAGCAGCTCACGCCGACCGTCAGGTTTGCGTCCGCCTCCGTGGAGCCGAAGTTTTCGACGCTGACTAGGACGGGAAGGTCGTACCCGGGCGACACGAAGTTCGTAGGCAGCCCGATCTGGAAGTCGAATGGCCCCGTGCCGCTCTCCGCTTGGAACGAATGCCTGTCCGAGCCGTAGATTACGGACTCGTCCGCGCTGTACAGGTTTGCCGTCACGTACTGCACCCCGGCGTCCGTGGGGACGTAGTCGAACGGGAAAGTCCGGCTCGTGCGCGCGTCCAGCGAAAAGTTGTAGCTCTTGTACACGTTGGTCTTTCCGCCCTCGCTGACAAGCACCTCCAGGAAGAAGCTAGCGCTTTTGTCGCTCGCCACTACGGTGTTCACAGCCATCTTCTCAAGCAGCTTCGGCGCCGGCGGAGAAAGAGATACGTTCAGGAAGACCCCGCCGCCCCCCGCGCCGGCTATTTTTATTTGCTCGCCAGTCAATTGCAGGCCTTGGCCCGAGGCCCAACCCCCCATCAACACCAATGACAGGAACATCATACCGATTGCCGCGCCTTTCACCCTCCTGTACCTCTCCTTCATCGCCTTCCATGCGAGCTCTATCCTGATCAGGAAAACCGTCACAGCTATCACGACAGCAGCCGCGCCTATGATTATAAGTATGGTCGCCAGCTGCCGGTTGGACAGCGCCAGCGGCGCGGAGAGCATGCCCGACACGACGAGCTTCACAGGCTTCGCGTCGTACAGGTTGTCGCCGCCGGCCCCCAGCAGCATGGAGTAGTCGCCGCCGCTTCCCGCGGGGGGCGCGATTCTAACGACAGCCGCCGCGGAGCCGCCTCCCCTTATCTCGGGTATGAGCTGCGGTGTTATGGTCAGCCACGGCGAGGGGACGCCGAACACTATCGGCCTGACGTTCGTCACGGACTGGTTGTTAGCGTTGTGGTAGATAATGTTCAGTGTGGACGAGCCGTTCTCGGTCACGGCAATGACGGCCGGTATCAAAAAGTTCAGGTGAGTAAGGTCCGTGCGCTCTATGTACTGGGAGGTCTGCGATGCGTAGAGGTTGCCCGCCGCCGAGAGCGAAGCCACTATGTTGTGCATGCCCGGCTCGTTGCATGTCTGCATCGCAAAGCTGCTTTCGTAGGAGCCCGACGCGTTCATGTGTGCAGGCAGGTCCTGTGCCATCTTCCTTCCGTCGAAGCACGATATTGTCACGCTGAGGTTCGTGTCCATGCCTCTCGAGCCGAGGTTGTCCGCGTCCAGCGTGACGGGCAGGCTCTCCCCCGCGGGCACGAAGTCCGTCGGAAGGTTGATGTTTACCCTGAACGGGCCGATGTCGCTCTCCGCCTGGAAGTACAGGTTGTCCGAGCCGTAGATTGTCGATCTGTCCGCGCTGTAAAGGTTGGCCACGATGCTCTGCCTCCCTACATCAGCCGGCGTGTAGTCGAACGAAAAAGTCTGGCTGGAGTTGCCTGTCAGCGAGAAGCTGTAGTTCCTGTAGACGTTGGTGTTCCCGTTCTCGACCACGGCCACCTCCAGCAGAAGGCTCACGTTTTTGCCACCGGCCACGGTCGCATATATGTTCATCTTTTCGAGAAGCTTCGGGGCGCCGGGCGAGAAGGACAGGTTCAGGAACACGCCGCTGCCGCCGCCAGCCACCTGCGCGTCACCCAGGGCGGGGTGCGGCCAGAACCCCAAAACAATGACGCACGCTACGAGCAAAGACGCAAATAGCTTGCCCTGGCAAGATGTGGTTCTTCCCATCACCGTCAACTCACCTCTCCCTTCCGGATATCAATTTGGCCCTTTTGGCATTAAAGTACAGCACGCCCAAGACAGCAGCCAGCACGACGGACACGGGCAGTATGAGCGCGGAATAGTCGAGGCCGCCGAGCGCGGCGAACTGGTACTCCTTGGCTATGATGTTGCCGTTTACGCCTATCATGACCATGCCGACATAGTAGCCTGGCACGGTCGGTGATGGCACGTACATCAGGAACCTGAAGGTGTGCGTCTCGCCCGGGAAAAGTTCGTAAGTCATGTTGATGGGGGTGACCTCCCATCCGCTCGGCGCGGAAAGGCCGAGGACTATCGTCTGCGTCTCGTTTCCGCTGTTCGACAGAGTGACGGGCACGGACGCGTCAGCGCCTGCAAGGACGCTTAGGGGTTTCAGCGGGGTGACAGACACGCTGGACGGCACGTTGGAATAGGATATGGCCAGCTCCTCCAGGGGCCAGTACACATAATTGGACAGGTCGGATGATATGCCCTTGACAACGTAGGAGAATGTCCTGGTGGCGTTCGGCGGAAAGTCCAGTATGGTCCACATGACCACGGGGTCGCTCTGCAGGACGCTGTCGGGCTTGTCTATGAACGTTATGTCGTTGACAGAGCTGGCTATGGACTTCTTGATGTCCTCGGTCACGTCCATCCTGGGGACAATGGTGTAGCCGTTGTGCACGGTAAGCGATACGTGGACGCTTCCCGCTGTCCTGTTTATGTCCACGTACCTTGTCGTTATGGCCTTGTCAGACTCCGGGGAGAAAGTGCCCACCCTGAGCGTGAAGGACGTCTGGTCTGTGACGCCGTTGCCGGCGGCCGTTATCGTGACCGGGTGGTCTCCTGGCACTGCAGTCTCGGGCACTGCGATGTACACCGTGAACTCCCCGGTCGCGTTTGCCGCCAGGTTGAGGCTGCCGGGGCTCACCGACAACCACGATGCGGGTATGCCGCTGGCCGACAGCCTGACGTTGTCGATCTCCACGCCCGCTACGTTCGCGATGACTATGTCCTCCGGGACAGTCTGCCCCGGCAGGGCCTCCGCCAGCACTGGGCTCTTTACGAACGCCATCGCGACCGGCGGAACCGGCACGTAAGATATCGAGGGTGCCACCTGCCCGCCGGGGGTGACCGTGACGGGCGTGGATGCAAAAAACGGTGAGAGCGTGCTGTTTATGCCCGACGCCAGGCCGAACAGCACAGAGCCAATCCTGTTGAAGATTGACACCTTCTGGCCGGGCGTGTTGAGAGTCAATGTCTGCGACACTCCTGTCGTCAGCTGTTGCGAGACCCTGAACGTCATGTACGGAGTAACGTTGAAGTCGTTGAAGCTGTCGTTCGCGAATATCCTCCACCGGACGACGCTGCCCTTCGGCACGGACGCGTTCTGCCATGTGAAGTTTGTCCAGCTGAAAGTTCCGGACAGGCTGAGCGGCGAGCCGTAAGAGTCCGACTTGTTCTGCGGAGACCCGGTCTCGTTGGTCTCGAGCATGCCCCTGGACAGGCTGTCCAAGTCTGACCATGACGCAGAAAGCAATATGGCCTGGCCCTGTGATATAAAGCTCGCGTTCTCGCTCTGGTTGCCCCAGCCGGGTATGGTCGGGCTTACCGTGACCTTCTGCACGGACGATGTCATGTTAGTAGTGGAGTTGTATACCCTTACCCTGACAAAGTAGGCCCCCTCCGCTCCGGCTGTCACGGTCCCGCTGTACGCGGTGTTGTTCAGTATGTTGACCTGCGGGTTGGCTATGTTTATGTCCAGCCCGCCTCCGGACGCTGGTATGCTGACAAAGCTCGCCTGTCCCGTGAAGTTGTACTCGAACGACATGTTGATGCCCGATGTGGCGTTGCTTGTAATAGCCGTGCCAGTCATGGCGAATGTTCCTCCCGTCAGGATGTTAGGATCTGATGCAGGGGCGTTCAGCGTGGCGGAGTTTATTGTCGGCTGCGTCACGGTGAACGTCATAAGTGGTGTTACATTGAAAACGTTGAGGCTGTCGTTCGCGAATATCCTCCACTGCACAGCGCCCGTTGGCACCGAGGCGTTCTGCCACGTGAAGTTCGACCATGAAAAAGTACCCGTCAGGCTCAAGGGCGAACCGTAAGACCCTGACTTGTTCTGAGGCGCCCCCGTCTCGTTCGTCTCAAGGATTGCATTGGAGAGGCCGTCCAAGTCGCTCCATGAGGCGGAAAGAAGCGCTGCGCCGCCGTCCACTATGCTGCTGGTGTTCTCGCTCTGGTTTCCCCATCTGGGCACGTCGGGATTCACGGTCACCTTCTGCACGGTGGAGTTTATGCTTGTGGTGGAGTTGTACACCTTCACCCTTACAAAATAAGTCCCGGCGGTGTTCCCGGTTATGGTCCTGCTGTAGGCGGTGTTGTTCTGCGCGTTGGCCTGCGGGTTCGCCACGCTTATGGTAAGCCCTCCCGCAGAAGTCGGTATGTCGATGAAACTGGCCTGACCGGTGAAGTTGTACTCGAATGTCATGCTTATCCCCGAGGCCGAATTGTCCGTGTCCGTCATTCCGGTCATCGTGAAAGTGTCTCCTGTGTTTATGTTCGGATCCGATGCGGGGGCATTAAGGGTAGCAGAGTTTATCACGTTGATTGGCGTGGGAAAGGAGACGTTCGCCAAGCTCATACCCCCCTCGAAGCTGTCGTACATGGTGGTGGCCGAAGCCTGGGTGCTGACGTTCAGCCAGTATTCCACTTTTATCTGGCAGGTGTTGTTGGCCGTGGAGGAAAGAACGTTCGAGGGGGCGGAAAACGTCGTAAACAAAGACTGGTTGGTAGTGGCCGCCAGGACATTGGTGGCGTTCCTGACATTGAAAAGAAACGTGTTGACATTGTTGCACGTCTTGTATGCGGCTATGATGACCGTGCCGGTCCCGGTGCCGTTGGCCTTTGTCAGTGTGCCGAATGACCATGCGCCCGCAGGGATTGTGCCGGTGAAATTGTTGTCAATGCCAGAGGCCCATCCGAACCCGGCCGGGATGCCCGAGTCCGGGTTGCCCGTGGTCGATGACGCCGTGGCGGGGTTCCAAAAGTACTTGCCTGCCGGCCTTTCCACGACCAAGGTCGAGTTGTTGGATATGCCGGAGCTTGAAGGGGACAAAAACCTGTAGTTCGTTCCGCCTACGCCTGTGTTTGGCGTCATGTTGAGGAACAGGACGGTAGCTCTCGCGTCAGGCGTATATACAAGCAGCAAAAGGAAGACGCCTAGCAAAACCAGTGACGCGACTGCCCTGCTGTCCATAGTCTCTAAAATATAGTTTGTCCGGGCTTCTTTATAAGAAAACGGGCGGAATCTTAACTTGTGGACGCGGAAGGCAGACACAGAGTCATAATGCACGTGGACTTGGACGCGTTCTTCGCATCTGTGGAGCAGAGGGACCGCTCCGAGTGGAGGGGCAAGCCGGTCATAGTCGGGGCCGACCCGAAGGAAGGTACCGGAAGGGGAGTAGTATCAACCTGCTCATACGAGGCGAGAGAGTTCGGAATAAGGTCCGCCATGCCGATATCCAGGGCGTGGAAACTGTGCCCGCAGGGTATCTATGTGAGGCCGGATTTCAGGCGCTACACAAAGTCGTCTGACAACATAATGAGGATTCTGAGGAAGCATGCGGACAAGTTTGAGCGGGGCGGGATAGACGAGGCGTTTTTGGATGTGAGCGAAAAGGTGCGCGACTTTGAGGACGCTGGGGAGCTGGCGGAAACCATCAAGAGGGAGGTCCTGAAGAAGGAGAAGCTGACCTGCTCTGTGGGAGTGGGGCCGAACAAACTGGTAGCGAAGCTGGCGTCGGACTACAAGAAGCCCTTCGGCACGACTGTCGTGAAGCCGGAGGATGTGCTGGATTTCATAATGCCGCTGTCGGCGAGGAAGCTCCCGGGTATAGGGCCTAAGACCGAGGTCGCGCTCAACAGCATGGGGATAAAGACAGTGCGGGACTTGTCAAGGGCAAGCGATGGGATGCTCGTTCAGAATTTTGGAAAGTTTGGCCACAGGATGCACGAGATGTCCCTGGGCATCGACGAGGGCGAGGTCACCGAGGGGTACGTGGTGAAGTCGATTGGCAGGGAGTTCACCTTTGAGGAGGACGTGCCTGTGGACGGAAACAGGCTGATCTTCAAGACAATGGACGGGCTTGTTGACGACTTCTACCCCGAGCTGGAGGCGGGCAAGGTTAAGTTCAGGACTGTCGCGATAAAGGTAAGGTACGAAAATTTCGACACCCATACAAGGGAGAAGAGTTTGAAGCAGCCGGTGAGGGATAAGAAAATTATAAAAAAGATTTTGAGAGAGCTGGCCGTCCCTTTTCTGAGCGAGGGACGAAAGATAAGGCTGGTCGGTGTCAGGGTCACCGGCCTTTCGTTCGAGGAGGAGCAGAAGACGCTGAAGGGCAAGTGAAATCACATCAAGCGTTCGTGGGTGGCAATGTCGCATATGCGGCAATTTTCTTCAATGTCCCACGTGGGACAGCCAATGTGAAACTTTTCACATTTTTTGAAAAATAATCATCAACGCAAACCACTATGCCAATTAGATGAACCCAATCAGGAAGAGCACAAGTATCAGCAGCGGCTGGTGAACTAAGTATATTGTCAGGGAATTCTTACTCAGAAACGAGAACATACTGGGGATTTTTCCTTTCATTTTTATATTGCTTGCCCTGTCAATCACAGTTTTTCCGAAATAAACACCCAGCATGAGCGCGCCCAGCCACGGCAGCAGAGGGAAGTAGTCGAAGGTGAAAAAATTCTTTGGCACAAGTCCAAGCCAGAGAAGGTATGGTGAATTGAAGTCGATTGTCTGGAGCCAAGCGCCCAGCAGGATGACGGCAATCCCAGCCACCAGATTGAACCTTCCCCTGTTCATGAGAAGCGGCGCGATGAAGGAGCTCATGGCGAAGAAGTGAAGTATCCCGAAGAATATAGTCTCAGCGGGGAAGAACACCCGGGTCGCAAGCGTTATCAGAGACGCGAACACTGCAAGCTTGGCCCCGCGCACGAAATACCTCCTGCCGAAACCCTTCTTTAGCTTTTTGTAGCTGGCGTACGCAACCACACCCGACAGGAAGATGAACACAGCGGCTATCGCCCTGGGGAAGACGAACGAATAAAGGAAGTCAGCGGGCATCTGGACTATCCTGAAAAAGTCCAGCGTGACGGACCAGTTGAAAAGGACCATCAGGACTATGTTTATCCCCCTTGCGAAGTCGATTGCCTGCATCCTCATTATTTTATTTTTCTGTGTATGTTGATTAAAGTTACGAATTAGCGACATTGTTCAAAAGATTCAAGCCCGCTCCAACAGTTTTTCCATCTCAAGGCAGAACTCCTTAGATCTTGCAAGCGAAGTCTTGGCTTTCGACTGTTTGTCTATCTCCAGTGTCTTGTACTGGACCAGGCCCCGCTTGTTCCTTTCAAGGTCAAGCGACTCCACCAGGGCGTCCGCTTTCATGCCAGCAAGATTCAGCGCCTCCCCTCTCGTCTCCTCGTACTCTTCCAGCAGGGACTCCTTCAGCCTTTTTCTGGTGTAGACTATCATGGCATCGGCAGTCACCCTGTGGGCGATCTTCTCCCCCACTTTGTAGCCGAGCTCCAGCAGGACGGCGTTGGCGTAGTAGAACATAGCATAGTAGGAGCAAACGATTGTCCACAGCTCGGAAAGGTTCCTTTGGTGCGTCTCTTGCGCAACCCTCAGGCTTTCTTTCGCGTTCCTTACGAGTATCCCCATCACTTGCCTGTCGGCAACAGTCTTCGTGAGCAGCCCCTCCTCGAGGTAGGACTTTACGTTGCTTTCGGCCTCACTGATCCTCTTCTTCTCCAGCATTTTTCATCAGCCTGTAATACTCTTCTATCCCTATCAGTATGATGTTGTTTTTGACAGCTTCGCTCACGACCGTGAACTCCTTGCTTCTTGCCATCTGGACAAATTCCCCGTAGGTCACATTGGTAAGGTGTGTCTTCTGGGGCAGCAGCGAGAGCGTGGCGCCTATCTCCTTCTCGTCGCCGCCGATCGCCAGTATGTCGATGTCGGAGTGCCTGCCGGCCGTGCCCTTGGCGCGGGAGCCGAACAGCAGCGCTATGAACGGGAACCTGAGCTCCGCCAGCCTGTTGTGCAGCACCAGAAAGTCCTTGTCCGTGAGCAGGTCTTTTTTCCTGCCGTATTCGGCCTCGAACACGAGATGGTCGAACCTGTTTGTGAACTCGCAGATCCTGGAGTTGCCGGTCTTTGTGATTCTGACAAGGCCAGCCTTTTGCAGCTTCATCACGTTTTCATACGCTATCCGGTAGTTCATTTCCAAGGCTTCGGCTAGCCCTTTTATCGTCGGCTTTTCTCCCTTGCGGCTGAGCAGCAGTTTCAATATCCTGACTTCGCTGTTTGTCATTATTACATATTGTAATAGTACTATTACTTAAAGTAATACAAGGGTCTGATTTACATTACCGATGCACGCTTTTGTCCACAGCAATTGCACAATTTCCTGTATCACCATCAGGGGCAATGTCTATTCCCCTTGCGAAGCCAGTTGCCTGCATCCTCATTAGTTGTCATTTTCTGCGGGCGGAACTTGAAGTTCTGGCGAAAAGCGATGCATGCAAGGTTCGGTTAAACAATTTTCAAGATACCACTAATGTCATTGATGGTAAAATCAGTTTTACACATATCCTTTTTAACTGCGATGTATTTGGCAAGTACAGTTTTAAGCCCTAACCTTTCAGCCAATTTTATTTGTTTTCTAGTGGAGCTGACTAGAAGTATCTCATCAGGTTTTATGTTGGGGAACAATTCGTATTTTTTCAGTTTTTTGTAATTCTCTGGAAGTACGTTTATGTCATTCAAAAAAGCTATCGCTGTTTTCAGTCTTAGAAAACTAGACTCATTTTTACATATCGAGCCGGTCCCGATTTGCATGAAATTGTGTCTGATGTACCTATCGTCGTAAATCAATTTTGTCACGTGTAATCTGTGATATAATTCTTGCTCGTTGGTATCACTCACTATTGCCAACTGTAAACCCCTTCTTTTTAGCTTTCCTATTGTCACTCTGGTTGCAGGGTAGGATTTACAATTCCCACCTTTTCCAATACCTGTAAGATCCAACAAAGTGTCTTCAGAATTAAAAACGATTGCTTTAATTTTCGACATATATTAAGTTTGGGCAATTATAGTTTAATTTGAGATTATGAGTTTTACTGTTGCAGAAAATTATTTTTCGGAAGATTCTAAACAATTAGATGCCCTGGAAAATATTTTTGGTAATGACAAAGTAAAGGATAACCTTGACCGATTAAAAACAATATTCTAAATGTGTGAAAAAAAGTGGACAGAAAATCTCAAATGGCTAGAATGCGTTAAGGTAAAATATTTGTTAATAGCTGAAGCACCACCATGGTCAACTCCAGAAGATGATGTGAACTATTTTTACAATAATTTTGATAGAACGAAATTATGTTCATCTTGTTCTAGATGCTTTGGCGTAGACGATGTTGGAGATAGAGGGCTGAAAGAATTGGCTGAAAGAGGGTTTTTACTTGTTGATAGTCTGCCATTCGCTATGAAATATAATAGTGATTTAAGACGGGAAGGTGCTTATACGAAATTGGTCGAAGGTTGTAAATCGTTTTTGCTAGAGCACATTAATAATGAAAGGATACACTGGGACGGAAATGTCAAGTTAGCTTTCGCATTTAAGTTGAATGGCGAGGCTGTACAAAAAGCTTTCTCAGAAGGAATAGAACTTCCTAATGGGCAATGTATCAAATTGGGCGATGAGTTAATTGCTGCTGACAAATCATACCGATGGTTTCCCAGCCCAGAAAAATTGAAAAAAATATTCGGTGTCTAACTTTCATCAAAATCTCACCGGAAACGCACCCCCGAAACGCTGAAATACCAGCACCAATAAAACTGAGATTGTGAAAGTAGACTACAGCAAGTACCTCGACAGGATAAAGTTCTGGAAATCGACGATTGAGAACGTGAAGGATTTCACTGGTACCTCTCCGCCTTCGGTCTTTGTGGGAAAGGCCTTTTACCCAAAAATCTATGTCGGGCTGCTCTCCCCTCCCAGGCACGACGAGAACGCGATGGTCCTCGACTCCCCGGAGAAGTGGTACGAGCAGAGGGCGAGCATAGACCAGGTCCTCAACTACAGGGGGCAGATGGTGTACTCGAGGTTCAAGACTGTCTCGATAAAGCCCACTTCAGGAAAACTGATAGACGTGTTGCAGGAGGTGGCGATGAGCAAGAGCCAGGCGGACGTGGAGATAAGCCTGAAGAAGAATCCGAGGTTCGAGTTTTCATTCAGCAAATACAGCGCACCCGTTGGCAACCCCGCCCCGATGGAGAAGGCAAGATTGACAGAAAATCCGAAGGTCGACATAAAGGTGGAGAAGGCTGTGGGCGACAGCGACCTGAAAGCGGCCGAGGCCGTGTCATACCTCTACCGCCATGTCCCCGTGAGCAACATACAGAAGATATTCTCGGTGGGGTTGCTAGGAGTGCCTATGCAAAGAAAATTTGTGCCCACCAGGTGGAGTATAACAAGCGTCGATTCAATAATATCACAGTATCTGATTGACAGGATAAAATCCTACCAGGAATTGGACGATTTCAGGTTGTTTTCCAACACATATCTGGGTAACCATTTTGAGGTTCTTTTGATTCCTGGGCCGTGGAGGTTCGAGGTCATAGAAGCATGGAACATGGCGAAACCGTCGCTGAGCCAAGATTGGGAAGATTACTGGGGAAGGAAGGATTACGCTAGCCAAGTGGCCGGGGGTTACTATAGCGTTAGACTGGCAGTAAGCGAGTTCCTTGACAAGATAAAGCGGCAGGCTTCTGTTCTTGTACTCAGGGAGGTCTATGACGAATACGACTCCCCGCTGGGCGTATGGGTCGTAAGGGAGGCTTCCCGCGGGTGCTTTAACAACAGTCATGCTAGCTTCAGCGACATAAACAGTGCATTGGTGGGAGTATCTAACCGCATGAAAATAAATTCCAAGACATTTTTCCACAAGAGTGAAATATTGAAAAGGATTTTCTACCAGAGGTCATTGCGGTCGTTCATTAACAGACCATAGGTTTGCGTACCTAGTGCCTGATATTTTTCGGCCGCATATTTTAATCACACCTTCTTCTTCCATCCTTTTCATAGATCGCCATACCGTGCCATAGCTTATTCCATTGACTGTCGCTATCTCTCGAGTTGTAATCGGTCCCCGTTCTTTTATGGTATTGAAAACTCTTGTAAAGATTGATGCCGTCAATTTGGATTCGTTATAGAACCACATGTTTGGGCACGCTGGCAAACTTCTTAAAGGGTTGACGACTTTCAATCGACGGATGTCCGCCTTCAATACCCGAACCTTCTCTCGTACTCCTTGTGGGGCAGCCACTCCAGGACTATCGCGACTATCTCCACCTCGTCCCCGGTCAAAGAGTAGAGGAGCCTCCATGCGCCTGGCAGGTTGTACTTCCACAGGTTGCTGATGCCGTACTTTTGTATGTATATCTTCGGTATCAGCCTTCTGGGAACGTGGATACCGCAGAGAGGACTTCTCTTAAGGTCGTCCAGTGCTCTGTTGACAAACCTGTGCATGTCCGGGTCGGTGTCCTTCATCTGTTCGAGCGCTTCTTTCACCTTTCTGTCGGCGAAATCTACGGACGTCTTCCTTTTCATTCTGTCCAATATATTATTATCTACTCTAATATATAAACATTTATGTGTACTATTTTTAGTATGTATTTCTATCTGGCACGAAGGTTCTGTTCGATGCGGTACTTTTTCACAAGATGCGGGTTCCATATCCAGACTACGGCACCGTCGCTGGCCGTGACTATCTTCCCAGACTCCTCCAGGTATTCGATTATCAGGCTGAATGTCTGGTACATTGTCTTCTTCGGGAGCGAGAGCCACAGCTGCCTCTTCGAAGGATACTCCCCCGCCTTCCTGATGGCCTCCTCCACCATCAGCACGGTGTCAAGCCTCGGATAGTGCAACAGTTGCTGCCTTTGCATATGTTATATAAATGTATATAATACTATTTAAAGCTTGTTTGAGAGCTTTATATTTGCTTTTGCCGGCAGTAAATATTTCCCATCACTGTTTCAAATGTGCAGTGCCTTGGGTCAAGAATATCGTGAAGCTCGTGCAAAATTCATTTTGATGGGTCGAAGATGCCGAGACTGAAAGCCGAGAGGTTTGTTGGAATCTCCGCCATGGTCCTGATAGGGCTGGGCTTTTTCGAGCTGCTGATGGGTAGCCTGACCGGCAGCATAGGCCTCGTGGCGGACGGCATAGACTCCATGGGTGATTCCCTTGTCTCGCTCTTCGTCTGGTTCGGCCTCAGGCTGTCGAGGCGCGCCCCCGACAACAGGTTCAACTTCGGCTACTACAGGATAGAGACCCTTTTCTCATTTTTGCTCTCCATAGTGATGTTCGGCATGGGGCTCTCCATAGCGTACACGGGGTACATGAGGCTGCTTAACCCGCACCCGATAGCCCTTCCCCTTCTTGCGATAGCCAGCCTGCTTGTCGCCGGTTCCATTTCCCTGTTCATGGCGCTCTACAAGAGGAGGATGGCGAACACGCTGCGCATAATGTCGCTGAAGGTGGACGCGAGCAACTCCATAAAGGACAGCTCCGCATCGTTCATAGTCCTGGCCAGCGTAATCCTAGCATCGCTCGGCTTCCACTACATGGACGCGGTCGGGGCGATCATAATAGCCGTCTACCTTTTCAACATAGCCGCGACAACCATCAGGGAGTCCTCTCTTGTGCTTGTGGACGCCTTCAACAACCCCGCGCTTGTCTCCGACATCAGGGGAGTGGTGAAGACCTTCAGGGGCGTGGAGCTCAAGGCCACCAGGCTCAGGAGCATGGGTAGCATGATAGTCGGCGAGATAACCATCACGGTGGACGGCAACACAAGGCTGAACGACGCTCAGAAGCTGAAGGACGCGATAAGGTCCACGGTGATGGCGAAGATAGCCGGCATCCACGACCTCACGATAACAGCCGAGCCGATGCGTGGGATGCGCGAGAGGATAATGGTCTTCCTGCAGGGCACCTCGATAATGCACGCAAACGGGGCTGGCCGCTCGCGCGGTGATATAGTAAGGCAGGTCCTCCAGGACGATGAATCAGTCCATGATTATGATTCTTACATTTCGATAGGCAGCGCACCAGAAAAACTGAGGAGGTGGGAGAGGCAGAGAGCGGAGATACTCTACGTCAGCTCGCACAGGAACGCCGAGGACGTGAAGAAGGACTACATTGTTTTAAAGAGGAACGGCTTTCCCGAGGGCGAGGTCTTCTTCAGGCGCGAGGGCGAGGATTACAAGGACATTGTGAAAAAAGTGATGCCTGATATTCTTATAGAGGACGACTGCGAGAGCATAGGCGGCTTCGGCAGGATGATATACCCGCACATAAGGCCCGAGCTCAAGCTGAAGGTGAAGTCCATAGTGGTGAGGGAGTTTGGGGGGATAGACCACCTGCCGGACGACGTGTCCGACCTGATGAAGTTCTAGGCCGCACCGAAATGCGCAAACCATTTTTCCTAGGTAGGACTTAAAAAGATTACTTTTCATGATTTAATGGTGACGCCAGTGAAGAACGGCATGATTTTGCAGCACAGATTGTACGAGATAGAGGAGTTCGGGCACACGTTCAAGGTGCCTATAATAGAATCCGACAGGGTCGAGTACCACAACCTGAACAACCTGTGCCTGGACTATGCCGAAAAGGGCTGGGGCAGGGCGGCCGCGTTCAAAAGGGCGGTCAACAGGGCGATGATAGAAGTACTTGGGCTGGAAAGAGTGCTTGACCCCTTTTGCGCTTATGGCGTGAGTTCCGTCGCATACGCCACTGCCGAGCCCGTCAGGCTCCTGTGGGCCAACGACAAGGAGGAGGTGGCGTTCGAGCAGGCGGTAAAGAACATCAGGAAATACGTGAAGGGAAAGGAGTTCGTGGTGACAAACCAGGATGCGAGGCGCCTGCTGGAGAAAGCTGCGGAGGACGGGTACAAGTTCGACTTCATAGACATAGACCCGTTCTCAAAGGCATGGGCGTACACCCCCGCCGCGCTGAAGTGCTGCGACAATGTGATTTCTATAACGGAGAACACGCGCTTCTACAGGGACGCCTGCAGGACGAACGTCGAGACTTTCAACTCCGTCACGATGAAGAGGTACGGCTACAAGATGCCCAGGCTGTCCAACCCGTTCCTGAGGGACAACGTGTACCTGAGGGGCCTGATGGGATACGTGGAAAAGGAGGCGAGGAAAATAGGAAAGTCTGTGGAGCCGGTGCTGAGCCTTGCAAACAGCGGCGTGGGAAAAGTCTATGGAAGGATGGTCAACTACAGGCGGGGAAATATCAATGACGCGTGGCTTTGTCCGGAGTGTGATACAGAGCGCGGCAATGTTGAGTATGAGTCGGCACTGTACTTTGGAAAGCCGTGCGGAGAGCATGGGGAAGGCTTTTACCTCGGCGGCATCTGGTCCAAGGAGCTTATTGATGAAAAATTGATGGCGAAAATTGCTCCCCTACTCGAGGACGTGCTTTTCAAGGATGCTCTGCAGAACCTGCCGTATTTGAGGTCGAACAAGATACTGTCAAGATAGCGTCAGCATTGGAGTGAGACTTGCGACTTCAATACGCAGTCGTGACTGTCAGATGGTGCCTGAAATTCCTGTAGTTCTTGAGTTCGGACCAAAACTTGTAGTCTATGTGCAGGGCGTTCTTCCTGTCTGGTCCGGACGCATTAACATAGTCCAGGATTAGCTTTTGCACCCAGACCGCGTTGGCTCTCAGTTCAACCTCTTCTTCGCTGCCGGCTGGTATTAGTATTCCCTCTTCGATTTTCCTCTCAAGCTCCTTGTCGTAAATCAACACTCCCTGCTTGTTCTGTATTTTGGGGAACTCATAGTCGGAAATCGGCGTCAGAAAATCAACATCGTCCTGAGGAAACAGCACCTTGCCCAGGCCTAGGAACTTTGCGTGCAGCAACATCGCCGCAAGCTGCGCCCTCTTGTTGAACACGACAGTCTTACCCTTGTATTCGTTGCTGTCTCTGAAGGACGGGAAATCCGTCACAAGCCTCTCCACAAGGCCGTTGCCGTCGTCGAACAGCCTTCCGTTGCTTGCCTTCACCAGGTTGTGGAAGCGCGACTGGTACTTGCTATTGAGGACATCGCCAACCTCGTTGAAGATCTTAACGCGCTCCTCCAGCATGGGTATTGGCGTGCCGCCCCTGAACAGGTCTTCCGCTTCCTCCAGCGTCATCTTCGACAGGTAGTCGCCGTCCAAGATAGGCTTTCCCCCGTCCAAAGCTCTTTTTAGGGACGCCCACATGCCGTAAGCTCCGGTGTAGGTGTCTCCCTTGTACACGACTTCGTATTTTTGCCCGGTCTTGAAGTCTGTGAAGGCGAAATTTATGGAATTGCCCAAAAGGATGAAGTCGATGGTTGTGTCGTCCGCATACTCGGGAAACACCGGCGAGTCCCTCTTCGGCATTGTCATCTCCTCAGCGGCGTATTTTCTGCAAAGCTCCTTCAGCCTGTCGTAGTCTATGGAGACGTGGCTTGAGTTGTCGACAACGTACTTTATTGCCTTTAGTGCAGGGTTTTCACGCGCCATAATTGTAAAAATGCATTCAAAAGGATTAATAGCAGCAGTTTCGGCTCGGAAGATTTAATGTGAAACGTTTCACATACGAATGCAACTGCGTAGGCAAACTTTTAGCCTCGTATAGTCAAATTGGCACTTATGATATCCGTAGTAGTCCTGCTGGCAGTCTTCGCCATGATAGCGGTGAGGCAGGTCGGCAGGTTCAGGTTGCAGATATGGCAGGCGATGCTGTTCGGTGCTGTGGCGGTCTTGTTCCTAGGTCAGATTTCCCCGTTCGATGCGCTTAAGGCGATAAACTTGGACGTTATGCTCTTCCTCTTCGGTATGTTCGTCATCGGCCAGGCGCTCGAGGAGAGCGGCTACCTCTCACATTTGTCATACACGGTGTTCAGGAGGGCGATGTCAGTGGATTCGCTCGTGCTGATGATACTCTTTGTGGTCGGGGTCGCCTCCGCGTTCCTGCTCAACGACACGCTCGCGATAATCGGCACGCCTGTGGTCTTGCTTTTGGCGAAAAAGCACAGGATACTTCCGAAGGTGGTGCTGCTTGCCCTTGCTTTTGCGGTCACGATAGGGAGCGCCATGAGCCCAATTGGGAACCCGCAGAACCTCCTCATAGCCATAAACGGCGGCGTTCAGAATCCCTTCGTCACATTTTTCAAATACCTTGCCCTTCCCACCGTCGTCAACCTTCTAATCGCTTACGCATTTCTGAAATTTTTCCACCCCGGAAGCTTCAAAAAGGAAAGCCTGGGCCATTCGCAGGAGCCCATACGGAACCATCGGCTTGCGGTGCTATCCAAGATTTCCCTCGTCCTGGTCGTCTCGCTTGTCACGATAAAGATAGCGCTGGTCTCCCTCAACGTACCAATCGACTTCAGGCTCACCTACATAGCACTTGTCTCGATGCTGCCCGTTCTGCTGTTTTTCCCAAACAGATTGGAAATAGTCAGGAGGGTTGACTGGCACACGCTGATTTTCTTCGCAGCGATGTTCGTGCTGATGGAGAGCGTCTGGGAGTCTGGCTTCTTCCAGTCGGTGATAACAGGCGTGGGCGCCAACATAACATCCATCCCGATGATAATGGCGGTGAGCGTTGCGCTGAGCCAGTTCATCTCAAACGTGCCTCTTGTGGCGCTCTACCTTCCCATGCTCACCCAGGCGGGGGTCACAGCGAAGGAGCTTGTCGCACTTGCAGCGGGAAGCACGATAGCGGGCAACCTCACAATCCTCGGTGCCGCGAGCAACGTGATAATCATACAGAACGCCGAGAAGAAATCGGGGGAGACCCTGACTTTTGCAGAATTCCTGAAGATAGGCGTGCCTCTGACGATTGTGAATGTGGTTGTTTACTGGGCGTTCCTCTCGATTTAAGCCTTTGGCGGGAACATGACCACCTTGGCCGCGCCGCCGGACTTTATGGCCTCGAAAGCCTTGTCGAACTCCTCGAGCTTGAACCTGTGCGTTATCACCGGAGTGACATCGACGAGCTTTGACTTCATCAGCCCCGCCATCTGGTGCCACGTCTCGACCTTCCTGCCGTATATCGCCTGCATGCTGATGAGCTTCAGGACGATGTCGCTCGACCAATCGACTGAGATGTCCTTCGACGGCAACCCCAAGAGCACGGCCCTGCCGCCGGACCTGAGAGCCTTCAGCCCCTGTGTTATCGCAGCCTGAGCGCCAGACATCTCTAGAAAAACATCACTGCCGAGTCCGTTCGTCAAATCCTTTATGACTTTTATCGAATCCTCCTTGCCAGAGTTGACCGTCACATCGGCGCCCATCTTCTTCGCTATGCCCAGCCTTGCCTCGTTTATGTCCACGACTATTATTTTGGACGCTCCGGACGCCTTTGCTATGTTCGTGGCCATCAGTCCCACGGGGCCGGCGCCGAAAATCGCCACGGTCTTGCCGAACACATTCCCCTCCGATACTGTATAAACAGCGTTGCCCATCGGCTCCTGCAGCGCAGCCACCTCGGGCGGCATGCCCTCGTGATTTTTCCATGCATTCTTCTCGGGTATGGAAACGTACTGCGCATATCCTCCGTCGACATCTATCCCAAGAGACTTTAGGTTCCTGCATATGTGCGGGTTCCCCGTGTTGCAGTTGTAACAGTTGTAGCATGATATGTGAGACTCCGCAGAGACATAATCGCCAACGCTAATTGATTTTACATCCTTCCCGATTTCTACAACGTCCCCTGCGAACTCGTGACCCAGTGTGCGAGGAACATTCACTCTCGTGTTCCAGGGATGCGTCCAGTCGTGTATGTGGACATCAGTGCCGCATATCGAACACGCCCTTACCTTGAGGAGAACATCAGTCGGTCCGACTTTAGGGATTTCTGTGTTTGTGAGCTTCAGACCAGGGGCCTTTTCCATCTTCCTTACGGCGACCATCTCGTTTTTCATAGGGCAGCCTTATAATCTAAAGGACTGGCTTTTCGAGCATAAATTTATTATCGTGTGTGAAATTACAGTTAAGGAGATTCATATAATCAGCCTCCAAGAATTTTTAAAGTCGGAAATAACTTCCATGAAGGAGCAGAGCCTTTTCAACGAGCTCCCGGTTTTGGAGTCAGAACAGAAGAACAGAGTCGTGATGAAGGGCAAGGAAGTGGTAATCCTTTGCACCAACAACTACCTGGGGTTCGCAAACAATCCGAGGATGAGGAAGGCCGCGATAGCCGCGATTGACAAGTGGGGCTTCGGCGCGGGAGCGGTCAGGCAGATAGCCGGCACCATGAAGATACACATAGACCTTGAGGAGCAGCTCGCAAAGTACAAGCACACGGACGCGTCGCTGGTTTTCATCTCCGGGATAGCTGCAAACAGGGGGACGATCCAGGCCACGATGGGCGAGGGTGATGTCATAATCAGCGATGAGTTGAATCACGGGAGCATAATTGATGGGGTAAGGTTGACAAAGGCTGACAAGAAAATTTATCCGCATTTGAACATGGACGGTCTGAAGAAGGCGCTTGAGGAGTCGAAGGGCGCGAAGAAGACGATGATTGTCACTGACGGGGTGTTCAGCATGGACGGTGACATCGCACCGCTGGACCAGATAACCGAGCTTGCCGAGCAGTACGGGGCTTTCGTGATGGTGGACGACGCTCACGGAGACGGTGTGTTGGGAAAGGACGGCAGGGGGATAGTGGACCACTTCAAGCTGGGAAAGAGGGTGGACATAGACATGGGCACTTTTTCAAAGGCGTTCGGTTCTATCGGTGGTTATATTGCTGGTAGTCAAGAATTAAGAGATTATCTCATAAACAGGGCGCGCTCCTTCATCTTCACGACAGGTCTTCCTCCTGCTGTCACCGCTGCGAACATGGAGGCACTTAAAATGGTGCAGGATGAGCCGCAGCACCTGAAGAACCTGTGGAAGAACGCAAAGTACTTCAAGCAGAAGCTTGTCAATCTGGGATTCGACACGGGGCACAGCCAGACGCCGATAACTCCTGTGATTGTCGGAGAGAGCAAGAACGCGGTCGCGCTGAGCAACGAGCTGTTCAAGGAGGGCGTGTTCGTAAAGCCCATAGTGTTCCCGCTGGTTGCGAAGGACAAGGCTAGGGTCAGGACCATAGTTACGGCGCAGCACACGAAGGAAGACCTGGACGAGGCGGCGGACGCGTTCGAGAAGGTGGGCAAGAGGCTGAAGCTGATAAAGTAGGCAAACTTTAAATGGTGATTAGGTCATAATTTTAATTATGGGCGCTAAAGAGCTGCCGAAAGAGCTTTACGAACGATTCAAGAAATATCTGTTGAAAAGTGAAATAAACGAGTTCTACGAATCCACTCTGAGATACGACATGATTAAGTTCATAGAAAAAGAAATCGATAAGGAGCTTTCCAAATACAACATAAAAGGCGATGTGGAGGTTGAAAGATACGGCTATTCTGGGTTGCGTATACGCAAAAAGAAGCTAGACATGGGAGATGTTGCTCGTATCGTGACTACAAAATATCGCCCCCCGGAAAAGGAAATCTATTTTCAAGACGAGGTCTACAAATTCATAGACAATGCAGTTAAGGAGGGAAAAGGCGACGACCTCCTTGCCATGCTCGAAAATAAGAAGGATGCTGGTGTGATTATTCGCGATATCGGATTTCCAAAGGATGACATCGACAAAGCGGTCGAAGGTTTCGCCAAAGAACTGCGCGATTGGGACGAGCTTTCAAAGGGCGTCGAAAACCCGGAAGAAGTTGTCAGGGTGAAGACCAGAAAGAAAAAGATCGGCGAGTTGCCTTGGTTTGTTGGGTTGGCCTCGGTTTTTGCAATGAGCAGTTATTTGGTGTTAGCCAGCTCACAGAACGTTACTGGATACGCGCCGCTGCCAATTACAGGAATAAACTGGTCGCTTGTTTTGGTGTCGGCCATTCTGCTAATCTACTTTGCGTTAAGTCCAAGAAGAACTGAATCGGCTGTGCAATCCTAGAACTGCACGAGTCATACTGGTGAGTTGAGTTATTTTGTGATACGTATCACATTTTTACAAATAGTGCGTGTTGTGGTAATGTGTGCAAAATCGAAACTCGATGTAATGTCACACGTGTGACATATTGGTGAACCTCGCTACCATATACGCATCGGCACTTTCCGGGCCAACAAATGCAACATTTAAATCGTCCACCCTTCAAATTCTATGCATGATTGCGGAAGTGCTTGCGGGAGCTATAACACAGCTCATATCGTCTGCGGGATACCTTGGGGTCTTCTTACTAATGACACTCGAGAGCGCCGCGCTTCCAGTCCCTTCCGAGGTGGTGATGCCGTTCGCGGGCTACCTCGCATACAAGGGCGTCTTCGACCTGCTGCTGATAGGCATAGTGGGGGCCGCCGGCTGCACGCTGGGCTCGGTGATGTCTTTCTATGTGGGTCTGAAGGGGGGAAGGCCTTTCATCAAAAAATACGGCAAATACGTTTTGCTGAATGAGGGTCACATGCATCTCGCAGAGTCGTGGTTCGAAAGGTACGGTGACAGTGCCGTGCTTTTCTCGCGATTGCTTCCGGTCGTGCGGACATTCATCTCCCTGCCAGCGGGCATAGGGAAATATGACTTGAGGAAGCTTGTTGTGTTCAGCTTCGCGGGCTCGCTGCCCTGGACTTTAGCACTCGCATATGTCGGCTTCTCGCTTGGCGCCTACTGGGAAAGGATAATCGGCTTTTTCAACGGGCTTGACATCGTGATAGTCGCAGCGGTGGCGCTGTCGGCATTCTATTTCATTTTCTTGAAGAAGCATTTTCACGCCAAGAGAAAGTGACATGATTTTTTCATACTTTCGAGTCGGCCTCGTACCTCTTGTTTATCTTCTCGATCTTCCTCTCGAGCGCCTTGACTGTGTCCACGTCCATGGATTTCGCAAGAAGCAGCGTCGTGATCACCACGTCAGCGAACTCCTCGGACAGGCTCTCCCCGCTGTGGCCGTCCAGCTTCTGCTTCCTCTGCAGCGAGTTGTGCGACAGGACTTCGGAACACAGTTCGCCCAGCTCCTCCGTCAGCTTGACGGTCCTTGCCAGCACGTGCTTTCCCAGGTCTTTGTCTCCGCCGAACTTTTCCCTGAGCCTGCGGTCCTCCAGCTCTATGAACTCCAGTAGATCCCTGAAC
>CAYRSM010000019.1:0-22584 GCA_964427125.1 uncultured archaeon | reverse complement strand
ATGTACAACATACTGCTCGGGTCGGACGCGGGGCCGAAGCTTGGCGAGTACATAGCGCAGAAGGGAAGGGACGAGGTAATCAGGAAGCTGGAGAGCGTGCTTTGACCCGGCAAAGGATAAATTGATAAAGGCTTAAAGACAATGTAGAATATAGTGGTTGGAAATGCTGGCGCTGGTGAGGATAAGGGGAAAGGTGAACAGGAACAGCAAGGTAGAGGACACAATGAAGATGCTCGGCCTTGAGAGCGTGAACACATGCGCCGTAGTTCCCGAGGAGCCCACATACCTCGGTATGGTCGAGAAGGTGCGCGACTACATAGCCTACGGCAAGGTTAGTTACGAGGTTTTCCTGAAGATGCTCAAGAAGAGGGGAAGGCTGCTAGGAGACAAGAGGCTTGATGATGAGAGCGCGAAGAAGCTCGGCTTCAAGGGAGTTGATGACTTCGCAAAGGCGGTCTTCGAGGGCAAGGTAAGGATTAACCAGATAGAGGGAGTGTACAAGGTGTTCAGGCTGAGCCCGCCGAGCAAGGGGCACATCTCCACGAAGGACCATTACCCGAACGGCGCGCTGGGCGACTGGAAGGACGGGATAGGCAAGCTTCTGGAAAGCATGATATAGTTGTTCGTTTCAAAAACCACAGGAAACGAAGGCGTGATAAATTTAAATGGGACAATTGTCCCAAATATTTTCATGGGAAGGTTGAAAGGCCCGGACGAGCGCAAGATAAAAAGGATACTGGAAGTCCTGAGGGAGAACCCGGAGGGGCTCTGGATAAGGGAGCTGGCAAGAAGGTCCGGGCTGAGCAAGACAACCGTCCACCGATATGTCACAGAGTTTCTGGGCGGCCATGTGGAGGAGGCGTTGAGGGTGAAGGAGTCTTTGCTGAGGGTCGTCAGGCTGAAGGGGATGCGATGAGGCGAGTCTGGCACCATGCGAGAATCCCTGCGCACCGCTGGTTATATAAAGGCAATTCCCAATCTTTTTTGATAAGGCGACAAAACATGGAGACCAGGTTCCGCAGTCCAGCGATTTTGGCCGCAGTTTTCCTGTTCGCAGTCATAAGCGTAGGCACGGTCATGGCCTATGTCTGGACCGACCAGCAGGACTATTCCCCGGGAAGCGTCGTGACCATAAGCGGGGACAGCAGTGGTGGAGCGGGATATCTTGCCAGAGAGACGGTCAATGTGAATGTCAATGGGCCGAACGGCTACACATCGTTTTGTAGCGGTATTGTTGAGTCATCTGGAGCATGGTCGTGCCAAGTGACACTTGCTTCGGATTACACTGCTGTTGGAAATTACACGTACATTGCGGTCGGGCAGACGTCTGGCGTGACGCAGAGCGGGACGTTTACGGATGATGGTTTGAATATTGATTCGGTTGTTGTGGGAACACAATCTGGTACACTTATCTATGGTACAACTGGCAGTGCAACTTACACTGTAACTGTGACTAGAAACAGCGCTTCGGGCGATGCGACTCTAAATGTGTCCGGCTTGCCTTCTGGAGCAAGCTATTCGTTCTCAGATAACCCTCTCAAATTTACAGGTAACTCTCCTAACTCATTGACTTCAACCTTGACCATCACCACTTCAACAACAACCCCGGCAGTGCCGTCATCAAGCTTTACTGTGCAGGCTGTTGGTAAAAATACGAAGTTAGGAAACGGGATATTGACAGTGAATAAGGCACAAGCTACGGTTACCCTGAACAACCTTGCTCAAACCTATACGGGCAGCGCATTGACGCCCGCTGCGACGACAAGTCCTGCTGGTCTTACGATTGCTTGGACAAATGCGCCGCAGACAAATGCTGGAAGCTATCCTGTTGTCGCAACTGTCAATGACCAGAACTATGCGGGTTCGGCAAGCGGGACATTTAGCATCACCAAGGCGACAGCAACGGTGACCCTAGGCGGCCTGACGCAGACATACACAGTGAGTCCGCTGACACCTTCTGCAATCACCAATCCCAGCGGTCTTGCCGTCACATGGACAGGAGCGCCGCAGGCCAATCCTGGCACATACAGCGTAACGGCGTCAGTCAATGACGGCAATTATCAGGGTTCTGCGTCAGGCACGTTCGTCATCAGCAAAGCGGAACAGACAATAATCTTTGGAGCCTTGACAGACAAGACATACGGTGATTCGTCGTTCGCAGTCAGCGCTACAGCGTCGTCGGGATTTCCTGTGAGCTTTGCGGCAACAGGTGCATGCACGGCATCGGGCAACACAGTGACCATAACGGGGGCAGGCACTTGCACGGTTACCGCCTCTCAGGAAGGGGATGTTAATTACAATCTGGCAGCGAATGTCCCCCAGAGTTTCACAATCAGAGCCAGACCGATAACAGTCGCGGCGGACACAAAGACCAAGGTATACGGCGACGCCGACCCTGCTTTGACTTACACTTACAGTCCGTCTTTGATGGATGGTGATTCATTTTCAGGCGCATTGTCCCGCGATTCGGGAGAGAATGTGGGAGCTTACGACATCAGACAGGGCACACTCGCTCTGAACGGCAATTATGACCTGACTTTTGTCGGCGCCGGTCTGACAATCACGCCAAAAGCCGCCTCGGTGACGCCTGATGCCGGCGCCAAGGTGTACGGTTCGAGCGATCCTGCATTGACAGGCACTCTTACAGGTTTCTTGCCGTCAGACGGGGTGGCAGCAGCATACAGCAGGACGGCAGGCGAGAGCGTGGACGGCAGTCCTTATACGATAACCGCTGTTCTTAGCCCGGCAGGCGTCCTTGGCAACTACCAGATTGCTTACAACACCGCTTCTTTCACCATTACACCGGAACCCGTCACAGTCACAGCAGATACCCAGAGCAAGACCTATGGCGACACCGACCCTGCTTTGACTTACACTTACAGTCCGTCTTTGATGGATGGTGATTCCTTCAGCGGCGCATTGAGCAGGGTCGCGGGCGAGAATGCCGGGGTCTATGCAATCCAGCAGGGCACGCTGACGTTGGGCAGCAATTACGCCGTTAGCTACATCGGCGCCGACCTGACAATAGGAAAGGCCGATCCAAAAGTTTCGGTTTCCGGTTATTCCGTAACTTACGATGGTGACGTCCACGCAGCCACAGGCACTGCCACAGGCCCCGTGAACATATTTATTGTGAATACGACCGAGCCATTGTCGAATGTCGGCCTGTTGGGGGTGGGCAGGTTCGTGAACGTGACGGCAAGCGACGTTTCCGCCATAGCCTTCCCTGTGAAAATCAGCATACACTACTCCCCGGCTGAAGTTGCTGCCGCAGGCATAGACGAGTCTACCCTTGCCATATACTACTTCAACACAACGGCCGCCTCGTGGGAGAAGGTGGACGGGAGCATTGTCGATACGGTGAACCACGTCGTGTCCGCCCCGTTGGCACACTTTTCCACTTACGGGGTCTACGGTTTGCCGCTTGCGCCGACGACCGCAACCATCCCGACACAGGGGGTGACTGGCCTGCAGGTCGCGCTGAGTTCCGGCGATGTGTCCGCCTCGGTGCCGTCCAGCGCGTCCGGTGCCGCCGCTCAATCTAAGGTCACTGTATTGAACAGCGGCCGCACGCTCAGGTACGTCTCGTTGACGGTCGACTCCGCATGCAGGGCGCAGGTCTCCCCGCAGCAGATAGACACCATAAGCACCCAGTCGTCAGGCGAGTTCGACGTGACGTTTGACTGCACGGGTGTGTCTCTGGGCGAACATCCAGTTACCTATTCCCTACAGGCAGGGGATGGCAGGACGCTTGCGAGCCAGACATACAGGCTTACCATATCGTCCACGCCTTCGGGTGAAAGGATAGTGACCGTGCCTGACGTGGTTATTTTGGCAAGCTCGATGTCGGACATGTCGGCGGGCCAGACGGGCAGCGCCACGGTGACGCTGAAGAACATCGGCAACGGAAGCGCCGTGAGCAATGTGACGCTTAACGTGCCAGAAGGTTTCTCCGTTTATCCAAACAACGCGAAGGTCGATCTGAAGCCGGGCGAGTCGAAGAATGTGTCTTTCAGCGTGACTGCGCCAAACCAGGCAGGCGCGACCGGCTACAGCGTGCTGACCGGATTTGCCACCGCCATCGGTATCGAACCAGACGGCAATGCAAAGCTGAGCGTATCTGTCGATTATCAGACTCCCGACGGGGTTAAGACCGTGACAAGGGCGCTGAGTGCGGGTACAAACACCTCTCAACCTTACACTATAATATCCATAGGAATCATCGCGGCCATAGCAGTCCTGTCCTTCTTTTTCTTCAGGCGGGGAAGGGCAAAGCGATAGTTTTAAATGGCACAAACGTCAATTTTAAATCATGAAGATGAAGATTGCCATTGCATTGGCCGCTGTATCGATTTTGGCCGTGTCGTCGATGGCACTTTCAGACACTCCTTTGACCAGCTCACCCAGGATACACATAAGGGACGGGACCAGCTACAACTGGGCGGGCTACGCCGTCGAGACAAACCTCAATTCGCCGCAGAGCGGCGCCGTCACGGACGTGAAGGGCTCCTGGAAAGTGCCTGTAGTAAATTGCAAGTCGACTCCGAATGCGTATTCGTCTTTCTGGATTGGAATCGATGGTTATTCTTCAAGCAGCGTTGAACAAACCGGAACCGATTCGGACTGTTCATCGAAGAATCCGAAATATTATGCTTGGTACGAGATGTATCCCGCATATCCAGTCAAGCTGAACATAAATATACGACCGGGCGATGTCATGACAGCGGAAGTTCGATACATCGGAAGCAATCAGTTTAAGCTAACAATAACCGACACGACGACAGGAGTTACTTTTTCAACGACCCAGACTTCAAGCGGTGCCCAACGTTCATCTGCCGAATGGGTTGCAGAGGCGCCTTCCTCTCTAAATAGGGTCCTGCCGCTGGCCAATTTTGGCACAGCCTTATTCTCGAACTCTCAGGTGACGCTTAACGGAATCACGGGGACGATAAATAATACCGCCTGGCAGAGCGATGCGATGACGATGGTCACGTCCAGCGGTGTTGTGAAAGCACAGCCGTCGGCGCTCTCCACAGACGGGAGCAGCTTCTCCGTGGCATGGCTGCACTCCTAGGCGCTTTTCGCACATTTTCAACGCCTGTTAAAGCTTTAAGTCCCGCATTAATTCATTATGCCAGTCAATGCGTCGCAGGAATATTTCCTCGCGGAGAAGAAATACTTGGAGGCGACCACAAAGGAGGAGAGGATAAAGGCCCTGGAGGAGATGATTAGCACTCTTCCTAAGCACAAAGGGAGTGAACATCAGCTATCAGAATTGAGGCACAGGCTTGCCAAGATGAAAAGGGAAGCATCCGCATCGAAGAGGGCGTCGTCAAAGCCTAGGTTCGTCATCCCGAAGGAGGGCGCGGCGCGGGTCTGCATAATCGGCCTCACGCAGTCGGGAAAGAGCACTCTTCTGAACTCTCTCACAAACGCAAACGTGCAAGTGGGGAGTCACCCTTTCACCACCGAGCTGCCGCAGGTCGGCATGATGCCCGTGAACCGCGCTCAGATACAGCTGATAGAGATACCGTCCACGTTCGACCCAGACGTGATGAGCCTGCTGCACACCTCGGACGAGATAATAATCCTGATTGACAAGTCGAAGGACGTCCACAGCCAGAAGGCCGAGATGATAAAGTTGTTGAAGAAAAACAGGCTGACGGGCAAGAGGTACGTCTTTGTGAAGAACGACTACACTCAGAAGGGTCTGGAGAAGCTGAAGGTGAGCGTCTGGAACAGCCTCGGCCTGATAAAGGTGTACACGAAGGAGCCCGGGAAGGACAAGGCCTTCCCGCCGATAGTGCTGAAGCCCGGCTCGACGGTCGAGGACGTTGCGAAGCAGATACACAAGGACTTTTTGAAGAACTTCAAGTTCGCGAGGATATTCAACGGCACGAAGTTCAGCGGGCAGAAGGTCGGCTTCGACTATGTGCTCGCGGACGAGGACGTAGTGGAGATACACACGAGGTGCTAAGCGTGCCAAAGGTTTACTCTGAGGTATTCGGGTGTTCTGCGAACCAGGCGGACTATGGTATAATGCTGGGCCTTCTGGAAAAATCAGGTTTTTCTGTCACAAGCTCACTGGAAAAGTCGGACGTGAACGTTCTCGTCACGTGCACCGTGAAAAATCCCACAGCAAGCAAAATGGTGAACATGATAAAGGAGTTGACAAAAACAGGCAAGCCTCTTGTGGTGGCGGGATGCTTTGCAAAGGCGGAGAGAAGTGTCGTTGATAAGTTCAACCCCAGTGCTAGCTTGGTGGGTCCGGATGCGATAGACAGAATAGTCGATGTTGTCAGAAATGCAATGAGCGGGAGGAGGTCTGTCATATTGGACGGGTCTGCTGAAAAATCCAGTCTGCCGCACGTCAGGAAAAACCCTGCAATAGACATAATAGAGATAAGTTCCGGGTGCAACTCGAAGTGCTCTTTCTGCGAGACGAAGATTGCGAGGGGAGACCTGAGGAGTTACAGGCCCTACGGCATAAGGGAGCAGGCGAACAATGCAATCGGCGAAGGCTGCAGGGAGTTGTGGATCACAAGCCAGGACACTTCCGCCTATGGCACAGACATCGGCACAAGCCTGCCCGAGCTTCTGAACTCTGTCGCCGCAATCGGGGGAAAGTTTTTCATAAGGGTGGGGATGATGAACCCGCTGCACTTCAGGAAGGTGGAGTTGGGCAAGCTGGTAGATTCGTACAGGAACGATAAGGTGTTCAAGTTCGTCCACCTGTGCGTGCAGTCGGGGAGCGACAGGGTGCTGGACGACATGGCGAGGGGTTACAGTGTGAAGGACTTTGTGAAGTATGTGGAAACATTGAGGAAAGGCGTGCCAGGCATAACATTAGAGACTGACATTATAATCGGATTTCCCACAGAGTCGGATGAAGATTTTTCAATGACGATGAAATTGCTTGAGGACGTTGAGCCGGATGCCGTGAACATCTCAAAGTACGGCGCGAGACCCAATACAGTCGCAGCCAAGATGAAACAGATTGGTTTGAAGGTTGTGAGCGAAAGGAGCAGGGCGATGCACGGTTTGGTAGAAGAAATAAAATTGGCCAAAAATAAAAAGTGGGTCGGCTGGGAGGGCGAGGTGCTTGTTGACGAGGTCGGAACAAAAAAAGGCACGTGGATGGCAAGGAACTTCGCGTACAAGCCCATGGTTTTGGAGTCTGACAAAAACTTGTTGGGAAAGTTTGTCAATGCGAAGGTGACCGCCGCAAAGGGCAACTATCTCCTTGCGGAACTTATTTAAGTCTGCCCCGTCAATGTTTAACTATGTACGACGCGAAGGACGATTTGCACATATGCCACGGTTATTGCGGCGAGGGCGTGCTTGGTTACACCATCCCGTCCAGAAGGGAAATCTACGTGGACACGCTGAAGGTGACCGACCCGTACGACATACTGAGGGTCGAGGAACACGAAAAGCAGCACAACACAAATCCGGATGACAACGAGTACACCAACCGGCTGAAGACAGCACTTAGGCTCAGGGACAAGCTCATCTCAGAAAAGCCCTCCTGCTGCTTTGCATCCTAAGAAAAGCCTTCCATAACAAGGTGGATTTTCATGATTCCGACAAAAATGTTTCTGACAAAGGGAGTGGGTGTGCACAAGGACAAGCTGGCCTCCTTCGAGCTTGCCCTGAGGAACGCGGGGATAGAGAAGTGCAACCTGGTCTACGTCTCGAGCATACTTCCCCCGAATTGCAGGATAATACCGAAGGAGGAGGGCGTGGAGATGCTGCAGGCGGGGCAGATAACGCACTGCGTCATGGCGCGCATAGACACCAACGAGCCGAACAGGCTGATAGCGTCTGCCATAGGCGTGGCGGTGCCAAAGGAAAGCAGCAACTACGGCTACCTCTCGGAGCACCACTCCTTCGGGGAGGTTTCCAAGAAGGCCGGCGAGTACGCCGAGGACCTGGCTGCCACTATGCTTGCCACTACGCTGGGCGTGGAGTTCGACTCAAACACCGCGTGGGAGGAGAGGGAGCAGATATACAAGGCGAGCGGCCACATAATCAGGACGAGCCACGTGTGCCAGTCTGCCGAGGGGCACAAGGACGGCCTGTGGACTACATCCATAGCTGTAGCAGTTTTCGTGTAGAGCGTTCAAAGCTCGTACTCTGTGAATCCTTGCACCCAGCCGTCCGGGCTGCCCACATCCTTTTTCTGCGTCTCCTTGCGGCTGGATTTGTTCTTCGCTTTCACCAGCTTCTCGGGAATGTCCCTTAGATGGTACGGCCCGTCCGTGCCGCCGCGCGCATAGAACATGCCGGAGTCGGAGTACCTCGTCAGGATGAGATTGTCCTTGGCTCTGGTCATCGCCACGTAAAGCACGCGGCGCTCCTCTTCCTCGTCTTCGGGGTTCCCCATGCTCATGATATGAGGGTACCTTCCCGGCTGCGCCGCGATCACGTAGCATGTCTTCGCCTCCGTGCCCTTCGCGCTGTGCACCGTTATGAGCGTCACGCTGTCGCCATTGGAGAGTTGCCTGACCTTGGGCGAATATATCGGGTCTATGCTGTATGTGTCCAGAAAATCCTTCAGGTTCGGATGTCTTTTGGCAAGTTCTGACAGTAAAATGAAATCGTTTTTCCTGGACTCCCAGTTGTCGTACCTTTCCTTCATGAGCGGATCCATGTTGTCGGCGATGTCCGTTATCGCCTTTGCAGGGTCGTCCCATAGCCTGGCAGTCATTGTTATCACGCCAAGCGGCGCGGAGTGCTCCCTGTATCTTTCCCCGTACTCCCTCGCAGCCTCCTGTATGGTCTTCTTGGCGGTCATCGACGCTATTATCCTGCTGGCGGTGGCCTCGCCTATCCCGGTGTACATTGTCAGCACGCGCATCCATGCAAGCTCGTCGAGGTGGCTGTTTGTGGCGCGTATAACCGCAAGAAGGTCCTTCACGTGTGCCGATTGGAAGAGGCTTATCCCTCCGATGACCTCGCAGGGTATCTTCTTCTGTATGCAGGAAGCTTCGACAGCTCGCAGGTCTCCTATCGTCCGGCTCAGCACCATGTGTCGTTTCCAGTCGTCTCCGCTCTCATGTCTCTCTGTGATGTCGTCGGTTATCCAGTCGGCCTCGTCCATCATGTTGTCGAAATCCACAAGGAGCGGCTTTGGAAACTTCCCCGTGCGGTGCGCCCTCAGCTTCTTCCCGTAGTCCAGCTCGCTGTCCGACAGCAGCCAGTTTGCGATGTCCAGGATGGGCTGCCCGCTGCGGTAGTTCTCCTCCAGCTTCAACACCTTAGCTTCCGGTATCCTTTTTGCAAAGTCGTGCACGTTCCGGAAGTCGGCGCCGCGGAAGGCGTAGATGCTCTGGGCGTCGTCACCGACACAGAAAAGGTGCGCGGGTCCGTGGATGTTCTCTAGTATCCTCCACTGCACTGGGTTTGTGTCCTGCATCTCATCGACAAGTATGTGGTCGTACTTTACCTTCATCTCGGATTGGAAATCAGAATCATTCTTTAGCTTTTCCGCGAACATGTGCAGCAGGTCGTCAAAATCAAGGTAGCCCTTCGCCCTTTTCCTGCTTTCGTACGCATGGACGATGCTCACGAGCTTTTGGCACACCTCGGAGCTGTGCGAAGTGAACTTTTCAAGATAGCTGGGGAAGCTGCGTGTCGTGTTTCTGGCATAGCTGTACAACTCAACGATCTGTCCGGCGCGAGGCAGCGTCTTTCCCTTCTCGACGAACGGCGCCCTCGCAAGCTTCATCAGCTCGTCCTGGTCGTCTGGATCTAGGATGACAGAGTTCCCGATGCCGAAAACCTTCGGGTGCGCGCGCATGTGGTGCAACGCAAATGCGTGGAACGTACCCGCCCATATCTTGTCTGCGAGGCCTCCTATGCAATTGTGCAGCCTCGAAATCATCTCGCCGGCAGCCCGTCTGGTGAAAGTAAGCAGGATTATTCTATCCGGCGGCACGCCGCTCTTCACAAGGTGTTCGACCCGCCCCATTATTGTCGTGGTCTTTCCTGTCCCGGCCCCTGCCAAAACAAGTATGTTGGCGGGCTCGTGCCGTATCGCCGCGAGCTGTTCCTTGTTGTAGCGTTGGGTGTCATCAGTATTTTCGTTTTTCATACTAAATTACACACAGGTTTGGAGGATAAAAACTTCATGGCCGATGTTGTTAAATTCAATTAATTATTAAAAATAATCAAATAAGGATTATGGCTAGAGAACGGCTTTTGATGGGCGACTTTCTCCACAAGATTAAAACAATCATTGAGTCAGAGAGCCTGCCGTATTCGGAGGCGAAGCAGGAGGTGCCTGTCGGCAGGGGCAGCGCAGACATTGTGGTCTATGACAAAAGTGGCAAGCCGGCACTGGTTTTCGAGCTCAAGCAGCCCGATGGCTCGTTCATTCACGACCCGTATTACCCGGATGTAGTCGAACAGGGCTGTGCGTATGCAAGCGAGCTAGGAGTCGGCTATTTCGTGACCACCAATTTCAACCATTTTGTGGTGTGGAAGACATTCCAGGAAGGGACACCGTTGCTTGACAGGCAGCTTCTGCACTATGACGCGGCAACTCCGCTGGAGACGACAATACGGCAGATACTTTCCGATTTGCCGCTCCTCAGGGAGGGTAAAATAAGCTTCCTCAGCATAGACGCAAAATTCGTGCGTAGGCTGAAGACTTTCCACGAGGTTCTGTGGCCAGTCCTAATCGAGGCGCTGGACGAGAGAATAAAGTCCGACAAACGCTTCAAAAACGAATTTTCGGAATGGCTTTTTGAGCAGGACTTTGTCAATAACCGCGAGTCAATGGAAAAGATAGTCAAGCAATACTCGCACCTGCTGTCCAACAAGATACTCTTCTACAAGCTGCTGGAGGGCAATTTCCCAAAACTTTCAAGGCTTTCCGCGATAGAGACATATTCCGATGAGCAGTTCAAGGAAAAGCTTGGCAGATATTTTGCGGAGGCTCTGGAGATAGACTACGAGGCGGTATTTTCCTCGACTTTCTTCGACAATATCCCGCTTGGCAGGGATGCAATAAGGCTTTTCAACCAGTTCATCTCAGAGCTTGACAAGTACAAGCTGTCCGAGATAGAGTACGATGTTCTGGGGAAGGTCTTTGAGTCACTAATCCCGATAGAAGAAAGGCATTATCTGGGACAGTATTATACCAGGGCGGACGTAGTCGACCTAATCGAGGAGTTCTGTATAAGGAACCCCAGCGATGTGATTTTTGACCCGGCATGCGGTTCCGGCACTTTTCTGGTACGTGGGTACTACCACCTCAAGGAGATGGCGAAAGCGAAGAAACACAGGGAGCTTCTGTCCCAGATATTCGGCACCGACATAAACCAGTTTGCCGCGCACCTAAGCGTGATAAACCTAACAATCCGCGACCTTTCGGAGCTGACAAACAAGGTCAACGTGCTCGCGAACGACTTTTTCAACCTGAAGCCGACGCTTTCCGTGTTGCTCCCCTTTTCGGGCAAGAGCATACGCAACAGGAGCCAGAAGATAAGCATCCCCAAGTTCGATGCGATTGTCGCCAACCCGCCGTACACGAGGCAGGAGGAGCTGGGAGAGTACTCTGGAAAATACAAAAAGGTTCTGGAGTCCGCCGTGCTGGAAGACTGGAGCAGCCGTTACTCCCTCGGCAAACGCGCAGGCATACACGCGTACTTTTTGCTCCACGCTTCAAGATTCCTGAAGCCCAACGGCAGGATGGGCTTCATAGTGTCAAACTCGTGGATGGACGCGGAGTACGGAAAAGAAATCCAGAGGATGCTGCTGGAAAACTTCAGGATAAAAGCCATAATCGAATCGAAGGCCGAGCGCTGGTTCGAAGACGCCGCGATAAACACGTGCATAATAGTGGCCGAGCGCGAGGACGACCAAAAGAAGCGGGAACAAAATGCCGTCAAGTTCGTGCTACTGAAGGACGCTCTTCAGAAATATTCGATAAAGAAACTCGTCAGGGAAGTCGAGGGGAAGGATGAATTTTTCGAGGATGCTAGCCTGCGTGTCTACTGTGTTAACCAGAAAATTCTGTCCCAGGAAGGGTATTCCACCGACGAAAAGGGTAAGCTTGAATGGCAAGGAGCCAAATGGGGGAAGTACTTGCGCGCTCCCACAGCGTTTTTCAAGATGTTGAAGAGGGACAAAATAAAGTCTCTCCCCGAACTTTCCGAAATCAGGTACGGCATAAAGACCGGCGTTACAAAGTTTTTCGTTATGCCGAGGAAGCGTGCCAAAAAATTCGGCATAGAACAAAGATTTTTGCAACCCATTCTTCATAGCACAAAAGAGATAACCAAACCTGTGTTGCGCAGCGACAATGTGGAGAACGTGTTATTCACAACTTCGCTTGATAAGGTGGCGTTGCGCGGTACAATTGCGCTTGATTATATAAAAATGGGCGAGACGCTAAAATTCAGCAAGCGCGAAAGTCTACATGGCAGAAAGCAATGGTACGACGTTGGTTCGCAAGAAGCGCCTTCGATAATTCTTACTAGATTTTACAGTGAAAGGCATTTTGCAGCCTACAATAAGGATAAAATCCAGATAGAGGACAGTTTCTTCGGGCTGACCCCGAAAGAAGGCATATCAGAGCTTTTACTTGCCGCATACCTCAATTCGAGCCTGTTCGCGCTTACTAAGGAGCTTTACGGAAGGCTCAATCTGGGCGAGGGGGTGCTGACTATATACGGCCCAGACTGGAAACAAATGCCGGTTTTGGACTTGGAAGCACTTTCGAAAGACGAAAAAGCAAGGCTCGAAAAGGCATTCATGAAGCTCGCAAAGCGGGAAATACTTTCGGTCTCTGAGGAAATAAAACAGAAAGACCGCAGGGAGCTTGACGACGCCGTGTTCGACATTCTGGGACTTTCCCAAAAAGACCGCAGGGAGATATGCTCCGCGCTTGTCGATTTGGTCAACGAACGGCTCACCAAAGCCAAATCGGTGAAAAAGAACGGCAACGGTTCCAAAAAGAAAGGCAAGGACGAAAAAGACGACATCGAGGACGAGCAGCAAGACCTGCTAAGATTCGTGTTTTGATAAGTTGCTAAACAATCCCGTCATTCTTAAGTTTCTTTTCAACCTCTTCCAGGTTTTTGCCGCAAACACTGCATCCGGACTGGATCAGCCATTGGTCCGAGCTCTTCTGTTTGATGGTTTTTCCTGGCAGAGACCTCGCCCCGCTCCTTTTGACAGACCACGCTCCGGCGATGTACAATGTGCTGATTCTTCCTTTGTCGCAGAAGGGGCAACTGAGTTCCTCGTATTGGCCTACCATAGATAATATTTGTCGGTGAATAAGAAGTAATGTCTCTGTGGCAAGCCGTTTTTGGAGTCATTTACAAAACAGGTTTGCATCAGGCCTTCCGCTTCTTTATCTCCTCGATTACAAGCTTGGGGCTGACCCTTCCCCTTACCTTGCTCATCACTATGTTCGTCACGCGGTGCATGTCCTTCTCCGTGTGCGCGACCTCGTCTATTATTTTCACAAGTTCGTCTGCGCTGATTGGTGTGAGGTGCAACTCTTCAAGAGCTTTCTCTATCTTGGCCTGCGGATATTTGGACAGGTACTTTGCCACCTCTGGAAGCGATTCCTTCATGACAAGACCCTTTCCCACGTAGTCGAAAAGCTCCACGAGCATGTACTCGTCCAGGTTCTCAATCTCTATCTCTCCTTTCCTTGACAAATCCTTCAGGGTGGATGTGAAAAAGCTCGCCGCGATGGAAGGCTCCACCTTGCCCTTCGACATTATGTTCTCGAAGAGGTTCAGGTAGTCGGACCTCACCATCTCCCTTGCCAGCAAATCGGACAGCTTCATCTCGCCCTTGAAGCGCTCCAGCTTCTTGTCCCAAGGCTCGGGCAGATTGTTGTTTATCCCGGTCAGCTCCGTTTCAGAGACGACTATGGGACAGACATCAGATTCGGGGTACATCCTTGCCGAGCCGGGCAGCGGCCTTGCGAACACCGTGGCGCCGTCCTCCCTGACAGTCCTGGTCTCCTTCTCGACCCCCTTTCCGTTATTGACAAGTTCCGTCTGCCTCTTCACCTCGAGCTCTATAATTTTTGACATCATTCCCAAATCCTGCGTCCCCTTTATCTCGACCCTGTTCCCGCCCTTTATGCTCACGTTCACGTCCTGCCTGATGCTGCCCAGACCGCGCTTCACCTTCCCCGTCGACTTTGCGGTGAGGCCGATTGCGTAAGCGATTTCCTGCACCTCCTCCGGCGAGAAACCCTCGAGTATGCCCGTGTCAATCTCAATGAGCGGGACGCCGAGCCTGTTCAGGCGGTAGGTCACGGTGCCGTCCTTCTCCGAAACTATCGCAGCCGCGTCCTCCTCGAGGGAAATCTGGGTTATCTCCACCCTCTTGCCCTTGTGTTCGAGCCAGCCGTTGAGCCCGACTATCATCGTTCTTTGAAACCCGCTAGTATTTGAACCGTCAATGACCGTCTTCCGCATGACATGAATCTCCGAAGGTATTTCGCAGTGCAGCAAAAGCGAGACCTGCAGTGCCGTCTTAAGCGCATCCGGATTTACATTGTGCGGAGGTTCACAATCCGCATCCACAAGGCATGTCTCCCTGTTGAACAACTGGTAGTTGAACGTCCTGTTCCTCAGGAACTCGAACTGCGCTGCGCGGTCAACGTCACCCATCTCAGAAGCGACGGCGTGCTGTTTCCTCTTTATGATTCTGGCTGCATCTTTTTCCTTCAGGCCTGTCGAGCATCCGCAAAAAAGCTTTCCTTTGGTGTTGAGCTGCGCGTGTATCTCCAGGCCGGCCTTCATCTCAAGCGACTTGTCGACCGGCATTCACCCTACCTCCGTCCTTTCCGAAATCTCTCCCGCGACGTTCGTCAGCATGAACTCCCTTACCTTCTTCATGTCCCTCGTCCTGCCGAGCGCCACCATCAGCTTGACCAGGGCGACTTCAGGTAGCCAGTCGCAGAGATGCCCGATGACTCCAGCCTCCTCAATCATCCTCCCCGCGGTGTAGATGTTCATGTTTATCCTGCCGAATATGGTCTGGGGAGCGAGCACGACCGGGATGTTTGAGTCTATCAGACTTTTAATTGCGGGTAAGACGCTCTTGGCCAGCTTGTCGTTGTATGGGTTCACGGGGACATGCCCTATGCCGGTGCCTGCGACAACCACGCCGTCATAATGTTTTTTCAAGCCCTCGATCAATTCCGGTTTCATTCCCGGGTAAGCGTATATCAGAGCCACGTTGGGGTCTATCCTTGTGTCGAGCCGGACTTTCCTGTCCTTGTCCCTCTTCGGGTAATCGTCCCTCATGTACTCTATCCTTCTCTCCTCGAACCACACTTTCGCCAGAGGCAGGGCGTTGACAGACTTGAACGCGTCGCGCCTGCTCGTGTGGAGCTTTCTCACCTTCACTCCGGAGTGGACATAACAATAATCGTCATTCATCGTGCCGTGCATGCATGCCACAACGCTTGCCATGTCCGATTTTGTTGCCGTCAGCACGGAGCATATCAGGTTCATGTAGTTGTCGCTGCTTCCCCTGTCGCTGCTCCTCTGCGCGCCCACTAGAACCACTGGCACGGGCAGATTACTTAACATGAAACTGAGAGCGGACGATGTGTAGTGGAGGGTGTCTGTGCCATGCATAAGGACCACTCCGTCCGCCCCGTTCTCTATCTCCCCGGTCACCTCCTCGGCTATCATCTTCCAGTGCTCTGGTGACATGTCCTCTGACAGAAGGTCGAAAAGTTTCTTGCCTCTTATGTTGGCCATATTCTTCAGGTCGGGAAAGGAGTTGACAAGGTCGCCCGGCGAGAACGCGGGGAACACAGCTCCCGTGGTATACTCTATCCTGCTCGCGATGGTTCCGCCGCAGCCGAGTATGGACACGGAGGGCTTATCGGGATCCTTCTCCAGCGGCACCTCCTTGTGTTTCAGCTCTGCCATCTTCCCCTTGCGCACTAGGTCCATCTCCACACCCTTGCCATACCTTAGCCCGATGTTGTAGCCGTTGTCCATCTTTACGACCAGGCATCCCCTGTCGCCCATCTCTATCCTGGGTAGAAGGAAGCCCATGTAGGTCTTGCCGTCCTTGACAATCTGTACGGTGTCGCCGGGTGCAATCCCCTTTCTCTTCAGCAGGCTCTCTATCTCGGAAGAATACAGAACAGACCACCCAAAAATGCTACTTGCCCCTCCGCTTCAGTATCTTGCCCAGCCTCTCCTCTATGGTGCCGAACTTCTCCTCGAACTTCCTGCCGTACTTGTCGATGAAGGCCATGTCCTCGTAGACCACCCTGTCGGCCTCCTCCTTCCCGCCCTCGGGGTAGCCCACCGGTATGATGGTGAAAGGCCTCACCCCCTCCGGTATCTCGAGCACCTCCCTGACGGCGTCCTCGTCGAAGGAACGCACCAGGTAGCAGCCCAGACCCACAACGGAGCATGAGAGCAGCACGAGCAGCGACGCATAGGCTGTATCCTGGACCACATACAACTTCTCGCCCCTGGCGGCGTACTTGCTAGCGGCCCTCTCCACGTCGCCGCATACGACTATCACGACTGGGGCTTTTGCAACGTGCTCCAGGTCAAGGGCCGCCTTTGCAAGCTTCAGCTTTATTTCCTTTTCCCTGACCACCACGAACTTCCACGGCTCCAAGTTTCCCGCGGAAGGGGCGTGCGCAGCCGCGTCTAGGACCATCCCTATGGTCTCGTCGTCCACAAGCTTGTCCTTGAACTTCGTGGTCTGGGCAATCTCGCTAAGCAGTTTCGGAAGCTCCATAAAAGATAGTTTGTACGTTGGTCTTAAAATGTTTCAGAGTAGGGAGGTTATTTCTTTTCGGCAGATTCCTGGATGGAGGCAATCTCCCTTGCAACCTCTATGAGCGGCCTGACGTTCACCCCGAGTTTTTGTCCGAGCTTCCTGCCGGTCCTCGCCTCGGCGTCCGCCATGTACATTTCAGTCACGAGCGAGCTCACCCTCTCCTCCAGCCTGGGGGGCGGCTTACACAGTATCGTCCAGTCGTCTACGCCTTCCTCCTCGGCTTTTTTCTTCGCGGCGTCCACCCTGTCCTTCCAGCCCGTCGATATGTACCAGTTGCGCAAAAACTGCTTGCTCACGTCTACGAATTTTCCGCCGCCCGCGTCCATCATGAACCTGTCCTCGTCCAGCGTGCCCAAGACATCCACGACCATGAACCTGCCCTTCGAGTCTTTAGCCACCTCTATCTTGCCGTCGTAGTGTATCAGGCCCACGGACTCCGAGTGCCTTGTTATTATGTCGTTCACCTTCAGTGCTATCTTCTCCAGTTCGTCCATCTCCTTTAGTGTCAGGCCGGCCAGCACCCTTGCCTCCTCCCTTGTAAGCAATCTGTCTTCGGCCTCCAGCTTTGTCGAGTAGCTCATCTTCGGCCTCGGGAGTCTCTTGTTCGGCTCCGGCATCTCCTCGTAGCCCAGCTCCTGGAACGTCTTCTTGCCCTCCCTTATCTTCCTCAGGTCGGAGCTCTCGGGGTGGGTATAATTCCTGAAGATTATCTCTATGGGTAGCAGGCAGTTCTTCGAGCCGGCAGGCAGATTTTTCCCAGCCTCCGGTATCTTCACCACGGAGATGTCCATCCTGCTGTCGCCGTCCATCTTCACGTAGTGGGTCCTTATCTTCGCCTTCTTCAAGAGCTCAAAGTGCTTCTTCGCGATTGCCGCCATCGCCACGCCCTTGAACCTCACGGGGCTGTCCAGGAACCTTCCCCAGTCGAAGAGCGAAAAGTAGTCCAGAAACTCAAAGGCTCCCTTGCCCTCGGTCTTCGCCGGCTCCCTGTAGACGAGGGTGTTCTTGGCCGAGCCCTCGTGTATCCGCAGCGCCTTCATCATTACTCACTTTGTCTCGGTTGGTTTATAAAAATTCCCTGGCTTTGACATCGAAAAGCTGCGACGGCTTTTTGTCGGGGTTCCTTTCCAGGTAGGTTTTCACGATGTTAAAACCGAGCGTGTATCCTGTCCACTTCGGGATTTTCTTTTCTTTGGAGCCGAAAAACCATTCCCGTTGACTTTTCCAGAAGTTGCGTGGTTTGTTACGAAACTCTTTTTCAACCAGGTTTTTCATATTTGGTAATTGTCGTGGGGAAAGAGCCGTGTCCCATGCCTGAGGCTTTTTACCCGTCACTTCGATGTCAAAATGGTCTGCCAAACCTTCGGTAACAAGTGCTTCGAAAATTGTGTTTCCATAGCCAACGGAGTCCCACCTGGCACAGTGATGAAATTCGTGTGCAAGTGTGCGTATTATTTCCTCCTTGATTGTTTCGTCAAAATTTTTGAAATCGGGGTCAAGGGCAACAGCGACGTAATTGGCGTTGCTGAAGCCACCGATTCCCAAGTTAGGAATGGTGTTTTCTGGATTGTCACGGAAGACTACGTCGATTTCCGGTAGCGGCATTTTATTTCTGATGATTTTTATAGCCGTTCCTGCAGCACTCACAATATCACTTTTGTATTTTCCTAGCCTGCCAGTTGCGGTCAACACGAAGATGTTCACGACCATGTGCATACCAATTTACTTTTCCCACTTTTTTATAATCTGCTCAGTCTTTTGCACCGACAGCCCTATATAATTTTTATAGTCCATCACTTTGTCCAGTTCTGTCGCACTCATATACTTTGAAATCTTTCCGCTCGAAACCAGCACGCCTTTCAGGTCCTTGCCGTCCGAGAAGGATTTCATCGAGCTCTCGCGCAGCAATTCATGCGCGTCCTGTCTCCCCATCCCGCGCTTCACAAGCTCCGTTATTATCGCCTCCGCCATTATAGTGCCCTTTGACAGCTCCAGATTCCTCTTCATGTTCTCGGGGAAGACGACGATGTCCTTCAGGATGGAGTTTGCCCTTGACGCCACCTCGTCTGCTAGGATGAACACAGTTGGAAGCAGCGAGCGCTCGCTGGCGGAATTTGTCAAATCGCGCTCGTGCTCCAGCGCTATGTTCTCCAGGGCGGGCATCACGCAGGACCTGATTATCCTCACGTTGCTGCATATGTTCTCTGCGTTCACGGGATTTCTTTTTTGTGCCATGGTAGATGAGCCCACCTGTTTGCCGCCGAAGGGCTCGCTCGCCTCGGATATCTCGGTGCGCTGGAGGTTCCTCACCTCCTTCGCGAACTGCTCCAGGGTGCAGCAGAAAATCACCACATCGCTCACAATCCTGGCAAGGTTCTCGCGCGCGACGACCTGCGTGCTTATGTCGGATGAGCTTACCCCCAGCTTTTCCATCACCTTCTTCTCGAGCTCATCTCCAAGATTGTACAGTTGCTGGGCGGCGTATGTCCCCACAGCCCCTGAAAATTTCCCCATTATGTACTTCCTGTCCTCCTCCAATCGCTCGATGTCCTCGCCGAGCTTGTCCGCGAAGTTTGCTATCTTGAACCCGAATGTTATCGGTATGGCGTGCTGGCCGTGTGTCCTTCCTATCGTTACGAGGTTCTTGTGCTTTTTGGCGACGTCCAGAGCGTTCCTCAAAAGGATTTTTGCTTTGGTGAGAAGTATCTCAAGGGCTTCCTTTGTCTGGAGGGCGAGCGCGGTGTCGACTATGTCGTAGCTTGTCGCTGTGAGATGGACATACTTTCCCGCATCGCCGCATTGCTCCGAGAGTGCTTTGACAAGGGCCATCACGTCGTGCTTGGTCTTCTCCTCGATTTTCTTCACAACTTCCAGTCTAACACTTTTGGTATTTGCTTTGGATTTTATTTTCTTGGCTGCTTCACTTGGTATCTTTCCCAAGTCGGCGAGAGCTTCGGCGAGTGCCGCTTCGACTCTCAGCTGTTGTTCCAATCTTTTCTCCTCGTCAAAAACCGCCCTCATCTCGGTTGAGCCGTAACGGTAATCTATCGGGTGGACTGACATCGCTTACCACTTCTGCGCTTCCCTGTCGTCTTCCTCGACCTTGGATTTCATCTTCTTCCTGTAGGAGTCGAGCTTTCCCGCGAGAGACTTGTCGTTCAGGGCGAGAATCTGTATCGCAAGAAGCGCGGCATTTTCTCCGCGGTCAACGCCCACAGAGGCGACGGGTATACCAGGGGGCATCTGAGCTATGGACAAAAGTGCGTCGAGGCCGTCCAGCTTTGATTCGACTGGCACACCTATAACGGGCTTTGTTGTCTTTGAGGCAATCGCACCTGGCAGCGCCGCGGAGAGCCCTGCTATGGCGATAAAGACATCGGAGTCAGAGTCGCGTGCTATCTTTTCCACAAGCTCCGGTGTCCTGTGTGCAGAAGCGACCTTCACAGAGTAGGATACTCCGAACTCGTCAAACACTTTCTTCGCCTTCTCAAAGACAGGCTTGTCCGATGCTGAACCCAACACCACTGTTATCGAGGACATAACTTAGATTAGAAATGGGGTGCTTATAAAATGATTGCCTGAAGTACATGAGTGAGCAAACCGGAAGTGTGGCATGATTGGTCTTGGCATGGAGTTTTTTTGTTGTTGGTAAAAATATATTTTGTTTCATATGGTTTGTACAATACAAGTGCTTAAATATAAGGTGATACATATGTATCAAAATGGAAGACAGCGAGGTGTTCGTGCTCTCCTACGACATACCGACTGAAGAGGCGGCGTTCAAGCTGAAGATAAACAGGCTGCTCAGGAAGATGAAGGCGACCATGGTTCAGAGAAGCATGTGGCAGCATCCTAGGCTGGACGAACTGGTCAGGATTGCCACACTGATAAAGAGCGTGGGCGGCAGGGCAAGGATAATGGAGGAAAGGCTTATTTTTGAATGACCTGTTACGATGCCGCGCAGAAAAACAACTCTACTCTTCGGGCACTACCTGTATCCTAGCTACCAGACCCGGCTCGTAGGGCATCTCCCTCACTTCGGTTATCTTCTCGTTGGGATACTTTGCGCCGTAAATCTCCTTCGCCTTGTCCGGGCTTTCCGCAAGGACTATGCCCTTGTATTCGTTGTCATTAGAACTTATCGCGTAAATGTGGAGCTTGGTATCCGTCTTTCCAGCAGTCTTGGATTTCCAGCCCGAATCTAGGTATTCTTTCCATATAGGAATCGTGCTGTCCTTTTCGCCGACCATGAGAAAAACACCTAGGGACCAACGAACTTGCACTTCCCGCACTCGAATTTCTGTGAGGACGTCTTGCAGTTGAAGCACCTGACTATCTCCGTCTCAAGGCAACTCGGGCACTTGAACCTGACGAAGTTCTTCTTCGCCGACACCTCCACTCCGCAACTGCTGCACTTCATAAACAATCTATTTACTTTTACCTCTTAAATCTTTATTAAGCTTCAGTAGTTCCGAAGGTATTCTAGAAATCCTTAAAAATCAGGACTGTCCAACCGATAATTAGAAAGAACTTGGGTATAAGTAGGTCTACAGGGCAAATTTTATATACTGAGGGATGCAGAAGGGAGGTGAAAAAGATGGCAAACGAACCAAAATGCGGACCCGCTGGTCACAACTATACAGAATCTGGGTATCAGAAAGATGGAATAATTACCATATTCTGCGCCAAATGCGGACATTATATGAAAATCACTGCTGGAGCAGAATAGATTAGCCGCCGCCCGGGTCAATTGTGAACAGTATTGTCCCGAACAGCTTAGCCGTTACTGGTGGCTTTTGTCCAAACTTCCCGAACAGGAAAACGGACAACAGGAGGTTCACCAGTATCCATAGGTTGTACAGAACCACCGACATCATGAAGTAGAACTGCCTCACGATATAGTTGTTCGAGGTGGTCTTTCCCCTGAAGCCCTTCTTCACGCGGTACGATGTCTCGATGCCCCACCTTTTCGAGTACGGCAGGAACAGCTTTTCCGCCAGAAGGATGTCGTCATTTCCCAGCTTCATGTTGGTGGCGAATGCGTATCTTTTATCCTCCTTTTCCAGCACTATGAGGTTGAACGTGCAATCCTTCATCGGATATCCGTTTATGACCGCCGGCGGGCTGACCGAATTTGCATAGTCTATCACCCTGTCGTTCATTATCGCTGGCATGAGGAATGTGACGCCCATCCTCTTGAGCAGGTTTATGACGCCAGATGAAAAGAATCCCCTGTCCACGTAAAGTTTCCTCATCGGAACCCTCTTCTTTGCAAACGAAATCAGCTTTTCCAATAATTTCTCCTTAGTGTCGAAAGTCGAGACTGGGAGAGCCAGCAGGGTGAACCTTTCGCCGTGCTCCACCACGTTTATAGTGGCGAACCTGAAGCACCAGTTCGTACCCCTTTCGGGCTTCTTTCCTAGAACCATCATTGTCCTGTCCTTCCCGTAGTAGAACCAGTCCGTGAAGTCTATCGCCAAGTCCACTTTCCTTCCTCCGAAGAAATCGCTCCTTTTCGCCATCCTGTGGATAAGGTCGAATATCCCGGTGAACATGCTCTGCAATGCTTCCCTGTCGCTGTTCTTCTTTATGTGGTAAAGCAGGGCGTCGGACGTCGGCGTCCTCTTCCCGAAGGCCTCGCACAGCGTCCTTGAGCCGTTCTCGGCAAAGTCCCTGGTCAGCGCTATGTGGGTCAGCAGGTTGAGGAAGTCCTCCTTCCTGTAGATTGAATTGCGCCTCATTTCAAGCCTGATTTTCGGGTAGATCTTCCTCCTTATCAGCCTGCAC
>CAYRSM010000018.1:0-23565 GCA_964427125.1 uncultured archaeon | reverse complement strand
CCTGTCACGTTTGCCGTGCCCACTACGTCGAGCGCGTTGAGCGGAGCCGAAGTCCCTATGCCGAGCCTGGCGGCTGTGCCGTTCCAGTAGAGGGTGTTGTTTCCGCCCAGGTCGCCGAGGGAGTCGGCCCAGTAGGCCACCTGGCCCGCAGACCCGCCGCCGCTGGCGTAGTTGCACACCTGGGCGAGGACAGGGTAAGACAATACCAGCGATGCCAGGACCAGCCCTGCGAGAACGCGGCAAAATGCCCTGAACATGACGCACTTTCCCATAATTATATGTGCGGCCTTTGAATAAAAATGGCGCGGTTCGTTGGCTGCCGCGCGCAACATCCATTTCACTTCAGCCTCCCGAAAGGCTACGCCGCCCTGACGAACAGCCCCCTCATCTCCTCGTACTCCGCCTTCCACGACCTCAGGAAGTCCGCGAATTTTTCCGAATTTTCAATCGGTACAAGCACGGTCCCCCTGCCGAGATGCCTTCCCTTCAGCCCCGCGAGGATGCCCACGCGGCCCCCCCTTCCCTTCAGCGCGTACTGGAACCTCGTCTTCTGGGAGGCGGTCATGCCCCCCAGCGAAAACAGGAAGACCGACCCCGAAAAGAACCCCAGAGATTCCCCGAGCCTCCTTTTCCTGACCAGCGACACGCCCTCGACGAACAGCGACGGCCTTATGAACAGGCTCCTGTCGAATATGTCCTCGAGCATGAACCCCTTCACGTCCGCCCTTACGCCGAGCCTTTCCAGCGCCTTTTTCAGGTCGTAGACGGCGTCGTAAAACTCCTTCCTGTCGAATCTCCTGAAGATGACCGCCACATCGACGTCCCTGGGAAAGGGCTTTCCCCTGACGGCTGAGCCGTAGAGTATTACGTCCAGTACCGATTTGCGGTGCGCCCTGTAGAAGCCCGCCGCCGCCCTACTTAATCTTTTCCTCAAGCTTGAACTGCCTGATGAGAGACTCGACATCCAATTTCACCTTCTCCGTGTCGCTCCTGCTTACGGCTATCCTGTAGCTCTCCGTGTACAGCGGGAAGTCCGCATCCACCACCCTGTACAGGCCGGGGAACCTCGATTCCAGCGTCCTGAACCTCCCCTCGTGCGAGGACGGCACGGCCCCGGTCTTCAGGAACAGGTGGTAGTCCACGATTGAAACGAGGGCCTTGAAGAACAGGGTCATGGCGGTGTTGTAGTTCCCCTTGCGGTAAGCCTCGTACGCGTATGCCAGGAACTCCTTTATGTTTTTCAGCAAAAGCTCGCCCTGTCCCATGTTATATTATATAACAGCGCGGGCAAATAAAGGCGCCTGTGTTATGTCATATAACACTGTGTCCGCACGGCCGCCGTCCCTATCCCCGCGCCGGCCCCCGGGGTGCTGTTGTACAGGTAGCTGCCCGAGGATGTCCAGCCTCCCCCGCCCGACGACAGGGAGCTCTGGCAGACGCCACCGAGGCATATCTGGTTAGTTACATTGACCGTACCCACGACGTCCAATGCATTGAGCGGGGAGGACGTGCCGATGCCCAGCCTGGCGGCTGTGCCGTTCCAGTAGAGGATGTTGTTTCCGCCCAGATCGCCCAGGGAGTCGGCCCAGTAGGCCACCTGGCCCGCAGACCCGCCGCCGCTGGCGTAGTTGCACACCTGGGCGAGGGTTGGCGAGGATAAGAGGATTGATGAAAGCGCCAGAACCGCAAGCAGGGCGTCTTGCGCGCAGGGTCTCCTCATATCTCAACCCCTTCCTCCAGAGCCTGCCGCACAATGGTTATCCTCCTGGACATGCGGTTGAACTCCCTCGTCCTGTAGGGGAGGAAGTCCACCGGGAAATTTTTCCCCTGCGTGATGTGCCATTCGGCGGAGAGCTTGGACATGAAACCAATCCTGTTTCTGAACCTGTCGGATACTATAAGAAGGTCGATGTCGCTCCACCTGTGGGTTTTCCCGGTCGCCATGGAACCGAACAAAAACATCTTTTTGATGCCGTATTTTTTCCCCGCTTTACTTTTGAAGTCCTTCGCCATCTCTACTGCTTCAGGCTTTGCTTTACCCATCTAAGCACCTCCCTGCTCTTTATCAGTAACTCCCTGGCCGTGTCGCCGCTCACGTGCCCTTTCACATCGGGGTATCTCGCGGCGGTGTAATAAGGGTTCAGCTTTATGCAGCAGATTGTCACTTCGTCAGGCGCTTTTACTATCCTTGCGAGCGTCAATAGGTCGTGAACCTTGTCGAACCTGCCGACCTTCTGTATCTCCAGCGCCTTCAGAGACTTTTCCGCCGCCTGCTGCGAATGGAAGGCCGCCGCTTTGTGCCTGCCCGCTTTCTCGCAGTCCTCCGCCGTGCCCAAGTCCTCCTCGGCGTCCCTCATCCAATTTTCCGATTCCTCTTTCATCTTAGGCGCTCACCTTCCAGCTCATCTTTGACCACATGCTAATACTCACAGTATCCTCACCTGTTCCTTCAGCACCCTGTCCCTTATCATCGGGTGTATCGCTGGATACTCCACAAGGTCAACCTTCCTGCCGAGCATGTCCTCCAGCTCCAGCTTGAGCCCCACCAGATCCAGCAGGCTCTTCTTGCCCCGGAACTTTACCAAGATATCGACATCGCTTTTCCTGTTCTGCTCGCCCCTTGCATACGAGCCGAATATGCCGGCCGTCACCACGCCGTTGTGCCTGAGGATTGGAGTGATTTTCCTAATCATATCATCCATTCTCGCCCGCAACTCACTGGTTTTTTCGCCTTTCGTCATGCAAACGCCTGCACAATCCCTAAAATAACCTTTTCGTTTACCGCCATAAATTACTGACGCCTTCCCGCGTTCCCCGAGGCGCGGGCGCAAACCCGGGCGAGGTAAGACAAGATTAGCGACGCCGGGACCAGCCCAGCGAGGACGGCGCAAAAACGCCTCCGATGGCAAGCATTCCCCATAATTACATGTGTGCCATTCGGATAAAAATTGCATAGGCAGTTACTGGCTTGCAACCGTTTACCGCACAATGTCCTTGAGGTCGAACAGCAGCAGGCCGGGCTCCCTTATCCTTTCCCTGAAGGATTTTGCAAAGATTGCATAGTACTCCTTGCGTTTTCCGCTGTTCCACTGCACGTACCCCGCCTTTCCCCTCAGCTCCGCCAGTATCTTCCTTGCGTCCACCTTCTCCTTCCACTTGCACTCGCAGAAGAGGATGTCCTTCGTCCGCTCGTTGATTGCGGCGATGTCTATCTCGAACACGCCCCCGGGTCTTTTTCCCCATTCACGTCCGACCTTCCGGAAGACAAAGGGCAGCGCGCCTTTCCTGTTCATCTCCCCCAGAACCTCCGTGCAGACGGCTTCGAACCCCCTCCCGAAGAACGAGTTCGATGTCAGTTCGAAGTCCTTCATTATGTAGTCGTATTCGCCGAGCTCGAAATAGCTCAGGTTGGGATAGACGTACCTGAACCAAAACCTGAACAGCGGAGACCTTATGGCGTAGACGCTCCTCTTCCGGTCGCTCTCCGTGGCGGGCGAAACCCTCTCTATGATCTCGTAATAGTTGACGAGGTCGTCCATGAACGGCGTGATGGCGGTGGGGTTCCTGCCCATGTAGGATGCGATCTCCGACAGCTTCGTGTGCCCCGTGGCTATGGCCTCGAGTATGTGGTAATAATAGCTCTTCCCCGCCCCGAACTCCTGCCTGAGTATTGAAAGCACCTCGTTCCTGAGCGGGGCGTTCTCCCTGAAAAACAGGGACCTCATTACTTCGTCGAAGCTTTTACCGCCCAAATCAAAGTCCTCCATCGCCACATAGTACTTGGGAAAGCCCCCGAAAACGGAGTGGAACCTGACAAAGTCCTCCACACTGTCATACTTGAGGCTCTTTAGCAGGGATGATGTATGCCTGTATGTCAGCGGCTTCAGGTTTATTGGCGACTTTATCCTGCCGTACAGAGGGGATTTCGCGTCCTCGAAGACCTCCTTTATCAGCCCAACTATCGACCCGAGAAATATGACGTGCATCCGCTTGTGCTGGTTCTCGTCTATCTCCTTCTGCATGACCGAAAAGAAGGCGGGGTATATGCTACGCATGAACTGGACCTCGTCGAATATCACGTGGGCGCCATCGCATTCGCGGAAAAGGATGCGGATGAAAGAATCCATGTCCTTTATTTCCACGCCCTCGTCGACGTAGCCCTTGTCCTTCAGCTCCTTCTCGAACTCCTTCAGCAGCGATTCCTTCGTCTTGCCCTCGTAGACGAAAAAGTACAGGTGCGGCTTGCCCTTCACAGCCTGCTTGACGAGCTCCGTTTTCCCGACGCGGCGGAGGCCGTAGACCAACGTGGTGAACAGCCTTTTCTTAGACAGCGCGGAAAGGCTTTCCAGTTCCGCCAGCTCGGATTCCCTGTCGATGAATTTCATTTTCCACACCTTATAGCTATTTAATATTATAGTAAATTACTATATAAATCTTCGATTGTCGACAAATTTTAGTAACATATTACTAATTAATGTGTTACTAATATACTGGGTTGCCTGATGGCAAAGATGTTCAAATATTTTTTGACTATATGAACATACTGCATTGTAGTGCGTCTCTCTTCGTCATTATTGATTCGTTGGAAGATTATGGTCCGATGATATTTCATTCGCTCAGACTTGCTAGCACCTGCTCACGTTCACCAGTGGGTTGGCTCCGCTCAGCCCGGCCTTCTGCACGCACACGCTGCTCGTGCCCTTCCCAATTGTGTTCCCGTCGCCGGTCAGGTTGATTTTGTTGTAGACCAGCCTAAGCTCGTAGTTGATGTTGTTTCCGACAGGGCACGTCAGCACCCTTATGTTCCCGCTCCTCATGTACATCTTGGACGGGAATATGTTCGAAGCGAGCCCGTACTCGAAGTAAAGCTGGCCCGTGGAGCTGTTCACGCTGTAGCCGCCGCCGGTGACCTGCAGTTCCAGCGTCCTCTTTCCGCCCACTCCCTCCCGCGACACCTCGTTTATCGCATCTGAAAGTTTGTTCGCGTTGGCGGTCGCCTCGTTGACCACGGCCGCATCAAGAGCCTGGTTTATCACCCTCACGGCCACAAGGTAGGCGATGGAGATCGCGGCTATGCTTATGGCGATTATCAGGACGTAGGAGATGATTGTCGAAACTCCCTTGGGCTGCTTCCGCATACATTGTATTTTGTGTCGGGGGTAGTTATTGGTTGTAATAGTGTCCATGGCGAGGCTTTTGAAAATGGATTTTCCGCGCTTCTTTCAAGGACTACTTTTGCCATTCTTCAGCCTTTTCTCCACTTTTTCCAGCGGCACAACGCCTTCTTTCTCCCTCTGCCTGAAAACAGCAATCTCCCTTTTTGTCGGTTTTGACGTATTCACAAACATAGAGTGTTCAACTCCCCAGTTCAATCTCGCCAGCCATGAGCCTTCTGACATCGAGTTCGTTGTGACAGATTGTGACGCACTGGGACGCTAGATAATATGCTGGAGCCAGACTGACTTTTACTGCGCCGAGCCTCTTCAACAGCTTCTCTGTTGCCCTTTCGATACCTACGTGGTCGCCAAAAATAAAGCAGACGTCCTCCTTGAACTCGAACTTCCTTATGTCAGTGCCCTCGGGGTGCAGATAGATCAATTGTGTGGTTTTGCTTTTCTCCTTCAACATGCCTTCAAGACTGCTCTTGCACACTGTTATGCCCGGCTCCGACTTTGCGCATTCCCCAAGCTTGAAACCGGCGCTCCTCTCGAGGGCTATCCTTATGTGAGACGCGCAGTTCCGCTCGTCCGGGGCCAGGTTCCTCAGCTCCCTGCCGTCGAAGCTCACCGTCCTCGGCGGGTTGTCCGGCCCCTCCAACACTACATGGATGATTGTGTCCCTTCTCATGTCGTTCGAGACGAAAAGCGCGTTCGTGACGCACCTGCACACCAGGTCAAGCCTTCCCGCGCCCGGCAAATCGTTCAGGTTTATGAAATTGGGGTTGGTCACGCCCTTCGACGCCCTCAGAATGAACTCCCTCATACTCTGCATATCGTCTTCCGGGGTAAAAAAGGCCCCTGCAAAGTATTTAACGTCCAAATTCCAATTCTGTATAATTGCGGGCGGTCCATCTGGTCAAAATCGTCTCGATATCCTCACCCAAGGGCGGCGTCGGCAAGACCACGCTCACTGCAAACCTCGGCGCGGCACTGTCAAACATGGGGAAAAAAGTCCTTATAGTCGACTGCAACATCGCGACCCCGCACCTTTCTCTCCATTTTGGATTGGACCTGAAGTACTGCCACACCATAAACGACGTGCTGAGGAAGAAGGTGACGACAAAAGCATCTTTGTACAACTACAGCGACACGCTCAGCATACTGCCCGCCTCCATGGATCTGGACTACCTGAGGAACATGACAGTGGACAACCTGAAGGCGATGGCAAGGAGGAGCTTTGACGAGTTCGACGTGGTCCTTTTGGACTCCGCGCCAGGGATGGGGCACGAGACGATAACACCGCTCCTTTTCAGCGACGAGGCCATACTGGTGGCGTCACCCCAGATACCCGACATAATAGACGTGAACAGGCTCATGGGGGCGATAAAGAAGGCGAGGATAGACACGGACATAAGGGGGCTTGTGCTCAACAAGGTGAAGAACAAGGCGTTCGAGCTGAGCACCGAGGAGATAAGGGAGCTCACGGGTATCAACGTCATAAGCAGTGTCCCGGACGACGACAACGTGCCCAACGGGATAAACTCGAAGGCGCCTATAGTGATGCACAGGCCGCACAGCGGCGCGAGCAGGGCTTTCGTGGACATTGCGAGGGACATTGCAGGCATGGAGAGGTGCCGGCGGGAATACGGACTTGTGGACAGGATAAGGAAGATGCTTCTGCTTAACTGATTTCCGGAAGGTGTCTTGATGTACGCTCAGGCAGAGGAGAACTGGTGGGGAAAGCTTTACAACTATGTCAGGCAGGCGGTTGAGCACGGCGGGTACGGCGCGGCGAAGAGCATAGAAAAGCTGGCCAAATCCTACTTTTCCGAGGACAGACACGAGGAGTATTCCGCAAAGGACGAGGCCAAGACTTACAAGAAGGTCCTCATCGCAAAGTACTATGAAGCCAACCGTACAAAGCAGACTAACCCGTATCGCGAGGAGGATGTCATGCGCGACGTGGAGGCAATCAAGACGGAGCTGAACGCGGTAAAGGAGCTAGTCATGCGCGAGGCTGTGCCGATGGAGAGCCCGACCTTGCATGCAAGACAAATCGAAACTGCCACTTTGCTGGACGGTGACACACTGGATTTGAACAGCCGTCATGCCATGCCAATCGAGGCCGCGACAGTGCTAATCCCAAAACAGGAAAATTTCGATGTGGGCCCGATAAACTCCACTGATGAAAATGACGACCTGCCGACAGACGCGTTCGAGGACTTCCAGAGGGCAGCTAGGAAAGACACCGTGAGCCTCTCCGACCACCAGCTGACGTTCCTGTTGGAGAAGGTCAAGAAGGCGGAGCACGACATCGCAAAGACGAAAAGGATACTTCTGCTCGCGACGGCAGTGTTCTCCGTGATAGTCGGACTCATACTGCTCTTGCCGAAATAAAACATATGCACCCAGTCGCAAAATTCACAACTTATTATCGTTTTCCCTCAACCGCTTGAATAGCGATTCAACTGCCCTCGAGTCTATCCTTTTCTTGAAGCACCTGTGGGGAACGAGAGCCCCGGAAAACGTCTTCGGCACGTGCATGAGCTCGTGTATCAGCGTCCTGTCCTGGTCGTCCCTGCTCCTCTTGTCGAAGTGTTGGCTTATGACCTCGAGGACGTAGTGGGCTTCCACGCCGAGCGCCTGCTGCCACACCTTTGGGAGCGACCACATCCTAGCGTAGGCGTTGGCCTTCGAGCCGTGCGAGCGCATGCAGACCACCCTGTCGGGGCGGATGTGGGACAGATTCAGCTTGGCTATGATATCAACGATGCGCCCCTTTATGTCCGGCGCGGGTTCGAACTTCATAGAATTATATCGGGCATGACGGGTTTAAAGTTTGGCGCACCTCCGAGTTTGATTGATTATACGTGATTCGAGTCGGAAAGATTGCGCGCAAAATAATTTGAGACGCATGATTCAAAACATATTTGCCAACATAGAAATGTTTATCTCGTCACACGTGTGACATATTTTATTCAAATGAACGAGTGTTTCCTAATGGTGTGGGATTTGCCAAAAGGATTGGCCAAAGAAAGAAAACACATAAACAGGGCTATGCACTCGTCAAATGCAATAATGGTACAGCACTCCCTTTGGAGACACGATGACTTGAAAACCCCACTGGACATAGCTTTGAAAATCAAACAATTCGGAGGGAAAGCTAGAATACTTGAAGAAAGATTTTTGTTTTAACGCCTGCTAGAAATTCATTCCCATCTGCTTCGCAAGCTGCTTTAGCTGTCCCCTGTCTATCCCCTTGATGCCGCCCAAACCCCTCATCATCTTTTTCATCGAGCCGTACTGGTTCAGCAGCTCCCTGACCTCTTCCTCCTTCCTGCCGGAACCCTTTGCTATACGTTTTATTCTTGACGCATCGATTATATCTGGGGCTTCCCTTTCCTTTTTAGTCAAAGATTGTATCAGATACTTCCACGCCTTCATCTTCTGCTCCTGCTTCTCAAGCGCGTCCTTCGGCAGCTTCATCGCCCCGAATCCCGGAATCATCCCCACCATCTGAGACAGCGAACCCATCTTGCCCACGCTCTCTATCTGCTCCATGAACTCGTTCAGCGTGAACTTGCCGGCGATTATCTTCTCGACGGACTCCTTCTTTATCTCGGCCTCCCTGACCTTCTCGAAAAGAGCCTGCAGGTCTCCCATCCCCAGCATCCTTGACACGAACCTGTCCGGGTCGTACGGCTCGAGGCTTTCTATCTTCTCGCCCACACCGACGAACTTCACCTTTGCACCCGTGACGCTGCACGCGCTCAGCGCGCCTCCCCCCTTCGAGGTCCCGTCCATCTTGGTTATAAGGATGCTCCCTATGGGGACTGCCTTGTGGAAGGCTTCAGCCTGGGCCTTCGCCTGCTGCCCCATCGTGGCGTCGATGACAAGGATAGTCTCGTCCGGCTTCAGCCTGTCCCCTATCTGCTTTATCTCCTTCATCAGGCTCTCCTCCTGCCTGTACCTGCCCGCTGTGTCCACTATAATGACATCCTTTTTCTGGAACTCCTTCAGGCCGCCTTCTATTATCTTCAGCGGGTTTGGGACTCCCTTCTCCCCGTACACGGGCACGTTTATCTGCTTCCCGAGCTGCATCAGCTGCTCCAGTGCAGCCGGCCTGTAGACGTCCGCGCATATCACTCCTGTGTTCCTTCCCTGCTTCTGGAGGTACTTTGCCAGCTTCATCGTGCTTGTTGTCTTTCCGGCGCCGAGCAGTCCCGCCATAAGTATTATCGAAGGCTTCCTTGTCAGCTTCAGCGGCTCGAACTTGCTTCCAAGAAGCCTGACCAGCTCCTCGTGTACAATCTTTATGGCGTGCTCCCTCTTGCTCATTCCGGATGGCGTCTTCTCCTCGAGGGCCCTCTTCCTTATCGTGTCGGCCAGCTCGTTCGCCAGCTGGAGGTTGACGTCCGACTGTATGAGTGACCGCCTTATGTCTACCACCGTCTGCTCTATGAGCTTCTTGTCCACCGTCACGGAGGCCATCAGCCTGTTGAAGGCCGCCTTCAGGCCCCCTCCCAGTTCGTCCATCACCATAATCGGTCAATAGTGAATTGGTCAAAAAGAGGCTTTAAGTTTTGTCTGCAATGTGCCCGCGGCAGATATTGTATGGACTGTCGCTTACCCGAAGGTACGATAAATACCGCCGCAACTCTATACTCGAACAGATACTTTTAAATATATAGAAAGCCAAATAGGATATAGGTAGTACCTGATAGTGGCGACTACCCATCCCTTGGCGATACAAAGATGTACACGATAAGGCTTTCAAAAAGGGCTCAGGAAGAGGTGCATAGGCTCAACAGTTCTAAGAAATACCTGAGGCTAATCAAATCCTACACGTCGGTCGTATACCAGGTGGTGGGCTCCGTCGACAGCGACGATGAGGTCATAGACTGCGGCGGCGTGCTGGTGCTCGTCGACAAGAAAAGCCTGGAATATTTCAACGGCGCAGAGATACACTATTCCGACAACCCGGGCTGGTCGTACACGAAAGCTTGCTAGACGCACTCTTTACTTTTCTTCGTACAGGTCTTTCTCCAGCCTTCCGACCAGGTCCTCCAGTTCCCTGTCCCCCGTGACGGACTCCTTGTCCTGGTATGAGTAGCTGACATTTTCCAGCCCCTTCTTTGCGGCGTACTTTTCCATAACCTTGTCGTCCACCACGCTGGTCCTCCTGTCAAGGATGTTCAGCTCCCTGCCGAAGATGTCGAGATACCTTCTGACGTCCTTCCTGTCCAGCCTGTACCTCTCGGCGACCCTGTAGAGCATGTCCTCGCTGAGGCTCCTGTTCCACAGTATGGCGTAGCATATGTTGGCCTTCACGCAGTCGTACTCGGCAACCTCGTTTGAGACTATGAGCATGTCGTCCGTGTCGCGGGACTTTACGAACGCCTTCACGAACCCCCGTTTTTCCTTCAGGTTGTCGTACACTCCCATCAGCTTTTTGGCCGCCAGTCCTGCTGCTATCAGTGCTATACCCTCCGTCGGCGACGAGTACAGGCTGAGCGTCCTGGCGAGCCAGTCCAATGTCGGATATTTGGATATCATCTCGCTGAGCACAGGGATTTGCTTCACCACATAAGTGGTCAGCACCGTGCCGGCAACCGCGGCGACCTCCTTCTTGGTTATGACGTTGTCCAGGCCGTAGGTGGTGCCGGGAACGGAAAAAAGCACGCCCTTCTCCTTCTCGTCCCTGAATATGCTCAGGGTCTGCACTATGCTACCATCGCCCTTCTCTATGTCGTACCACGCCACAATGTCCAGCAGGCCGTCCCCCTTTTCCCTTGCCAGCAGCCTCATGTTCCTGATCTCCTTGACGGAGAGCTGGTACCTCACGTAGTTGCCAAACCATTCGAAAAGCCCGCTGTAGAACTCCCTTTTGTGGAAGTCGCCGGCAAGCCTGCCCAGCTTTTCCCTCCAAGATAGAGGCTCGAACTTCCTGTGCCTGCCCATCCTTCCTATGTACCTCCACAGCTGGAGCCTGTCGCTCATATCCTCGAAGCCCCCCTGTGTCTTGAGGTAGTCGAGCATCTCGCCGCTCTTTCCGGCTATCGCCTGCGCATCCTTGCTGTCGCCGTAGATTGCACTGTGTATGATGCTGTCTGCCCTGTCGGACTCGGGGGTGTCCCCGAACTTTTCCTGATGGAGGTTCACCACCCTGTGCAGCGGCTTGTAGTAGTTGAAGTAGTCCACGTAGGAGCTCATCCTGTGGAGGTTCTTCTCCTTGATGTACTTCCTTATGACACTCTTGCAGACATCGTAGTTGCGCTGCTCCTCGGGATCCATGCTCCTTTCCAGGTCGGCAAGATGGGATTCATAATCGACATAGCTGGGCATGGCAATCACCAATTAAAGATGGTCTGGAAGTTTTTTTATAGCTTACTGTTATTGCCACTGGAAGGTAGTTTTACGATATTCGGACTATTCCCAACCCGAAAAACCGGAATTTAAACTTTACTTCCAAGTAGTTTTTAGGTGGCCCACACGCAGACGGCCGATGCTCTCTAGAGATTGAAAGCCCACACCGGAGAGGTGTACGAGGACTTCAGGGAGATCAAGCTCCCGCTGGTCTTTGCGGCGACGGTGGTCATCGCGGACAAGTACACGACATTGAAGGCTATGATCACATTTTCTGGAGGGGAAGCAAACATTTTCCCGGATTACATGATGAAACTTGTGGGGCCGGAGCGGGCGCTGATGGTCTCATGCCTGGCCGCGGTGCCAGGCATCTACCTCCTGCTGAAGTCCGCGCCCTTGCTCAAGAAAATTGCACCCTCTCTAAAGACCACAAGGGAAGAACAGACAGATGTCATCAAGGACCTGCACTACGGCATGGGACTGATGGAATACCTTTTGGCGGCAAACAACCTGGGACTGACAGACATAATCATGCGCAGCTACAACTCAGTCAGCGATTTTGCAGGCTCCCACCAGGAAATAGTCCGTTACACAGGGCTGTCCACAGGGCGCGTTGCGTACATCCTGGGCATAGGCGCACCTCTCGTCATGCTTTGGCTCACACCAATGGTTATAAGGCAGCTGAAGGAACGCCTTTACAAGACCGACTGACATCATCCGTTTCCCATCAGCTGGCCGACAAACCAGTCCCTCTCGAACTCCTTCAGGTCGGGATAGTCCTGCCCGACGCTCAGAAACAGTATGGGCTTCTTCAACAAGTAAGACACCGAGAGCAGCGAGCCGCCCTTCGGGTTTATGTCAACCTTGGTGAATATCACCGCGTCTATGCCTATGGTGTCGTTGAAGGTCCTCGCCTGGGGCACAACATCGTTCCCTATCAGAGAATCCACCACCAACACCTTCAGGTCCGGCTTGCTCACTCTGACTATCTTCTCCATCTCCTTCATGAGGTTGACGTTTGTATGGGTCCTTCCCGCGGTGTCTATCAGGACGAAGTCTATGTTGTTCGCCTTCGCGTGAGATATAGCGTCGAACGCCACCGCGGCCGGATCCGCGCCATACTGGTGCTTTACCAGTTTCACCCCTATCTTCTTGGCGTGCTCCTCTATCTGGTCAATCGCCGCAGCCCTAAAACAATCAGACGCAGAGATCACGCAGCTGTATCCGCTGTCCTTCAAATGTTTGGCAACTTTAGCAATGACTGACGTTTTACCATTCCCGTTGAACCCGAGGAATAAAAGCACTACTGGCTTTTTCGATTTTACCATCTCCTTCAGTTCGACCTTCGGCACGGAGAGTATGCCCAGCAGGCTCTGCCTTATGGAGTCCTTGATGTACTGTTTTTCCTTTCCCTTCTGTATCTCCTTTTCTAGCAGGGAAGACCTCAGGTCGCTTTTTATTTTTTCAACGACCTCCAGAGCAACGTCCGACTCCAGCAGGTCGGTCTCTAGCTCCGTGAACAGCGGCGCCACGTCCTCCTCGCCAAGCTTTTTTTCCACGATGCTCTTGACTATCTTCTCGGATAATTTTTTGATCCACGATTTTTTCTCATCAGTTTTCTTTGTCTCGGATTTTTGCGGAGTTTCATTCACGCGCTCCTCGATTTTTGTTTCAGGCTTGACCGCAGGCTCTTCTGCTTTTTCCATTTCCTCCTTCGGTTTTTCATGAGAAATTTCTTCCTTTATCTCTTCGACAGCCTCCTCGACCTGTTCCTTCTTCTCTGGCAGCTTTGCCTCTATGACCTCCTTTATGGTCTCTATCGCCTTGGCAGGCTCCGCAAATGAATCTGGTTCTATCTTTTCGACCTTCTTCTCTATCGCCTTCTCCAGTTCCTCGACCTTCTTCTCCTGCTCCTTCTCCTTCTTCTCGACCTTCTTGGAGAAGCCGTCGACTATCTGTGAGATTTTTTTCTTAAGGAAGTCAAACATCGCAGACCGACCCTATGAAGCGCCCTGGTAGGCCCTCTGTATCTCCGCGTTGAGCTGTTCCATCATCGAGGAGACGCCCTTTATCTCTCCCTGCAGATCGTTCAGGGACTTTTCAAGCTCGTCCTTCTTTCTGTTCAGCGTCACCCGCCCCTCGTCCACGCTCTTGCGGAGCAAAATGCCGGCACCTATGTCCACGAGCACGTTCTCCCTGTCGGTGACCTGCCCCACGGTGTAGGCGTCAGAGCCCAGCGAAAACAGCACCTCCCTGCTCTTGCCCAGCTCGCCGAGGCCGTCCATCGTGGCGCCTAGCTCGGACATCTTGGCGATGACAATGTCCCTCTGCTTTATGAGGGCGTCCAGCCTCGCCTCCAGCATCCTGAAGTTCATCACGGCGTTCTGCAGGTCCTTTTCGGCGTCGGACATAAATTAATCATTGTAGCGGTTGAATAAATACGGCGGACCGCTTGCTCACCTGAAGCGCTTCCTGCCCAGCACCCATCCGTTCCTGAAGATGTAAGACGTGATTATCGGGGACACCATGTTTATGAGCACGAACGCTACAATTATCGCTGAGTACAGCGCAGTGTTCAGCACGCCGGCTGCCAGTCCTATCCCCAGTATGATGAGCGATATCTCCGAGAGGGAAATCAGCCCGGAGCCTATCTTCAGGGCCTCGTCCTTCCTGTAGCCTAGGAACATCAAAGGCAATGAGGAGGAAAGGAGCTTCAGCACTATCGCAAGCCCCACGAACGGCAGTATGAAGAACAGTTGGTTGTATGCGCTGAGCGCGTTCACGCTGAGGCCAAGTGACGCGAAAAATATGGGTATGAAGAACGATTCTCCCACCTCCTTGACCTTCTGGGAGATGAGGTTGGCCTGGGACGTCTTGCTCAGCAGGATTCCGGCAAGGAACACGCCGAGGAAAGTGGCTATGCCCATCTGCTCGGTGAAGGTAGCCAGGAGGAACGCGATGACGAGCGTGACACCCAGAAGCGCCTCCTCCATGCCGTGCTTGTGCACCTCGCCTATGGCCCAGTTTATGAACCTGAAGCCCGTCTTGCTCATGACCACGAAGAAGCCCACGATTATGAAGAGCAGCTTTGCCATGTTCTCGAATCCCATGCTGCTGTTCTGCAGGAAGTTGGCGAGTATGGCTATGCTCAGCACCGCGGCCATGTCGTCTATGACCTGGATGCCTATTATCGCCTCGCCCTCTATGCTGCCCAGCTGGTTCAGGTTTGTCAGTGTCCTCGAGGCAATGGCGAGGCTCGTGTGCATGAACGCGACAGATATGAGCGCGCTCGTGTAGATGTTCCATCCGAAGTAGCCTCCGATGAAATAGACTATGAGGAATATCGGGACTATCATCCTGATCGCCTCGACTAGCGAGTAAGCTTCGACCCTCTTCTCTATCTTCTTCCAGTCAGTAGCAAGTGTTGTGAGAAGTACAAGGAACATCAGGCCGAGCTGGCTAGTCGCATCCACTATCGCTGACGGCTTTACAATCCCGAGCATCGACGAGCCTAGCACTATGCCCGCCAGCAGCTCTCCGACCAGGCTGGGCTGGTTGAGCTTGCTGAATATCGTGCCGCCTATCTTTGCTCCCAAAAGCAGAAGTGCGAGGTCGAAAATTCCGATGTAAACCATCTGATCACCCTCCGAGCAGCTTTTCGAAGACGTCCCTTATCCTTATAACGCCCAGAAGCTTGCTCTCCGAATCGGTGACAGGCAGGACCCTCATGCTGCTGTTGTTCATGACCTTCAGAGCGGAGTCTATGGTGTCGTTCGGCGACAATGTAATGGCCTTCGCGCTCATTATGTCCTTCACGCTCATGTCCTTGACCGAGCCGTCTATGCTGTCGGACCAGACGGTGCCCGCTATCGACGGCGACTCCCTCTTTATCAGCTTTATGAGGTCGTGCTCGCTCACCACGCCGACAAGCGTGTTGTTCTTGTCGACTACCGGAAGTATCACAAGGCCTTCCTTCTTGAGCCTCGACAGCATCTTGTCGACAGGTGTGTCCTCCTTCACGGGCTCGAGCTTAGCCATCATGTCTCTTACCAGAATCTCGGTTGTCTTCACCAAGCTGACCAGCTTTAATCATTTGTCGCGCCAGAGCTTATTGTTTGCGAGATTATTTTTTGGCGTTTCCCCACAGAGACCCGAAGTAGTACCTGTAGCTGTCCGCGACCTCCCTGCTGTGCATGAGTATGCCTATGGGGTTCTCCTTCCATATCATCACCGCTACCTTGTCACCGTAGACGAATGTTGTTGCCGGGTTTATGGACTCCTTCGGCAGGAACCTGACCTTCCCTATGAACTCCTTCACGAACTCCGCGTTCCTCTCGCTCTCGCTGTAGACCGCCCTGCACCTTATGCCTATGCTCGCCTTTTTCTTCTGGTACTGCGGGTAGTAGTAGGGGAGGAACTCCTTGAACTTCTCCTCGGAGCCGAACTTGTCATAGTCCGACCTTGTCCTCAGTATGTCCTCGAAGATGGCCTTCAGTCCTCCCGTGCCCTTGAACACCCTAACGTCGTCGGCCATCGGCGGCGCCTTGTACAGGCTCCTGAGCTCCGGCAGCATCGACTGTATCTCCCTCTTGCGTATGTCGACGAACTCCAGTAGCTTCTGGGGGTCCGTGGCCGTGAAAATCATCTTTGTATCAACCTTCGCGAAACTTATGAGGCCTTCTTTGATAAGCCTGTTCAGGGCATCATAGACGTTTTTCCTGTAGAGGCCCGACTTCTCTGCTATCTCGGAAGCCGATGCGGAGTTTAGCTCCAAGAGGCTCAGGTAGACCTTTGTCTCGTTCCTTGTCAGTCCTATGCTCTCCAGCAGGTCCGAGTTCATAAATATCCGTCCAATCTGTAGTATTTATTGCTACTACTTGCTTTTATTACCCGCCGGACAGAGCTTTAACTTACCGATTCTAGGAAAGCTTGAAGATGACCAGGAAAACCAACGGGGGTGAAAAACATGGCAAAGGAGAAGAAGGGTAAGAAGGAGCAGACTCAGCAGACGCCGGCAGCAGCTCAACCAGCCGCCTGCTGACCGAGACGACAGAGATGTCGCCCTCTCGCTTGATTTTTTATTTTTGCAAGTTTGCCTTCCAAACAAACTCGTACTTCATCGGCACGAAAGCCTCAAGGTCGCTCTGGTAGCCGCACCTTGTGCACTCATAGCCGACAACAATGTCCTTCCCCATCAGGTTCTTGACGCTGTACGGTTTTACCGGGCTTTCGCATATGGGACAATTTTCAATCTTGTTGAAACCGGTCAATTTCCTTGTCTTTGCCTTCACCTCGAGTTCGGGTAAGGTAAGAGCAAGCTTCCTGAGCCGCAGTGTGGTCAGCGTGTAGTTCCTGTCGGCTTTTTTCAGCTCCCTCAGCACAAGGCTGCGCAGCTCGTCCTGAGACTCCACCTTGAGCCTGACTGACACGGTCTTTTTCAGCACTTCCAGAACTTTTTCCCTAGGCGCTATCATGCTTTCCAACCGCCACTTAAAATGTGGTCGTGCATTGAATTAAAAACTTCGGCACGGCCTTCTCCCCTTTTAAATCCTGCGAAGACAAATAAAAAACTATGAAAGCTTACATTGTGACTACTGTCATCGGCACTTTCGCCGTGGACGACCAGAATAGGGTGTTGCTCCACAAGACGTTCCCGAGGAACCCGGCAGAGATAGCCGGGAGGCTGAAGCTGGCCGAGACCAGGCTCATAAGCGAGGAGAAGGTGGCATGCGACGAGCTGAAGGCGAAGGGCTACGACACCATAGTCTTCGACAAGAAAAAGGAGGGCGTTGAGACGGTAGAGCCCGGCAACAGGGCGGAGGGCTTCATAAGGGGAAACCTCTTCGACCTCGCAATGAAGAACGGCCTTGTGAGGGACAGGATGGGGTTCAACCATCTCCTGACAAGAGTAAACGTCGAGATGACGAAGGTCGAGATAAAGAAGGCCATGAAGAAGGACGCCATAGTCGCTCAGGTCATAGGCTCGATAGAGGAGCTTGAAAAATCAACTAACATTTTTGTCGAAAGGCTCAGGGAGTGGTACGGGCTTCACTTTCCGGAGATGGACAGGGTCATAGGCGGACACGAGAAGTTCGTGAAGCTCGTTGCGATGTTCGGAAACAGGGACAAGATAGACGAGAAGGAGCTGAGGGACATGGCGGGCAGGAGCATAGGGATGGATCTGACAGACGTGGACATAGTCGCAATACAGAATTTTGCGACCGAGATAGGGAAGATGTACGAGCTGAAAGGCAGCCTTCAAAAATACCTCGACGGCATACTGAGGGAGGTCGCGCCGAACTTCACGGAGCTGGCCGGCACCAACATAGCGGCGAAGCTCATCGCAAAGGCCGGGGGCCTGGACAGGCTCGCCAAGATGACCTCGAACACGATACAGCTTTTGGGTAGCGAGAAAGCCCTGTTCAGGTTTCTTCACTCAAAGTCGAGGACAGGCTCGCCAAAATACGGGCTTATATTCTCGCACCCGCTGATACAGAACGCGCCCATCGAGAAGAGGGGGAAGATCGCCAGAGTGCTCGCGTCAAAGCTGTCGATGGCGGCGAAGATAGACTTTTTCTCCAAGGAAGACAAGTCGAAGGAGCTCAAGAGGGACCTCGATGAGAAGGTAAGGGAAGTCCTGAGCGCAAGGGAGAGCGAGGCCTCGCATGAGAGTGGAAAGAACAAAGTTTGAAGGAGTCTTCAAGCTCAACGAAGGGTTTGCCACTATAAACCTTGTTCCGGGCTACAGGAGTTCGAACGAGGAGCTTGTTACTGTTGGCGGAAAGGAGTACAGGACTTGGGACTACCACACATCGAAGCCCAGCGCCGCGCTCAAGAAGAGACTTGGAGTGTTACCGCTGCAGAAGGGCGACAAGGTGCTTTACCTCGGTATGGCGGAGGGAAAGACAGTCTCATTTTTCAGCGACATAGTCGGAAGAGAGGGTATAGTTTATGGTGTCGAATTATCTGAACGCAGCCTTCGCGAATCGATACCGATGTGTGAGAAGAGAGGAAATTTAGTACCCATTCTCGGAGATGCTCGCCGCCCCGAACTGTACGAGAATGTAGTGATGGAAAAGGTTGACCTTGTCTTTGAGGACGTGGCGAGCGACGACCAGATACCGATACTGATAAGGAACTGCGAAAAGTTCCTTAAGCCGAAAGGGCACGCGATGATCGCGATAAAGAGCCAGTCCATAGACGTGACAAAAAATCCGCAGCAAATCTATCAGGAGTGCCTGGCGGAACTGGGCAAGCATTTTGAAATACTGGACAAGGTCGAGCTGGACCCGTTCGAGAAGCACCACCTTTATGTCGTGCTGAGGCTCAAGTGAAATCAGAACTGTTTCTTCGGGCTCAGAATGTACACAGTCTCATCAAAAACATTGCCACTGCCCACGAAAGTCGATTTTATTGTGCGTCCGTATCTCCTTCTGCTCACCACAGTGTCCGTGAACACGCCAACCTTACCCATGTAATAGTCGGAGGAGAGTTCGCAAAGCACAAGCATGGATCCTGAATCCAGAAACTTTTCCAGAGATTTGTAAAGCGCCCACGGATCTATACAGTCAGGCAAGTTCGACAGGTACACGGTGCACTTGCTGACCTCCATCAACGGAAATACCTTCAGGGCGTCGCCGGCGATTAGCGTCATCTTCAGGTCGCCACTGGCCAGCCGCTTGCCCAGGCTTTCATAGATGCCCTCGAACCCGTACGATTCGATGGTGCTCTCCCTATAACTTTTCAGCAGTTTTTCCAGGTCAAACTTGTCGTTCCACAGTTTCCTGGACGCATCCATCAGGTCGCCAGAGCGTTCATCGTAGCACATGGAAATCTTCCCCATGCAGAGTGCTATCTGGCTCTGATTTATGTCCACTCCGATTATCCTCTTGACTTTCGGGTCCTTCGCGCAGTTGAGAAGCTGCTCCCCGCCGCCCACTATTCCCACGACAGTCTCTGTGTCTATGGCATCCAGATACGAACTTAGTGAATATGGTTCGTTGGTCACATGATATGCGCATGGCGTATGCTCTGAAGTGTCGTCTCTGATAACCTTTATGATGCTGTCATCGTACAGAATCTCCTCGAGATTGCCGCCTGACATAAATTAAGAAACCCAGTTAATCTTCTTAAATGCCGCCGAGTCTGCCTGTAAAGCTTTTAACCACAGGCGGTCAAAGTTAATTATTATGGCGCTGGAAAAGCTCGAAAAGGAGCTAGAGGACACGAAGCTCGTGAAGCCGCAGGCTGGCCAGGAGCCCTCCAAGGAAGAGGTCATGAAGGAGATTTATTCCAAGGTCGCGAAGTTCGCGTTCGAGGCGAGGAAGAACTACGGCGACATCATAAAGTCCGTGCTTATCTTCGGCTCCGCTGTGAGGGGCGACGCTAAGAAGACGAGCGACATCGATGTGTGGGTGCTGCTCGACGACACGGCCACAAAGACAAGCGAGGACCTCAACAAGGTGCAGGCGCATCTCCACCTGATTGCGAACGAGATGAAGGACCTCCACATACAGGCTCACACGCTCACCGCCTTCTGGCAGTCGATAAGGATGGGCGCACCGGAGTTCGTCAACTTTCTTAGGTACGGCCTCACAGTGTACGACCAGGGTTTCATAAAGCCCGTGCAGAGGATGCTCCAGATGGGGCTGATCCCTCCGAGCGACGAGGCGATAACCCTAAAGGCCAGGGGAGCCGAGGCGAAGCTGAAGAGGATAACCCTCGACGTAAAGTCGATGATTTTCGAGCTCAGGTACACCATGCTTGACATAGTCCAGGCGGTGGTGATGTACTATTACAAGGAGCAGCCCGACCACAAGAAGGCACCGGAGTTTCTGGAGAGGCTTGTAAAGGAGAAGGGCCTGGAGAAGGAGTACGTGGACAAGTTCAGGGAGATGGACAAGCTGTGGAAGGACATCGACCACAAGATAGTGAAGACGGTGACTGCGGAGCACCTGGCGAGGGCGCTTGCGCTCACGAAGGAAGTCGTTGAAAGGATGAAGAAGCTCATGCCCGCGGAGCTTCTAGGGGAAGAGCTGCCAGAGGGCGAAGAGTAGAACAGCATCTCAAACCAGAATCATTTCCTGCAAGAGTAACTTCTAGCCGCCGCGGTAGCCAGGCAGCTTTATCGACAGCATGTCCGCTATGCTCTCGATTATCTTCGGCTCGACCACCATTATGTCGCTGGCCGTTATGATTCCAACAAGCGAATCGTCCTCGACGACCGGCAGCTTCTTTATCCTGTATTTTGTCATCGCATCCACCGCAACATCGAGGTCGTCGTCGGCCATCACCACCTTCACGTCCTTGCTCATTATGTCCTTGACCTCGTCAGCGTCGGGATCCAGGCCGTTCTCTATGGACTTCAGTACATCCCTCTCGGTCACTATGCCTACCAGCTTGTTCTCCTCGCTGAGGACGATCAGGCTGCCAATCCTGAACTTGTTCATTATCTTGACGGCGTCCCTTATCTTGACCTTCGGCTTCGTGGCCACGACGTCCTTGTTCATGACGTCCCTGACTATCATAAAGGATATTTGTACGGTTTTAATAATAAAACATAGGTATGCCGGAAGAGGTCGCCGAGAAGATACACGGGCTGATTGTAAAGCCGCAGACAAGGCCGGGGGAATGCCTGGAAGTGTGCAGGTGGCAAAAAATATTTTTTGAAGAGGACTGCGACGAATTTCGCACTTTTTGACACGCCTATGGTTTTGTTTTTACCGCTATCAAGGTTTTTATTCTTTTCGAAACAACTATAATCTGTCTCCCATGAAAAACAAAATGAAAGTCCGCGGCAGAAAAACAAAAGTCGGCAACAAAAAAGTGAAGTTACTCGAAAAGTTCGTCGCGCTGCAGATTGAGAGGTACGTCAGGATACACAAGCAGCACGAGAAGGAGCTGCGCTACATCGGCTGACCCTTATTTCGCCGCGCCTTTTTTCCTGAGAACGAAGCCGAGTACATAGCCCAGTATGAGGAGGGCGATTCCTATAAAGAAGACTGTGGTGAAATTGTTGAACAGTGAGTCCAGTATCGGGTTTATCGTGTTGTTGATTACACCCTGTACCTCGGCGGGTGCGGAAATTTTCGGCAGTATGATGTTTTCAATCGGCCTGAACACGAACGGCGCGACGCCGATGGAGAACAGGCTCCAGCCCAGTCCCTTTGCCCTTCCCACCCATGTCTCGGTTAGAAGCATGAAAACTGCCAGGCTGGCCGCGGTGGCGATGGCCAGATAGTTTACCAAGCCGGAGAGGAAGCTGTTGAAAGTGCTGGATACAAATACGAGGTAGTCGGTGGGCGACTTTGCGTTCATGATGCAGCTGAGGAAGTCGCATGAGTAGTTCTTGTAGTAGATGGAGTCGAAGACGAAGCCGGACAGCAGGGACGCGGCGCTGACAGAACTGGCGTTTGCCGGTATCACCTTGTCTATGTCCGAGCACCTGAGCATCGGCGAATCCAGCGGAAGCTTGCTTATGTCGACGTTGAACTCAGATGCCAGCACGGACAGGTTGACGCTATTCTTGCCCACGCAGTAGTTCGTCAAAGCCGTCCTTGCCTGCGCCAGCTGCTCGGGCGTCACGTTGTTCGACTGCAGCTGTGCCGGGACCGACTGCGAAGCTACCTGCGAAAACAGGGACTTGAAGCTGTCGTAGCTAGTGAGGGGCACAAGGTTGTACACAACCAGCAGAGAGACGAGCGAAAGCGTGAACACGGTGCCAGCCAGCGACTTGCCTATCGAGCGCAGTATCCCCATGGAATAATTTATGTCGCGGGGCCGTATTAAAACCGAACTCTACTCCAGTGCAAAATGCGAAAGCTCCTTGCCGAACCATACGGCGGGGTACTTTGAGCTCATCTCATCCTCTTCACAATCTATCCTGTGGAAGCGGTAGGTTGAAGTGCCTGCCAGTTCCAGCTCCTTCTTTGGCACCATGCAATATTTCTTTCCCTTCAACAGTTTTTCAAATCTTCCCTCGCCGGCTCCATCTGGCCTGATTGCGACAAACTCGACAGACTCGTACCTGCAGCCATGTTTTCCCGAGGCGCATTCCGTTGCGGCACTGAAGACTATCTCATAACCTTTTCCGACATGCCTCAAGTTGTGGTTGCACACTTCCGCAGAGGGCCCGACCAACACATCGTACGTCACGCCGCCAAGCTCCAATCTCCCCAGATTGTTGTGGGTGTTGCTGTAGCGCGAGACGCGGCCCTTTTCCGGCGATACCATCAACTCGCCAAGAAGTTTCACGAATCCGTCTTCGTATTTCATACAATCAGTATTGTAGGGAAAAACTTAAGAAGGTTCACCCGATGTAGCTGGGCACGCTCTCGTCCGCCTTCAGCTGCTTCTCGTGGGCTTTTTTCTGCCTCTCTGCAAAGCCCCTGTAGTAGTCGACCATCTCCTTGGAGAGGCTCGGCGTCATGCTCTTCATGATTTCCTTGAAGTGCTTCATCCTGACTTCCTTCGCCTTCGGGTCCTCCCTGATGGCGTTCATCGCGGCCTCCCTGACCAGAGCCTCCATGTCAGCGCCCGAGAATCCCTCCGTCTCCTTCACCACATCGTCCAGGTCGACGTCCTTCGCCAGCGGCATGTTCTTCGTGTGCACGCCGAGTATCTGCCTCCTCGCCTTTGCGTCCGGCGGAGGAATCAGGACAAACCTGTCTATCCTTCCAGGCCTCAGCAGCGCTGAGTCGATGAGCTCCGGCCTGTTCGTCGCGGCGACTATTATGACTCCCTTCAGCTCCTCTATGCCGGAAATCTCTGTCAAAAGTTGAGACACTACAGTTTCAGTGACATGGCTCCCGCCCGCATAGGCCCCCCTCTTCGGCGCCAGCGCGTCGAGCTCGTCCAGGAAAATTATAGACGGCGCGACCTGCTTCGCCCTCCTGAATATCTCCCTCAGCCTCTTCTCGGACTCCCCCACCCACATCGAAAGCACCTCGGGTCCCTTTATCGAGATGAAGTTCACCCCGCCCTCGCTGGCTACAGCCTTTGCAATCAATGTCTTTCCGCAGCCCGGCGGTCCGTACAACAG
>CAYRSM010000017.1:0-23805 GCA_964427125.1 uncultured archaeon | reverse complement strand
GATTTGGGCAGGCCGAGGGGTGACCTGTTCGAGGTCGCTGTGTGGGACAAGATAAAGATTGTCGACTCCACGCTCCACTACTTCCAGGCGGTGCACCAAGAGTCTGATGTGGTCCCAGAGAACATAGATGCGATAAGGGCGATGTGCGGGCTGGAGAAGGACGGAAGGAAATCTACTGCGAAGACAGACAAGAGCCTGGGCATAGGGTGCTGAATGTTTTGAATTGAGATTTATTAGGAAAAGATACATACTATTAAAAACAGGTGGATGACGATGGCGAAGACGACGATAAGCCTCATCAAGGCGGACATCGGCGGGTTTCCGGGACACGCACGAGTGCATCCAGACACAATGAAGGTCGCAGAGACCGAGCTGAACGCCGCAAAGAAAAGCAGACTCATAGAAGATTTTTGTATACTTAATGCGGGCGACGATTTGGAACTGGTAATGTCGCACAGGAAGGGAGTGGAGAACAAGGATATCCACAAGCTCGCATGGGACACTTTTGTAAAGGCAACCGAGGTGGCGAAGAAGCTGAAGCTGTACGGCGCGGGGCAGGACTTGCTGGCAGACGCATTCTCAGGCAATGTCCGCGGCATGGGTCCCGGTGTTGCCGAACTGGAGTTCACAGAGAGGAAGAGCGAGCCGATGATTGCGTTCATGATGGACAAGACCGAGCCGGGCGCGTTCAACCTTCCCATCTACAGGATGTTCGCCGACCCATTCAACACGGCGGGGCTTGTGATAGACCCGTCCAACTGCGAGGGGTATGTCTTTGAGATATGGGACATCGAGAACCACAAGAGGGTCTTCATGAGCGCGCCAGAGGAGAGCTACAAGATACTGGCCCTCATCGGCGCAAAGTCAAAGTACGTCATCAAGAGGATTTTCCCGAAGAAGGAAAACCCGAAGCTGCCTTCGGACGAGCCGGTCGCGGCGATAAGCACCGAAAAATTGTACCAGATAGCGGGGGAGTATGTGGGAAAGGACGACCCTGTCGCGCTTGTCAGGGCGCAGTCTGGTCTTCCCGCACTGGGTGAAGTCTTGGAGCCTTTTGCTTTTCCGCATCTTGTTTCGGGGTGGATGCGCGGCAGCCACAACGGTCCGATGATGCCGGTGCCGTTCAGGCATTCGCAGTGCACCAGATTCGACGGCCCTCCGAGGGTGGTGGCAGCAGGGTTCCAGATAGCAGACGGCAAGCTTGTCGGTCCGGCAGACATGTTCGACGACCCGGCATTCGACAACGCGCGCGCAAAGGCGAACGACATCGCCGACTACATGAGGCACCACGGCCCGTTCGAGCCGCACAGGCTCTCGGCTGACCAGATGGAATACACGACCCTGCCAAACGTCCTGACAAAGCTGAAGGACAGGTTTGAGAAGATAGAATGAATCGCTTTGTGATTTTCTTACAATCTACTGAACCGTATACCCGCCGTCCGACACAATGCACTGCCCCGTTATGAAGCTCGAATCGTCCGACGCCAGGAAAAGCGCGAGATTTGCTATGTCCTCAGATTTTCCCCATCTCCCCAGAGGTATCGACTTTCTTGTCTGCTCGTACATCTCGCTCGGCATGGAGCCCATGCCGGTGCCCGGCGTTTCAACCGGCCCGGGCGCTATCGCGTTGACGTTTATGCCGTGCGGTGCAAGCTCCAGCGCGAGCGCGCGTGTGAACCCTGTTATGCCGGCCTTGCTCGCCGAATAATGGACAAGCTGCTGGAACCCCACGACAGACCCGGCTATCGATGTTATGTTGATTATCTTGCCGTACTTTTGCTTTATCATGTGCGGAACTGCCGCCCTTGCACAGTTGAAGTTACCCTTCAGGTTGACACTGATGACCTTATCCCAGTCTGCCTCCGACATATCAGCGAAGGCCTTCATGGGATATATGCCAGCGTTGTTGACGAGTATGTCAATCCTACCGAACTTTTCCATTGCGGTCTTTACAAGGTTCTCGGCATCATAAAAATTCGACACGTCGCAGTGAAAGACAATCGCCTCGCCGCCGGAAGATTTTATCTCGTCGGCAACAACAGACGCCTTGCTTGTCAAATCGGAAACAACGACCTTGCACCCCTCGCGAGCGAGCGTGAGCGCAATCTCCTTTCCTATGCCCTGTCCGGAGCCGGTGACTACCGCCACCTTTCCCTTCAACCCCATCTGATTGATTATTGATATTCGCCAGTTAAATTGTTGACATTAAGACCGAGATTCGTACAGCAACCTTGTAAATGATACTGCGAATTGCTGCAACTGTTCCCAGGATGCGATGAATTAAAATACTTGATTGCCTCTAAACTATCATTATGGCGAAAATCACCATCGACGAGAGGCTGTGCAAGAACTGCCTGATATGCGTCACCATCTGTCCCAAAAAGGTCTACGGCGTGAAGGACGTCGCTGAGGAGGGGAAGAAGGTCCCTTTTCCTGAGCATCCGGACAAGTGCACGGTGTGCAGGATGTGCGAGCTTTTCTGTCCCGACTTTGCGATAAACGTGGGTGAAAAATAAATGGTTAAGCTCCAGTTCATGCAGGGGAACGAGGCTTGCGTGGAGGCGGCCATAGCAGCCGGGTGCAGGTTCTACGCGGGCTACCCGATAACACCATCTTCAGAAATCGCTGAAGGCTTGGCGAAGAGGATGGCTGACGTGGATGGCATTTTTGTCCAGATGGAGGACGAGATAGCCTCGATATTCGCGATAATCGGGGCGTCGTGGTCGGGCAAAAAGGTAATGACCGCGACATCCGGTCCCGGCTTTTCTCTGATGCAGGAAGGTATGGGATACGCATCGATGACGGAGACCCCGCTTGTCGTGGTGGACGTTCAGAGGAGCGGACCTTCCACAGGACAGGCGACGCTCCCAGCGCAGGGAGACGTCATGCAGGCGAGGTTCGGCAGCCACAACGATTATGAGATTATCGCTCTTTCCCCCAACTCGGTGCAGGAGATGTTCGACCTCACAGTCGAGGCCTTCAACCTGTCGGAGAGGTTCAGGGTCCCTGTGATACTTCTGTCCGATGCGGAGATAGGCAGGATGAGGGAGAAGGTGGAGCTGCGCGAAAAAGTCGATGTTGTGGACAGGGTCGTGGCCAAGCAGGGCGACAAGAGGTTTTTCGGCGGACCGGGGATAGCCCCCATGCCGAGGTTCGGCGACGGACTCTGCGCCACCATAACCGGCTCCGCGCACAAGGAGGACGGTATAAGGGACTACTCACCCGAGACCCACAGCAGGATTGTCAAGCACCTGTGCGGCAAGTTCGACGAGAGCATATGCAGGTACGAGGAGAAGTTCACCGAAGACTGCGACGTGCTGATTGTAGCGTATGGAGTTACATCGAGGCCGGCGCTAGAGGCCGCGATGATGCTGAGGGAGAAAGGAGTAAAAGCTGGGTTGTTCAGGCCGATAACGATGTGGCCGTCGCCGAAGAAGAGGCTGTCTGAACTGGGAAAGAAAGTAAAAAAAATTGTTACCGCGGAGATGGCGATAAGGGGGTACAAGGGCGAGGTTGAGAGGATTGTCAAAAAAGATGTTCTGAATTTTGTGAAGGTCGGGGGCATCACTCCGACTGCCAGGGAGATATTCGACTTCGTGATGAAGAATGGAAGCTGAAGGCATAGTCAAGAAGTACATAAGGGAGGACCAGCTGCCGCTCTCGTTCTGCCCCGGATGCGGGAACGGCATGATACTCAACGCCGTGTGCAGGGGGATGGAGGCGAGCGGCATCGACAAGAAGGATTTTGTCTGCGTGTCCGGCATAGGCTGTTCCGCTTGGATACCAAACCCCTACATCAATGTCGATGCGATTCACACGGTGCACGGCAGGGCAATCCCCACCGCCACCGCAATCAAGCTGGCGAACCCGAAGCTGAAGGTGATTGTGATAACCGGGGACGGCGACGGCTCCGGCATCGGTGGAAACCACCTGATCCACGCCGCGAGGGTAAACTCCGACATCAAGGTTATTCTTGTGAACAATTCCATATACGGAATGACAGGAGGGCAGGTTGCCCCGACCACGCCGGCTAGGAACATGACCTCGACCACGCCATTCCACAACTCGCCGCATCCATTCGACCTGTCAAAGCTCGTGATGGCGGCCGGGGCATCATACGCTGCAAGATGGAGCACCTACCACATGAACCAGCTCGTCATGTCAATCAAGAAGGCTATATTGAGGAAGGGTTTCAGTTTTGTCGAGGTACTCTCGCAGTGCCCGATATACTTTGGCTCTTACAACAAGCTGGGCAGCGGACTGGACATGATGACGCGCTTCAAGGACATAACATCAACTAAAGACGAGGAGGGCAAGATAAAAATCGGTGAATTTGTTGACATAGAAAAGCCTACACTGGGAGAATTTGTGAGGATGAGGGAATGAAGATAAGGATGATTGGAAGCGGGGGACAGGGGACTGTTTTGGCATCGATAATACTCGGAAGGGCAGCCGCAATCCACGATAACAAGTACGCTGTCCAGACCCAGGCCTCGATGAGCGCCTCGGTGCGCGGCGGGCTGGTGAAGACGGATGTCATCATAGACGACAAGCCGATAATCGACGTCACCTTCGACGAGCCCGACATATTCCTTTTGCTGTCCAAGACCGGGAAGCAGATCGAGTACAAGAAATGCAGGTTGATTGTGGACTCTTCCATGGATGTCCAGGGTGCGGAGAAAAAGCCGTTCATCTCGACGGCGTTCAAGCTAGGCGACTCGCGCACGGCAAACATGGTCATGCTGGGATTCCTCTCGAAGCTCGGTGTCGTATCTACAGACGCGCTGAAAAAATGCGTCGATGAGACAATGGCTGAAAAAATCAGGGAGATAAACAAGAAAGCCATAGACGAGGGAACGCGCTTATAAGCTTTGAGCATCAGTATGTAATTTATTGGTGGAAATCATGGACTTTTCGTTCACCGAAGAGCAGGAAATGATAAGAAAGTCCGTCCGCGAGTGGGGCGAGAAGGAAGTCGTTCCCAAAGTTGCTGAGATGGACGAAAAGGGAAGGATTCCTGACGAACTGATAAAGGGTATGGCCAACCTCGGGATACTGGGAATGTCTCTGCCATCTGAGTATGGCGGCTCCGAAGCAGACCCGGTCACGGCGGGAGTAGTCGCAGAAGAACTGGGCCGCGCCGACATGAGCTGCGCCCTGCCTGTGTTCTACCTTATACCCACGTCGTGGGGATTCGTCGCCAACAAGTACGGCCAGAAGGAGATGAGCCAGAATATATTCCCTCATGTCACAAAGGGCGAGGCCTTCATAGGGATAGCCACGACCGAACCGGACGCGGGCTCTGATCTGGCAAGCATGAAGACGTCTGCAAAGAAGAGCGGCAGCGAGTATGTGATAAACGGCGAGAAGATGTTCATATCCGGTGTGAGGGAGATTTGGGAGCAGCTTCCAAAGGCCGGCGGGTACATAACGCTGATGAAGACAAAGCCGGAGGACGGCACAAGGGGCATGAGCCTGTTTTACGTCCCGCTGAAGTCCAAGGGAATATCGCCCACATTTTTGGAGGATTGGGGAAGGAGGGGAATCTCCACCGGTGGCTTCTCGCTAACGGATGTGAAGGTCCCGGACAAATACCTCATCGGGCAGGAAAACAGGGGATTCTACCACGCGATGGAGGGTTTCGATTATGCGCGCTCGCTCATAGCGGTGATATGCTGCGGTGCCGGGATGGGTGCGCTAGAGTACGCCATGAACTACATAAGGCAGAGGAAGGCGTTCGGAACTCCGCTCGCAAAGTTCGAGGGGGTGCAATTCAAGCTGGCCGAGGACTGGACTAGGCTCGACGCCGCGCGCACGCTCGCCTACAGGGCTCTGTGGATGTTGGGAAAGGAACACAAAGGTGAGGCCGAAAGATTTGAGGTTACCAAGACCATAGCCGAGGCGAAGATGATGGCGGTGCCGGCCGCGTTCGATGCTGTCAGCGATGCGATACACTGGTTCGGGGCTTACGGCTACACGAAGGACTGCCCGCTGCACATGGCGCTGAAGGCCGTGAAGAGCTACTTCTGGGCCGAGGGTTCCTTCGAGGTCATGAAGATGATTGTCGCCAGGGAGTTGCTTGGCAAGGAATATGTGGCCTACAGATAGATGACACACATGCACATAATCGTTCTAGTGAAGCAGGTGCCTGACCCAAAGAAGCAAGCGGGACTGAGGTCAGACGGCACCATAGAGAGGGAGAAGGCGAAGAACATTATCAACCCCTACGACAAGAACGCGCTGGAGGCCGCGCTGAGGATAAAGGACAAGACTGGAGCAAAAGTAACGGTCGTTTCGATGGGCCCGCTGCAGGCGAAGGACGCGATAATAGAATCTTATGCAATGGGAGCGGACGACGGGATACTTGTTTCGGACGCGAAGCTCGCCGGCTCGGACACGCTGGCCACATCATACGCGCTTGCAAAGACCATACAGAAGATTGGCAGTTATGACTTGGTGCTTTGCGGCATGGAGACTGTTGATGGAAACACGGGTCAGGTGGGACCGGAGGTCGCGGAGATGCTGAGCATTCCCCAGATGACCTACGTCGAGGAGATGAAGGTCGAGGGAAATGTGGTGGAGGCAAGGCGACTTATCGAGGGCGGGTATGAAAGGCTGCAGGCGAAACTTCCCGCGCTGCTGACGATAACAAGCTCCGCCAACGAGCCGAGGTTCCCCAGCGTCATGAACGTCATGAGGGCGAGCAGGAAACCCTTCGCCACATGGACAGCCGCCGACATAGGGATGGACGAGACGAGGATAGGACTGGTGGCTTCTCCGACAAAGATAAAAAAGATGGACAGGCCGCAGGCGAAGGCCGCATCGTGCGCGATGTTCGAGGAGGACAAGCTTGACGAATTTTTGAGCAGGCTGAAAGCCGACGGGATAAACTTGGTGTCCAAAAAATGAGCGGGATATTTGTAGTAGCAGAGCAGCGCGACGGAAGGGTGAACGACGCCACGCTGGAGCTCCTTAACAAGGGAAAGGAGCTTGCAAGCAAAGCCGGTCTTGAGCTGGGGGCTGTGCTTCTGGGGGATTCGGTCGGGGCGCTTGCAAATGATATCATCGCTTACGGCGCGGGGAAAGTCTATCTTGCGGAGCACTCGGAACTAAAGCAATATCGCGCTCTCCCTTACGCAAGAGTCATAACCGACATCATAAGAAAAGAAAAGCCGGAGATTGTTTTGTTCGCCGCCACGACGACAGGACGCGAGCTGGCGCCGAGGATTGCGATGAGGCTGGGGACAGGCTTGACGGCAGACTGCACCGAGCTTGACATAGGCGACCACACAGGTTTTGACGGGAAAAAATATGACAAGATATTTGTGCAGGTCAGGCCAGCTTTCGGCGGTGACGTCATAGCTACCATAGTCACGCCCGACCACAGGCCGCAGATGGCCACGGTCAGGCCCGGCGTATTCGGGATGCCCGGCAAGGACTCCAACAGAAAAGGCGAGGTTGTCAAATGCAGTGTAGAACTTAAGGAGGATGATAAAACTGTCACCGTGATAGAGTCTGTCAAGAAGGAGAGGAAGGTCGACCTGAAGTCCGCGAAGGTCATAGTCTCCGGGGGAAGGGGCTGCGGACAGGAGGGGTTCAAGCTGGTGCACGACTTTGCAAAGGCGCTCGGGGCCGAGGTAGGCGCATCGAGGGTGGCAGTGGACGCAAACTGGATTTCCTACGACCACCAGGTGGGCCTTTCCGGGCAGACGGTAAAGCCAGAGATATACATCGCGTGCGGCATCTCCGGCACTGTGCATCATTTAGCGGGCATGAAGGACTCCAAGACAATCATCGCCATAAACAAGGACAAGGACGCGCAGATATTCAAGGTCGCCCACTACGGCATCATCGGGGACCTGGGAAAGATAATCCCGAAGCTCATAGAAAAGCTTTCTGCCTAAAATTTGTGGCGTTTAAAAAAGTTGCTGCCATCAATAATCAATATGAGGCTCATCATAGTCAGGCACGGCCAGACAGACTGGAACAGGGAGCGCAGGTACATGGGCAGCACGGACATCGAGCTCAACGACGAGGGGAGAAGGCAGGCCGAAAAAGTGGCGCAGAGGCTCAAGGACTACGACATAAAGATGATTTTAACCAGCCCGATGAAGAGGGCTCTCGAAACCGCAAGGGAGATCCGCAGGTACCATCCAGACGCAGAGCTCGTCGTCGAGAAGGACCTTAGGGAGGTGGACTTCGGCATCCTCGAGGGCATGACCAAGGACGAGATAAAAAAGAAGTACAAGGACCACTGGGACGCCATCGAGAAAAATGACTTCAATCACAAAGTGCCTGGAGGTGAAAGTTATGCAGAGGCTTCTGTGCGGGTGCTGAATGTTTTGGATAAGGTACTGAAATCTGGAAAGGATTCTGTGATAGTTGCTCACGGCATGGTGAACAAGATAATATTCATGAAGCTGATGAACAAGCTGCTGGACGAGATAGAGCAGATCTCCTACAGGAACACTTCCGTGTCCGTGTTCGAGATGGACGGCGGCAGTGTCAGGGTGGAGGAGTTCAACTGCGACAAGCACCTCACTTAGGCGCCCACTTGGGACACACAGACCTGAACTCGCAGAAATCGCACTTCCATTCGTTGGCTGCGCCCACGACCATCCCGTCGCGCTCGCCCAACCAGAACCCCTCGACGAACCTGCAGTTCTCCTCGAACTCGGGCATGTCGAACCTGAAAGCGTCCACGCCGATGACCTTCCCCGTCTCCTGGTTCTCGTACCTGACCTCCACGCTCTCGCTTATCCTCGGCATTTCCTGCAGCATGGAAAACGTACCGCTCGCCAGCCGCATTATGTTGGGTTCCATCTCCTCGTCAAGGTTGTCTATCTGATTCTGGAAGTCCTGTGTTATCGTGCTGCTGTCGTTGAAGCCGTAGAATCGCATCATGTCATCGGCGGCAAACATCCTCTCGCGCGCCGACTCGAAAAGCCGCTTGTAGAGCATCACCTGGAACCTCGTGGCCCTCTTCTGCGACTCGTTCGGCAGTCTGTCCGACTTCCGCGTCTTTGTGTCTATGACTACGACCTCCCCGTCCCTGATTACAAGCTCGTCTGCGAACCCGACTATGAACAGGGAGTTCACCCTTCCCCAGATGGGAATCTCTCGTGTTATGCCGTGCCTCATCAGCCCGTTCAGGCTCACCATGCAGTTGTGCAGCCTGAGCGCGACCATGTCCTCAAGGGATTTCGGCTCCACGTCCAGAAGGACAGTGAGCTCCTCGTGAAGGTCCCTGTGGCGGATGCCGCCCCTCTGCATCTCGGCCGTCCTTGCGCGCCCCCTCTCAAGGATGAACTCCAGCTGCCTCTCGCACCACAGCTGTGCGGAAAGGTCTGTGACAGAAACTCCGTGCGGCCTGTATCTCTGCATCAGGTTCGTGCGCTACACCCCGTGTTCATCCATGCGAAAATTGTGAAACTCATTTTTTGAACCTGAACCTCGCCTTGAAGTGCCTCAGCGTGAGATCCTGGCCGTAGGTGACTTCCACCGGCGGTATGTCGCGCCTGCTGTCGTGTATCGCCTTCACAGCTTCGGAAACAGACTCCAGGTCCTGCCTTTCGTACCTGAGCCTGGGCACTGCGAACCTCACAAAATTGACCTCCGGATGTTTTTCCTTCCTGGTCCTCTTGTTGTACGAGCCGAACGCGAAGTAGCCGAGCTCGCAAGCGCGATGACCGTACGCGGCAAGCAGTATGGCAGTGAACGACACGCCGCCGAAGTCTTCAGGCTTCATGGCAGTGCCCTCGAAGAACCTGTTCATGTCCAAGTACACGGCGTGCCCCCCAATTGGCGTCACCACAGGCATACCCGACCTATGCATGCTCTCGCCGAACTCCCTGACCTGGTTCATCCTGTAGGAGAGGTATTCCTCTTTTACGACTGTCTTCAGGCCCACCGCGATTGTCATGATGTCCCTTCCAGACATGCCGCCGTAAGTTGGATGCCCCTCCCTGGTTATCTGGTGGTCCATTATCATGTCCTGAAGCTGCGGATACCTCCTCACAAAGAGACCGTCGCGCTTCAGGAAAAGCCCGCCTCCCATGTTGCCGAGGCCGTCCTTCTTGAAGCTTATCGTGAATCCGTCGGCGTGCGAGAACATCTCGTGCACTATGTCCCTCACGCTCTTGCCGTGGTAGCCCTGCTCGTACTCCTTGATGAACCACGCGTTCTCGGCGAACCTGCAAGCGTCAAGGAAAAGCGGTATGTTGTTCTGATGGGCAAGTTCTGACACCTCTCTGATGTTTTTCATGGAGACAGGCTGCCCGCCCCCCGTGTTGTTCGTCACAGTCAAATATGCCAAAGGTATGCTGCCCTTCGACTTTTTCAACAATGCTTTAAATCTGTCCACGTCCATGTCCCCCTTGAAGTGCGACTTTGACTTTTCGTCCCTCAGCTCCGGTGAGAAAAGGTTCAGCGCCTGCATCCTGTTCGCCTCTATGTTCGCCTGTGTAGTGTCGAAGTGCCCGTTGCTGGGGATTATCAGGCCCTTACCTAATCTTCCGACCATCGAGAACAAAGCGTCCTCGGACGGCCTGCCCTGGTGGAAAAGAAACGTGTTTGGTTTGCCGGGCGTCTGGTCATTTGAAAAACCTTCCCCAAAAGTTTCCTTGATTTGATCCATCAACAAAAAATAGCCCCTGTTGGAGCCGTATGCCTCGTCACCCATGTGTACAGCCGCCCACTGCTCGTTGGTCATGGTGGTAGTGCCAGAGTCCGACAGCAGGTCGCAGCCCGTTATCATCTCGGAGGGAAAGAAGAACACGTTCAGCCCGACGTCCTCAAGCGCCCTTGCCCTCTCCTCCGGCGTGAAAGTCCTCTTCAGCTCGATGGAGTAGTTGAAGTAGGGCCTGGGCGCGGCCTTTATCTTCTCCTCCGAGAAGACCTTCACGAGGCTCGACAGTTCCATGATTGATATTTGAGGCTATTGCTTTTAAACAACACACGACCAACCGTTTAAATGAACACCGCTACAACGGCTTCGTAAGTGCCGAAAGCATCGTCCTCGTGCAGAGTCTCCACGCGCGAGTGCATCCCCAGAAGGCCAGGACCCATATCCACGACCGGCATCAGCTTTGCTATGTACCTCGCCACTGTCCCTCCGCCACCCACATCCAGTCTGCCCGAGAGCATCCTATCCTGGAATTTCACGTCACGCTTCTTCAGCGCAGTCACAAGCCTGTACATTGTCTCAGGCGATGCCTCGCTGGCCTCAAACTTGCCTCCGCTGCCCGTGTACCTCTCAATGACCACGCCCAGCCCCATGTGCGGCGCGTTGGCGGGGTCGAACTTCTCGGGGTATGTTGGGTCTAGCGTGGCCGAAACGTCCGAAGATATGCACAGGCTCTTCGGGAAGACATCCTCCGTTATGAACGCTGACTCCTCAAGCCCCTTGTAATCCCCTCTCCTCTGCAGCCTGACAGTCCTCGCGATGACAACGTCCTTGAAGTTGCTCTGTATCCCAGATGTGCCGTCGCTCCCTATCTCCTCCCTGTCGGTGTTTATAACGATGCATGTCTTCTTCGTCTTGTCTGCGGCTGCTATCAATGCCTCCGTCTGCGCGAACACGCATGACCTGTCATCCTGCCCGTAGCCGACTATCAGCTCTCCGACCCTCCTCACCGGCTCGTCCGGCACTATCTCGATGTCGGCCACAGAGAAGTCTTCGCTGCTCTTCAAACCCACTGCGCTGAGGAACTCCTTTTCTGTTGTCATCCCAGTTATCATGTCCATCTTGTCAGCAGGGTATGCTTTCGAGACGGGCATCTCCCCGGCGTCATGATTAAGGTGCGGAAGCAACGGTGGCAACACTAGCTTGATGTTGTTGAGTTTTTTCACTTTTCCTTCATCAACGACCTCGCCCCTCAGTTCGTATGAGCCGAAAGCCTCGCCCTTGATGAAGCCGCCGTAATAGTGGGTGTCCAGCTTGACCAGACCCTTCTCGCCGTTGCCCTTCTCATCCTTCGTGACGATTATCGGGTTTGGTTTTAGGTCGAACCTAGGAGCATCCGTGTGCGCGACGGACATCGTTATGCCGCTCTCGGTCAAATCTTCCTCGCCGATGACGGCGAACGCAGTGTTCTTCCAGTCGACAGAGTGGTAGGCAATCTTCCTGCTTTTGACAAGGCCCGACGCCACATATTCGTACGGGACGAAACCGTTGTCCAGCGCGCGCTGGTACACGGCCCTATTGACCTCCCTGACCGTCCTGTTCTTGTCTATAAAATCAACATACCTGGAAAGATAGTCCGACTTTTCGCGCTCCCTGGCGTCGTACTTTTCCACCTCGGCGCGGACATCGTCGAGCCACTCGTTCTTCCTGACCTCGACCATCTGCTCGAACTGTTCCATCGTCAGTGCCATGCAAGCATCCTAATCTAAGATGAAGCTCTCAACTTTAAATGGTTTGAATCAATAGTCGTAAAAGCCCTTCTTTGTCTTCCTTCCCAGCTGACCCTTTGCCACCATATCCTTGAGCAGCGGGCACGGCTTGAAGTTTGCGTTCCCAGTCGCCTTGTGTATGCTCTCCAGTATGTTCAGGCAGACGTCCAGACCTATCAGGTCGGCAAGCTCCAGCGGCCCCATCGGGTGGTTCGCCCCCAGCCTCATTATCTGGTCTATGTCCTTCCGTCCCGCGACGTCGTTCATGAGCAGGAGGCAGGCGTCGTTTATCATGGGTATGAGAAGCCTGTTCAGCACGAAGCCCGGCGAGTCCTTCACCACTATCGGAGTCTTGCCTATCTTTTCGCACAGCCTCTTCACCTGCTCCACGACCAAGTCCGACGTCCTCTCCCCCTTCACCACCTCCACGAGGCTCATTATCTGCGGGGGGTTGAAAAAGTGCATGCCAATTACGCTATCCGGCCTCTTGGTTGCGCGGGCTATGTCTGATATGGGTATCGAAGATGTGTTGGTCGCAAGCACCGCGTCCTCTCCGCAGGTCTCGTCCAGCACCCTGAAGATGTCGTGCTTCATCTCCCTGTTCTCCGCCACGGCCTCCACGATAACCTGGCAGTCCTTCACGCCGGCTATCTCCACGGACACCGTTATCCTTTTCTTCGTCTTCTCCTTCTGCTCCGGGCTTATCTTGCCCTTCTCCACAAGCTTGGACAGGCTCGCCTCTATCCTCTCCATGGCAGCATTCAGTATGTCCTCCCTGATGTCGATCAGCGCCACGTCGTATCCGCTCTGCGCCATGACCTGCGCTATGCCGTGGCCCATCGAGCCGGCTCCTATGATGCCAATTTTTTTTATTTCCATGTCACATCATCTCTATCCCCATCGCGACAGCCCCGCCTCCGCCCAGACATATGGTCGCCATGCCGTGTTCAGCCCTCCTCTCCTTCAATGCGTTGATAAGAGTGACCAGTATCCTAGCGCCGCTCGCGCCTATCGGGTGGCCCAAGGCTATCGCGCCGCCGTTCACGTTGAGCCTGCCGGGGTCTATGCCGAGCTCCCTCTGCACGGCTATCACCTCGGCAGCGAACGGCTCGTTTATCTCCACGAGGTCAAAATCGTCTATGACATGCTCCGACTTTTCAAGGACCTTCTTTACTGCGTATATCGGAGCGAGGCCGAACCACTTCGGGTCTATCCCCACAGACGCATAAGCCTCTATCCTGGCGAGCGGCTTCATCCCGAGTTCGTCGCACTTTTTAGAAGACATGACGACCAGCGCCGCCGCACCGTCGTTCAGGCCGCAGGAGTTGCCGGCAGTGATTGTGCCAGCTGCCTTGAAAGCCGGCTCGAGCTGCGACAGCTTCTCTATGCTTATGTCCCTCCTCGGCCTCTCATCCTTGTCGAAAACTTTGCTGTCGAACTCCACCGGGACTATCTCGTCCTTGAAATTTCCGCCATCAATCGCCTTAATTGATTTCCTATTGCTGTCAAAAGAAAAATCGTCCTGCTCTTTTCTGGTAATCTTGTACTTTTCCACTATCATCTCCACGAGGTTGCCCATGTAGATGTCGTTGAACTTGCACCATATGCCGTCCAGCACGGAGGAGTCAACCATCTCCCTTCCAATAAGGTGTTTTGCCGTCTCGGCATCAATCTTGAAGTTCCTTAACTTCTTAACGCCCCTGAAGTTCTTCAGCAGGAACGGTGACTGGCTCATGTTCTCCATGCCGCCCGCCACGACTGTGTCCGCATCGCCGCATTTTATCGCCTGCGCGGCAAGCGCGACAGCCTTCATGCCGGAGCCGCACACCTTGTTCACGGTGAAGGCTGGCACCTCCGCCGGCAATCCCGCGTAGATGGACGCCTGCCTTGACGGGTTCTGCCCGAGGCCGCAGGACAGCACGTTGCCCATTATGACCTCGTTCACTTCCTTCTGGTCTATCCCTGTCCGTTTGAGCATCGTCTCTATAAGTTTGGAACCGAGCGTGACCGCAGGCACAGGCGTCAGGGAGCCAAGGAAGTTCCCTATCGCGGTCCTAGATGCGTCCACTATCACAACATCTGTCATGCGAACACCGGCTTCCTCTTCGCGAAAAACGCCGACATCCCTTCCTTCTGGTCAGCGGTGCCGAAGCATTCCGAAAATCTTTTCTGCTCCGCGTTGTAGTCCTGCTGCGAGCTCCTGTCTATCAGCTCCTTGGACGCTTTTATAGCGCTAATGCTGTTGACTCCCATCCTGTCCGCCAAGGCGACAGACTCGTCCACCGCCCTGCCCTCGTCGATGACATGGTTGACAAGCCCCATCCTGTAGGCTTCATCCGCTGTTACGGAATCGCCAGTGAATATCATCTCCTTCGCGTTTCCCCTGCCGACAAGCAAAGGGAGCCTCTGCGTGCCGCCGGACCCGGGTATTATGCCGAGCTTGACCTCGGGCTGCCCGAAGGTCGCGTTGGCCGAAGCCACCCTCACGTCGCACGCCATCGCCAGCTCCAGTCCAAGGCCGAGTGCGTGTCCGTTCACCGCCGCTATGACCGGCTTGCCCATCCTCTCCATCTGGAAGCAGGCGTCATGGAGTAGCTTTGAGAATTTCAGAGCCGACCCGGCGTCAAAGTCCTTCGCGTCGTTGAGGTCCATGCCTGCGCAGAAGGAGCCGCCGCTGCCGGTCAGCACGACCGCGCGAACGTCGCGGTCCTCCGCCAGGAAGGAGAGCGTCTTACCAAGCTCGAGCATAGCGCCCCTGTTCATGGCGTTGCGGACGCTTGGCCTGTTCAGCGTGACAATCGCGGTCTTGCCCCTTTTCTCGAGAAGTATGTTCTGTTCCATGCGCTGAATCCCCTATATATCTCAGTAGCAGCGTGACAGGCTTAAATATTCTTTGTCACAACTGAATATTGGATGTCAATCGGGGTCGGGATAAACGGTTTCGGAAGGATTGGCAGGGTTTTCCTACGGGCGGCTCTTCGCGACGGGGGATTCATGAAAGATTTCGACATCGTGGCGGTCAACGACGTCACAGACGCGAGGACGCTCGCCCACCTTCTGAAGTATGACTCGGTCCACGGCGTCTCGGATGCAAACATAACCCGCAAAGACAACGCCATAATCGTCGATGGCAGGGAGATAAAGGTGCTGAGCGAAAAGGACCCTGCCAGGCTTCCGTGGAAGCAGATGGGAGTGGAGTTCGTGCTGGAGTCCAGCGGGCTGTTCACCGACAGGGACAGCGCGGGGAAACATATCAGGAACGGCGGCGCCAAAAAGGTCATAATATCGTCGCCGGCAAAAAACCCCGACGCGACAATCGTACTTGGCGTAAACGAAAAAACATATAATCCGAGAAGGCACGACATAGTGTCCAACGCGTCATGCACGACCAACTGTCTGGCTCCCATGGTGAAAGTCCTGAACGACAGTTTTGGCGTCAAGCGGGGATTCATGACGACATGCCATGCGTACACCAACGACCAGCGCATACTGGACCTGCCACACAAGGACCTGAGAAGGGCGAGGTCGGCCGGTCCCTCGATAATACCGACCACCACCGGGGCTGCAAAGCTGATTGGAGAGGTCATCCCAGAGGTCTCCGGCAGGATGGACGGCATCGCGCTCAGGGTGCCAGTGGAAGACGGCTCCATAACAGACCTGACAGTCGAACTTGGAAGGGAGGTCACGAGGGACGAAATAAACAGGGTGTTCAAGGCCGCAGCCGAAAATGAACTGAAGGGTATACTGGAGTACACGGAGGAGCCCATAGTTTCCATAGACATAGTCGGCAATCCCCACTCGTGCGTGTTCGACGCGCTCAGCACCATGGTGCTTGGGAGCAAAAGCGGCATGGTGAAGGTGTCGGGATGGTACGACAACGAGTTCGCGTACTCCGTGCGGCTGGTGGACCTGATGAAGTACATGGTCAAAGCTGGACTAGCCGTCTCTTAGATTACGTGTATGTACAATAGTGATTCGGTAAAACACATAAATAGCTGCACATTTGTCTTATAATTATGAAGGGTTTCCTGACGCTTGACGACGCCGATGTCAAGGACAAGACGATTCTTTTGAGGGTCGACATAAACGTCCCGTACGACGAGGGCAGCGGGAAGATACAGGACTCCGAGAGGATGAGGGAGCACGCAAAGACCGTGTGGCTGCTCTCGGAGAGGGGCGCGAAGGTCGTGGTGCTGGCGCACCAGGGCAGGAAGGGCGACCCCGACTTCATCCACCTGGGTCAGCACGCGAGGCTCCTGTCGAAGCACGTGGGCAAGAAGGTGGACTACGTAGAGGACATAGCCGGGGAAAGGGCCAAGAAAAAAATAAAGGCCATGAAATCCGGAGAAATTCTCCTTTTGGACAACGTGAGGATGCTCGACGACGAGAGCGAGGAGAAGACTCCGGAGCAGCACGCGCAAAGCACGATCGTAAGGTCTCTCTCCAATGTGGCAGACATTTTTGTGAACGACGCCTTCTCGGCAGCTCACAGGAGCCACGCGTCCATAGTCGGGTTCACCGCCACGCTTCCGAGCTACGCGGGTAGCGTGATGGAGAGTGAGATGAATTCCTCAAGCAAGGTCGTAGACTCGGAGCGGCCGGTGGCGTTCGTGCTCGGCGGCGGAAAGCCGGACGACTGCCTTAAGATAATGAAGTTCATGCTTGACAGCGGAAAGCTGGACTTTGCCCTGACATGCGGCGCAGTCGGCGAGCTGTTCCTCATGGCCAAGGGTGTCGACTTTGGAAAAGCCACCACGGAATTTTTCGCCAAGAAGGGTTTCGACAAGATGCTTCCGGACGCAAAAAAGCTGCTGGACAAATACTGCGACAATATCATGCTTCCCGTGGACGTGGCGGTGAGCGAGGACGGCTCAAGGAAGGAGATGCCCATGGAGAAGCTGCCGGCTAGTTCGCTTGTCATGGACATAGGCAGGAAGACGGCCGAAAAATACAGGGGAGTGCTGGAAGGCATGAAGACGATAGTTGTGAAGGGCCCCGCTGGCGTGTACGAGCAGGAGGGATTTGAGACAGGCACCAAGATGATCATGGACGCTGTGGCGGGCGCAAAGTCGTTCTCTCTCATCTGCGGAGGGGACACTTCTGTCGCGATTGAGAAGCTTGGCATCGACATGGAAAGGTTTTCCTACGTGAGCATAGCGGGCGGCGCGCTGATAACCGCACTGTCGGGAAAGCCGATGCCGGGGATAGACGCATTGAAAGGGGCCGCGAAGAGAATTTGAATCCTCATCCGGATAGTCGGTTGAAACCTCCTGCCATTGTCGCGCGGTTTTCACAAAATGTCTCAGGTGAGACAAAACATAATGTATGCTAAAAGTTTTTGCGCAGTCAGAGCGTGTCCCCGAACTTCCACCCGCGCTCCACCGACACCCTGTCGTAGTTCTCGAGTATCTCTTTTGATAGCCTCTCTGTCTGGCTCTTTCCCACGACATAGTACGACGCCAGCATCAAGCCAAGGTTCGATGGATAGTCTATGCGGTAAGCGTTGCCGGAGAGGGGGAATTTCCCGGTGTTCAGGCACATCACAATCTCGTTCTTGCGCTCGTGGAAGAACCATCCGTGCACGGCTTCCGACATCCCCTTGCCTATTGAGCCGACACCGAGCGTCTCCCTTATTTTCGTGGCGCACATATGGGCTATCGGCTCGTTGCTGTCGCTGGAAACGACAGGCATGAAAGGGTATCCAGACAGGTCAGGAACCTTCATCCCCTCTATGAACCTTCTTATGTTGTCCACATTTTCATCGGGGTCCAGCGCGTGTATCATCGAGGCATAGGTGCTGGTGTTGTAGGTGGGAGGCTCCCTCAGCGCGGGGAAAACTACGGTCTTCTTTGTCAAGCTACCCGCCGGCGGGTTGGACGAGGACGTGAGAAGGATGCAGTCGTCCCTGAAAGCCTCCGCCATACCCACGGCAGCCTTTCCCCCTGATGCAGATATTATTATTACATCGCCGAACCTTTCCCTGCATTTCGAGAAATGGCTGTATTGTGTCGCATCGACAGCTACGCCACCGAATCGTCCCGCGTATATCTTTGCAGTCTGGAACGCGTTGCCGCTGCCCACAAAAAGATTGAATCCCTTTTTGACAGGCACCTTGGGAAGCTTCCACTCCTTGAGGCAGTCCAACGTTTTAAGCACGTACCTGTCCACTGTTTCCGTCCGGGGCATAAATAACACTTGCGCCGCGTCCCGAAATTGCGATTATGTACATACACGCCGCCGCGCTGGAACCTTTAAATAGCTGTTGGCGATAATAACTTCACTGGTGTCTGAATGGCGTTGTGTCACCTCGCGGCTGCGGAGATAGGGCTTCTCATACTCATGAGGATGGTCGGGGTGCCCGACGTGATCACGTTCACGCTCTTCGGGATGATAGTGATGACGGTCGCCTACTGGATAGACGGCATGCTGAGGACCGGCGGAATACACATACTTGGAAGAAAAATAATCGGAAAACACAACAACAGACATCAAAAGTTCGTTCTTGTTGGACTGTGCCTGGCCATAACCCTTGTCGCATACTGGTTCATGGGGCTGCTCTGAATGAAGACGCTCGAAGTGCTCGCGATTGCCGAGGTGATTGCGCTGGCGGTCTCAAAGCTCCTGAGATTTGACGCGTCAATCGTGTACACCATAGTCGGGATGATGATTGTCACATTCGGCTACATTCTGGAGAACGCGCTTGCCGAAAAGGGAAAGTTCCCGCACAGGAGAAAGCTCATAGTGGTGATACTCTTCCTTGTGGTTGTCTTCGTCTACTGGATGCTAAACATTGTCTAGTGCGATTTTGCAAGCCGCGTTTTGACAGCGTCGCTAGATAACTCCCTCAGGGCATCTGATGCGATCCATACAGCACACTTTGAACCGGTTGCCTGTATCTCTTTTGCGGTCGTCACCGCCATCCTGTTCAGCTTTGCATTGCGCTTCCCTATCTGCCGCAGCGCCCAGCTGACAGCCTTCTTGACAAAGTTCCTGCCGTCGCCAGACTCCCTTTTTATTATGGGCAGAAATTCCATGAACTTCCCGTCATTCGCATCCTTGTCGTGGACTGCAAGCGCCGCCATAAGGACAAACCCCGCCCTCTTGACGAACTCCTCCTTCCTCCCGCTCCATTCGACTGATTTTTCCCAAGCGTATTTGGTCTTGTCGAAAAGGTTGCTGCAGACCTGGTCGCACACGTCCCAAGAGTCGAAATCCCTCACCCATTTTTCCATCTGCCCCTCGCTGACCATATCCGGGATGTCAACCATGCTTGCGAGTATCTTCGCCTCGTGCACGCCGGAAAACCATAGTTCCAGCGACATCTTGTGGTCCTTACCTATTTCTTTTGCAAGTTCCCTCATGTCGGGCACGGATACGCAATAAGCATTTTTTGTGTTTATGCCGAACCTTGCCATCCCCGCCGCAGACTCCGGCCTTGACAATGATTTCATCTTTCCGATTACGGTCTTGCAGTCCATCCACACCAACTACTTAACAGCGTCCTCGCGCTTTGAAATCCTGACGACCTTGGCATCGATGCCCGCATTCCTCAAATCCTCCTCAAGCTTGCCCTCAGCAGGCTTCTGGTCATATCCGAGCGCAACTACATCTGGCATTATCTCCCCAGCCATGTCCATGAACGTCCTGTCCCCATTCGAGAGGTCGTAGCCGATCCTCACCTCGTCCACCATCCTCAGGCTCCTGAGTATCTCCGCGCGCTGCCCCTCGGGCTTTGTCGGGTTCTTGTTGAACACGCCGCGGGCCGATGCGTCCGATGTGACAATCACCACTAGATAATCGCCCAGCTTCTTCGCCTCTGTCAGGAAGTGTATGTGCCCCACGTGGAACTTGTCGAACACCCCCGACGCCAAGACCTTCTTCATAATTGTACTTGCCATTTGCTAATTTTTATTTATCTGGAAAATTTCCAGACAATAAAATTGAAATAAAAAACTTAATAGCTTCAGTCTACAGGTAAATCTTATGAAAAAAGTTGTGGTCGCCTCGAAAAATCCTGTGAAGGTCAGCGCAGTGAAGCACGGTTTTGAAAAGATGTTTCCAAATGAAAGTTTTGAGTTTGTCGAAGCATCGGTGAAGTCGGGTGTTGCCGACCAGCCATCCAGCGACGAGGAGACTCTGGCTGGCGCGACCAACAGGGTCGACAATGCATCTAAAGAAATAAACGCGGATTTTTATGTCGGCCTTGAGGGCGGGGTCGAGCAGGTGGGCAAGGACATGGAGGCATTTGCATGGGTGGTCGTAAAGTCGGCCCAGAAATACGGCAAGTCTAAGACGGGGACGTTTTTCCTCCCGAAGGAAGTTGTCAGTCTCATAAAGCAGGGCAAGGAGCTCGGCGAGGCGGACGACATTGTCTTCAGGCGCAGCAACTCCAAGCAGCAGAACGGTGCCGTCGGCATCCTGACCGGGGATGTGATTGACCGGACAAAATATTATACTGAGGCTGTTGTCCTGGCGTTGATTCCTTTCAAAAATTCTGGCCTGTACTAGACATGCATTGTTAGCTTAACGGTTGCCTGAAACAATTTTATGCGTTAAATTTCTATTTTATCAGACCGATTATTTTCCCTTTTTTGATTTTAGATATTTCAAAACCTTCAATCCCAATATCACACCGCCTCCACCAGAAAAAACAAGAATCCAATTATTAGTTGGACTGACACCAACTCCAAAAAAATACCTTGCTACGAAATAAGATGCTCCCCACAGTGCTAAGATACATACTAATATAACCACTTGGTCTTTGTTTGAAAGATTGAATGATGATTTTTCGCCCATCAAATCCATAATACGATTGGAAAAGCCATAATTAAACTATCAAAACATCTTGCTAACCCTAATAAGTTCCGGCAATTGTTCTTCTATGTATATCGGCTCATAGAAACCGCATACGACCTTTTTATTCGCATCACGCAACACATAGTTATAAATAATATTATATATACAAATAATTATAGTGATTATGTGTTTTACCCTGATGAAACCGTAGAATCGATTAAATCTCGTGCGATAAATCTAAAAAGGTTGGGATGGAAAATAGAGGATATTTCTAATGAGCTTGGGATTTCTTCTAAAACTGTCTGGATGTATACAAGAAACATCCCTCACCCTAACAATATCCATGCTAAGAAACCTTTGCAAAAATCAGCCCAAACGCTTAGCATAGAGTTGGCGGAAATACTGGGTTATTTATCATCCGAAGGATGTGACTATGATAACATAGATAACCATCTGGGATTTGACAAACGCAGAGGAAAATATTATAGGAGAAACATAAAACGGTCTACGATAGAATTTACTAACACAGATGAAGGTCTTAAGACTCATTTCAAAAATATATTTGAAAAAGTTTTTGGATATTCCAGAAATTTCAAGAAAAATGGAAACTTCGTAATAAACAGAATAGAAGTCGTAAAATATTTGAGAACATACTCTAGATTTGGTTCAAAGCGTTGGAGAGTTCCAAAACAAATTACTGAAGGTTATAAAATAATGAAATGTGCTTTTTGTAGAGCATTCTTTGATGGGGATGGTACAATAGAAATGAATAGAAATGAATAGAAAAGAAGTCAGATTAGATTCGACAAATAAAATTGGCCTCAGGCAAATCCAAGAACTACTATTTTCGATTGGCATTTATTCAGTTTTTTACGATTTTGATACGAGGTACAGAATTACAATAAAGGATATAGAAAAATTCTTTAAAATAGTCTGTACTAATCACCCAGAAAAATATGAAAAGTTACAGCGACTATTAGATAAAACTATTATCAATAATAGATTATAGACCAGGATGTGTTGCTTCAGCGCCGAGAGTGGGATTTGAACCCACAATCCCCAGAGGGGAGCCAGCTAACCTTTCATCGACTCAAGGCTGGTGCACTACCAGGTTATGCGCTCGAGATCTGCTTTATCTCGGCATCGTGGCAGTCCAGCTTTTCTTCTTCATCCTTTTGGTCTGACCTTGAGCCCGGACCGCTCGGCAAATAACATTACTGGGTGTGAAAAGATAAGATTTCTGGCTGTGCGGCTGGTTTGGAAAAAAGCTTTTGAGGGATAGAGCTTTTCAAAAGTATGGGAACACTCCCGTGGGTGGTTTTTCAGCTCTATTCCCTCATCCCTAAACTGCCTATCGGCCTTATGAAGCCCCTGACCACGTTCCCCCTGACCATGTTGATTCTGACCTTCTTCAGGCCCCTGTCCTCCAAGATTGTCATTGTCAGCGTGCCAAGCTCTTCCATAAGCGTCACACCATGCCCCCGACCGACCTGTTGTTCTGGTAGAAGGTCAGCTTCATTATCCTCTCGTCCCTGATGCCCGCGCCGAACTCCATAGCGGACTCCTCGAGCCAGCTGCCCGAGCACCTCCTGCAGAACACCCTCCTCCTGCCGAAGGCGTCCAAAAACTTGAATGTGTTTGTCGACTTGCATCTCAGGCACTCGCAGGTCATTTTCGTCTCACCAAAAATAAGATGGGCGGGGGTACATAGGTGCCTTTGGGGAGTTCATTTCCGGTGAGTTTATATGTAACAGGAAAGGTTATTTTATGCGTTATTTTCCACGAAAGTCATTTTTTAATGGCATTATACATCATTTGATGGAATTAAAAGTTTAGGTTGTTTTAATTGGCATAAACTGTGTGGAATAGGGTTGAAATTCGTATAACACTGTTATAGTCGACACAACCAGCAAAATGGTTTCCAAGTGGACAGAACTACTATATACACAAGGCTCAAACTAAAATTCGAGAGTTTATCTCTGAATTAAATACCTAACTGCCTCCTTACTTTTAACGCCCTATAGATGCCTTCAGCTGTGTAATCGCCTTTGATTTTGACGGCCCGCTATTGTACAAATCCACTCGGATACTTCAAAACCGAGCAAGCTAATTTACCCTGTTCGTTGGCGAGCCCTTCAGGAAGTTTTCAACGTTCCCCACAAAGATTTCCTGCTTTGCCATCTTCGCCTCTTCAGTTTGGAACCCTATCGGAGGGTAGACTATGCAGTCCTTGTGTTTTGCCAGCTGCCTAGCCTGCTCCGCATCAAGCTCGTCCGGATGGTCGAAGATATACGTGATGTCTCCTCTTTTCAACCTGTTTTCAAGCGCAACCAAATCAACAAGTCCGTTTGGCGCCAGATTGAGCAACACTGCTCCGCGCTTTATCTTTCCAATCCTATCCGCATTCATGAAACGTTCTGTCTCCTTGACGAGGGAAAGGTTCAGTGATATGAAATCGCATTCCGAAAGGAGCTGCTCCACATCCTGATATCTTATCCCCTTCTTCTCGATATCCTTTTTGCGGCCGCGTGACCAATAGCTGACATCCGCCCCGAAACATTTCGCCAGCTCGGCTATGCGGGTGCCTATCCTGCCCAATCCTATGACGCCGAATCT
>CAYRSM010000016.1:2726-23823 GCA_964427125.1 uncultured archaeon | reverse complement strand
GGATAGAACGCCAGTTTGCGGACGCGGAGGCAGACAACTGGTAACCAGGGTTCAAATCCCTGTGGGGGCATTTTAGGTGTGAAACTAAGAACTTGGATGTTCGTTAAGGCGAGGCATCCTGATGGCACCGAAAACAACTTCAAAGATTTTTACCCAGAAACTTTTATTTCCAATACTATATCGAGTTCTTGAATTTTCGAGTGCTCGTGTCAATTTTGATTCTAGAAGCGATTTCTCTAGGATTACTTCATGTGTATATTTGTTCCCCATTACGCCCAACAGATATAGTGCATCTAATTCGAAACGATTATAAATGAGCCAGACAGCACGACTATCAAGTATACTACCTTCTATAATTTTTATTTCATTTTCCCAAGTCGCCTTGAATTTCACAAAATTTTTATCCATAATCGTATATTGCACGGATATTTTTAAGCGCTTTTTACAACTATTATATTCATGAGGTTCGACCGCAGGGAGATGGTGGAGTCGGCGGTGCTGGGGATAGCCGCCCTGATAGCCTTCACGATAATCGCGGTGCTTGTTGCCGCCATAGGGTTGGTCATCGGCTCGAGGTCGCTCGTGATGGGCTTCAGGTCCGAGGTCATCTTGGTAAGGGACTTTTCCCTGTTCTTCGTCCTTGTGGCCGTGATAAAGATACTGATAGGCGGGCGGCTCATAGACTGGATAACCAGGCTGATGTCGGTGCCCCTCGGCGTCAGGATACTTGTCGATGAAAAGAAAAAGCATGCCTGAATCCTACTTCTTGCCCTTCCTTCCCCACTCTATCTTCTGCCACAGCCTCTCGTGGAAGTAGTATGCCACGCTGGTGTAGATGTTGCTGACTATGGTGAACCCTATGGACAGGTCGAGCCTGCCCGTGAAGAGGTACAGCACCGCAAAGTCCAGGACTATTATCAGTATCCTGTAGGTTATCGACTTTGTCGCGGACCTCTTTCTGGTGTCGTAAATCACGCCATGAAGCCCGTCCAGCTGCTCCTTTGTGTCGGCGATGCAAACCACTACAAATAATAACCGACAGTGAGCGTAAAAGCTTTCCGGTCAGTGCCCCATTACCGTGATGACTGTCTTCGGCTCCACCTCGGCCGGGTAGAACCTGCTGTAGAAGAACCTCTTCATGAGCTCGGCGAGGGCGAGGTAGACGACCACAAACAGGGCTATGACCAGCAGCAGGCTCGGTGGAAGCCGCGCGAACTTGAAGTAGTCGCCGAGCGGTGTGTAGGGGATGGCGAGCGCGGTGATCAGGATTCCGGTCACGCTCGCGACAAGAAGTTTTGCCGGCCTGCTCCTGAAGAACGCCTTCCTCGTCCTGATAATAAACACGACAAGTGCCTGCGTGAATATCGATTCCACGAACCATGCCGTCTGGAACTCCGCGGCCGCCGCGTTGAACACAAACAGTAGGGTGAAGAACGTGAGGAAGTCGAAGAGGGAGCTTATCGGCCCGAAGAAGACCATGAAGTTCCTGATGAATGAAGCCTCCATCTTCCTCGGCCTCCTCACATAGTCCTCGTCCACGTTGTCGGCGGGTATCGCGGACTGGGAGACATCGTAGAGCAGGTTGTTGAGAAGTATCTGCGTTGGCAGCATCGGCAGGAAGGGAAGGAACAGTGATGCCCCCGCGGCGCTGAACATGTTCCCGAAGTTGGAGCTCACGCCCATCATTATGTACTTCATCGTGTTCCCGAAGGTCCTCCTGCCCTCAAGGACGCCGTCGTGCAGTATCTTGAGGTCCTTGTGCAAAAGTATTATGTCGGCCGCCTCCTTCGCGGCGTCCACGGCGTTGTTCACGGATATACTCACGTCGGCCTCCTTCATCGAGGGCGTGTCGTTTATGCCGTCGCCCATGAGCCCCACAGTGTGGCCGTTCCTCTTCAGGGCGTTTATTATCCTGTCCTTGAGGACGGGGTTCACCCTCGCGAAGACGTTCGCCTGCTCCACCACCCTCGAGAGCGCCTCGTTGTTCATCCTCTCCATGTCGGGGCCCAGCACCACGCCTTTGACCTCGAATCCGAGCTCGTCGCACACCTTCCTCGTGACTATGTCGTTGTCCCCAGTGAGGACCTTGAGCTCTATCCCCGCCTTCCTGACCATTCTTAGCGACTCCTTCGCGCTCTGCTTCGGCGGGTCCATGAACGCGACAAATCCCAGGAAGACCATGTTCCTCTCGTCGCCGATTGAGTGAACCTCCTTACTCTCGCCCAGCTTCCTGTAGGACACTGCCAGCACCCTGAAGCCCTGCGCGCTGAGCCCGTGGTACTTTTCCCTACCTTTGTCGCGTACGGCGGTGGTGAACTCCCCGACCTTCCCCCCGAACTCGTAGTGAGTGCAGACCTTCGACACGTCCTCTGGCGCACCCTTTGTGATTAGCAGTCTGCTTTTCTCATGTTCCACCACTACAGAGACTCTCTTCCTAAGAAAATCGAACGGTATCTCGTCAACCTTCTCCCACCCCTTCGCATCGACCTGCTCCCTCAGTATCGACTCGTCCAAGGGGCTTTTCATCCCTGTCTGGTGCAGGCTGTTGACATAAGAGTAGAGCAGGACTTTGTCGTCCTCCCTGCCGTCCAGGTCGACGTGCATCACCAGTGTCACCTTGTTCTCTGTCAGGGTCCCCGTCTTGTCGGTGCACAGGACGTCCATGCTGCCGAAGTTCTGTATGGAGGCGAGCCGCTTCACGATGGCGCCCTTCCTCGACATGCTTATGGCGCCCTTCGAGAGGTTTATCGAGATTATCATCGGAAGGAGTTCTGGGGTAAGTCCAACAGCAATCGCCACTGAGAAGAGCAGCGACTCAAGCACCCCGCGCCTGAAGAACGCGTTTATGAAGAACACTGCTATAACCAGGATGAACGTGACCTGCATTATCAGGGAGCCGAACCTCCTTGCGCCGCGCTCGAACTCGGTCTCCGGCCTCCTCTCCACAAGCTTTTTTGCTATCTCTCCGTACTCCGTGGAGCCGCCCGTCCTGACAACCACTGCGGTCGCGCTTCCGCTTATCACAGACGTGCCCATGAAGAGGTAACTTGTCTACTTTGCGCTGTCTGCCAAGTCCTCGAGCTCCAGATTATTCGGCGCCTTCTCCACGGGAAACGACTCACCGGTGAGGGCCGACTGGTCTACGAAAAAGTCCTTCGCGCCCACAAGCCTAGCATCTGCGGGCACAATGTCGCCCGATGAGAGGTCGATGATGTCGCCAGGCACGATCTTTGAAATTGGAACCTCCTGCTTTGCCCCGTCCCGTACGACGGTGGCGGTCGTGACTATCTTCTCCCTCAGCTTCTCCGCGGCCTTTCCCGCCTTGTGCTCCTGTACAGAGTCAAGCATCACGCTGAACAGGATGATTATGTAGATTATGGCCGAGTCGGTGAGGTCGCCGAGCAGGCTCGACACAGTGCCGGCTGCAAGCAGGATTATTATCAGAGGGTTTTTGAAGTGCAGAAGGAACTCGACAATGGCGGACCTCTTGGGCTTTTTAGCCAGTTCGTTGTGCCCGTAAATTCCCAGCAGCCTCGAAGCCTCCCTCGATGACAGGCCCGACTGCGACGTCTTCAATTTTGACATCAGGCTCTCGATGGGAATCGACAGCATCTCCTCGTTGCCCATGGCGGTCAGTTTCTGCGGCGCGGCGGGTGCTCCCACGATTTATATTTGGCTTCGCCTAATGAATAATTGCCAGTGAATTCATGAAAACCGCAACTCTTGCAGTCGCTGTCATCACCGTCATCGCAGTCGCACTCTCCATGGCATACGTCTATGGTTGGTTCGGAACATCTCCGGGCCCGAGCACGGCCGCAGTGCAAAGCCAGAACGCAAGCTGCAACAGCTTCGCCGGCAGCCAGTACGCACAGTACGCCTACCTCATCTCCGGCGACACTCTTTCTCCGGACGCGCAAAACGCGCTGTCGGGCTTCCAGGTCGCCAGGACGCAGAACCCGGACGGCACAATCCAGATGTACCTTGTCACGACGGTGTCCACGTACGTCAACCAGACATACACATTAAAGCCCGGGCAGAAACTATATTTTATAGAGATGTCTCTGGGGGACGACCACCTCAACAGGGACAGCTCGCTTGCCGACGACACGGCGATAGTGGTCGATCCGAACGGCTGCATCGTGGGATAGTGCGATAAAAATGGAAAGGGCGGAGATGAGGCACGTAATAAGCAGGTTTTCCATAGCGTTCATCTTCCTCGTGTTCGGCGTCTGGGAGATAGTCCATCCCACCTACTGGACGGCGTTCCTTCCACCTTTTGTCACAGCCGTCGCCGACTCCGCAAAGACCGTGATGGTACACGGGATGATTCTTTCCGTCCTCGGGCTGGCGATACTGTTCGGCTACTTCACGCGCATAGCCGCGGCGCTGGGCACACTTGTGATGCTGGGCATAGTCGCGTCGCTGTGGACGGTCTCCGGCTTCACCGACCTGCTGGTCAGGGACATCGTGATAACGCTCTTCACCCTCACCCTGGTCGTGGACGACACGAAGTACTTTGAGCTCTCCGACATGCTGTGGCTCGTCTTCGGATTCGGCGGCGAGAAGTACATCGGCAGGAAGCGCAGGCAGAGGCAGTGATTTTATTTAAGGCGGCCGCACAAACAGTTAATTGATGGTCAGGGAATTTTCTCTGCTGCCGTTCGAGAAGCTCGCGAAGCTCGCGGGCGTGGAGAGGGTGTCCGAGTCCGCGAGCAAGGAGCTGAGGATAGTCTTCCTCGATCTGGCGAACAAGCTTGCGATACAGGCCGTGGCAGCGTGCCACCACGCTCACAGGGTCACGGTCAAGAGGGACGACATAGCCATGGCTGTGAGGATAGTCTTCAAGTAGAAAAGCAATAACAGCGCGAAATAACTATTAGGGTAAGCCATGAGGAAATCCAGAAAGAGCAGGAGGCTGTTCAGCAAAAGCACATACCAAAAACTGAAGCTAATATCCCAGTTCGTAATAGTGTTCAACATACTTTCCCTTCCGATGTACCTTGTGATGTACTACGACCTCGCCTGGACGGGCGTGCAGGACTTTGTCGCTTCGGTTGCGAGCGCGACACTCAGGGCGATGGGCTATTCAAACTCCCTCAGCGGTCACGACATAACCGTGGCGCAGCCGGACGGACCCCGCAGGGTAGAGGTCTCTTGGGACTCAAGCGGATGGAAGACGGTGTACGCGATGTTCTCCCTGATAGTCGCCACGCCATTGGTCAGGCTCGGCAGGAAGCTCAGGTACATCGCCGTGCTGCTGCCCCTTGTGTTCCTTGTTAACGTGGCTAGGGTGGTCACGACCATAGGCATCTCTGTAACCTTCGGCTTCGCCTACTTCGACCTTGTACACCTATTTCTGTGGAGGTACTTTTTGATAGGCACAATCCTTGCCCTCTGGATGGCTTACCTCAGGAGGGAAAGCATAATTATGAATAAAAACCAAACTGTTAATGTAAGGTGACTCCTTGGAAGAAGTGAAAAACGCACCTGCCCAGCCGATGGAGGATGCGCAAAAGGCCGACCCCAAAGACGAGCCGGAGGTCGCCACAGGCGCGCCGTCCACAATGGAAGAAAGGCTGGACGACCTTGAGGACCTGATAATGGTCGAGCAGGCCGGAATAATGGAACTTAAGAAAATGCTTGAGGCCGCCCCAGCTGTGCAGGTCCCGGAAGGCTTGGAGGAGAGGCTGTCGAAGGTCGAGCAGACGGTCTCGGGCGTGCAGGCCCCTGTAGCAGCGGCAGTTACGCCTGAGCTTGAGGGAAGGCTGAGCAGGCTGGAACAATCCTTATCGGCACTTCAGACCAGACCGGCCGGTACGGGATTGCCGCCAGACTTGGAGAGCAGGATCCAGTCGCTGGCAAAGGACGTTTCTCTTGTGAAGCAGCAGATGGCCGCCGTTGGAAGGATAGACGTCATAGAGAAGACGGTCTCTGGGTTCTCGCAGGAGGTCGCTAGGGTCAGGCCCATGATGGAGAGGATGGAGAGCGTGGAGAAGTTCGCCGACATGAGGAAGGAGGTCGCGGACAGGCTTGCCGAGACGAACAAGACGAAGGACGAGATAGCAAGGATTGCCGAGAGCGCATCGTCTGCGTCGAAGCAGCTCGAGGGCAGGATAGCCGACGTCAACAGGGTTGCAGGAAGCGTGAAGGACATAAGCGACAGGATAAGGGGCTTCAACGAGAGCTATGACAGGATATTGGGCGAGCTGAAGACAAAGTCCGCCGCGGAGCTGCGCGAGAGCGTGGAGAAGATCGAGAAGGACATAGAGTCCTCGAAGGACGAGTTCAGAAAGTCCGTGGCGGGCAGCGTGTCCGAGGCCGTGAAGCAGATAAGGGGAGTGGCCGAGAAGAGCGCCGGCGAGATGGGCGAGGTGGCCGTGAAGCTGGAGAAGCTCAGGACCATAGAGGAGGACGTGTCGAAGCAGGCCGCGAGGATAGAGGTCTTCTACAACACGATGAGCAAGAAGCTCGATTCCATAAAGGGCATGGAGGGCAAGCTGCCAGAGCTGATGGAGGAGATAGCGGGCCTGAACAAGGAGATAAACAAGCTGCGCGTCGACATAGCGGACAGGACGACCAGGGCCGACGTGAGCGAAAAGCTGAAGGAATTTTCGGACGACCTCAACAAGAGCATAAAGCAGTACCAGGCGGACATCGCTAAGAAGGTCATGTCTGTGGAGGGCAAGGTGGAATCTCTGAAGCCCGACGACATAAGGCTGTCGATGCAGACCTCGTTCGCCGAGCTGAGCAAGAGGCTCGAGGCAAAGATGAGCGAGTTCGAGTCTTCGGTCAACCAGAGCCTGGCGGAGATACAAAAGCCGGTGATGGACGAGCAGATAAAGCAGCTGCTGGAAAAGACGGTGCAGCTGGAGACGAGGATACTCGCGCTCGAGAAAGTGGCTAGGCAGGCCGCGACGATTTCGCCGATAGTTCTGGAATAAATTCATAACCCGGCGGCACAATCCTTAATGTGACATCGCCTGTGATGAAATGACCACGATTATAGTTACAGAGAAGCCCGACGCGGCGCGGAGGGTGTCGGAGGCGCTGGCGGAGAGCGGAAGCCTGAGGAAGCACACGAACAGGGACAATGTCTCCTACTATGAGTTCGTCAGGGGAGGGAAGAGGCACATAGCCATATGCGCGGTCGGGCACCTGTTCACGCTGGATCCCAGCGGCAAGGGAAAGGGATGGAGCTACCCGGTGTTCGACTTCGACTGGAAGCCCAGCTTCGAGGTGAGGAAGGACGCGGACTTCTCCAGGAAATACTTCGAAGTCGTGAAGGAGATGATTACAAAGGGTGACGAGTACATCGTGGCCACAGACTTCGACACCGAGGGCGAGGTGATAGCCGGTAACGTGCTGAATTTTCTGGCAAACGTCAAAGATGCTAAGAGGATGAAGTTCTCCACGCTTACAAGGGACGAGCTTGTGGAATCATACAACACCATGAGTCCGCACATGTTCTTCCCCATGCTGGAGAGCGGCCTCACCAGGCACATGCTCGACGCGCTGTGGGGCTTCAACCTTACCAGGGCGCTGACGCTCGCGCTGAAGAACAGCGGCGGCAAGGGTTTCGCGATTCTGTCATCAGGGAGGGTGCAGTCGCCAACCTTGGGCATGCTCGTCGAGCGCGAGCTGGAGATAAGAAAGTTCAGTCCCGTCCCGTTCTGGCAGTTGGAGCTTCACGTGAGTGTCGACGGGAAGGAGTTCGTGGCGGACTATTCCGGCGGCAGGTTGTGGAAGATGGAAGAGGCGGAAAAAATATTATGCGAGTCGAAGGGCACGGACGCGATTGTAAAGGACGTGAAGAAGAGGCAGTACAGGGAATCCCCTCCCGTGCCGTTCAACACGACGGAGCTGCAGTCTGAGGCCTACTCGCAGTTCAAGTACTCGCCCACCCAGACGCTTGGGATTGCAGAGAAGCTCTACCAGGCGGGATATATCTCCTATCCTAGGTCGTCATCGCAGAAGCTGCCGCCGTCCGTAGGATACGAAAAGATATTGAAGGCACTCGCGGGTTTGCCAGCTTACAAAAAATTCGCTGAGAAGATTTTGAGCAAGGGAAAACTTGTCCCAAGAGAAGGAACAAAGGAGGACCCGGCACATCCCTGCGTTTACGCCACACACGAAGTGCCAGATTTCATAAGGCTTACCCCGCAGCAGAAAAACATCTACGACCTGATTGCACGGAGGACGCTCGCAGTTTTTGCGGACGAGGCTTTGAGGGAGAGCACCACAGTCATGCTCGACGTTGGAGGGAACATCTTCGACCTTGCGGGAAGAGTGACACTTTCGCCCGGCTGGATTGAGATATACGGGCCTTACACAAGGATGGACGAGCAGGAGATGCCGGCTCTGAAGGTCGGCGACAGCGTGAAAGTCTCAAAGCTGGACATGCTGTCGAAGCAGACAGAGCCTCCAGGAAGGTACTCGCAGGGAAGCATACTGAAGGAACTGGAAAAAAGAAACCTGGGCACAAAAGCCACGAGGGCCGAAATCCTTCAGACGCTCTATGACAGGAAGTACATCTCGGGAAAATCCATACAGGTGACAAAGCTCGGCGAGGCGGTCGTTGACGCGCTGCGGGAAAACTCACCGAGGATAATATCCGAGGATCTCACCCGTTTCTTCGAGCAGGAGATGGAGCATGTGATGAGCGGGGAGAAGAGGCGCGACTCCGTCGTTGAGGAGGCGAAGGTCACGCTCAGCGAGGTCCTTGGAGAGTTCAAGTCGAACGAGAAAAAAATCGGAGAGAAGCTTTCCGCTGCATTCCAGGTCGCCAGGGAGGACGAGAGGACTCTTGGCGCGTGCCAGAACTGCAAGGAGGGTGAGATGAAGGTCATATTCTCGCCGCTCACCAAGAAGAGGTTCACGGGGTGCTCGAACTATTTCAGGTGCGCGAGGTGCGGGCTCGAGAAGGCGGAATGCAAGTGCGTGTGCGGCATATGCGGTGGAGAGAAGGGAAAGTGCAAGGACAACTGGAAAGACAAGGGTTGGGAGCCCTCCTGCCAGACCAGCTTTCCGCTGCCGTCGGCGGGAAAAATAGTCTCAACGGGCAATGGCTGCGAAGTGTGCGGGTGGCCGAAGATGCAGGTCTTCAGAATGGGAAAACGCCCCTACATCATGTGCATCAACCATCTGTGCAAGAGCAAGGAAAACTGGGGTAAGAGGAATGGCACGCAAGCTGGGAAGGAAGATGTGTCACAGGTAAGCGCTGTCGCAAGGAAATCTTATTCAAGAAATAAAAAGGAGAATCTATAATCGGTGGAGTTATGGCGTACACTTTCATAGGCGCGATCCAAGCGATGCTCGGGGGAAATATCGGTAGCGATGTCACGTTCTCGCTGGCAAGCACTCTTTTCTACATAGCCCTGGCGGTGGTCGTCGAGCGCGTAGCATGGAGGTACGTGCGGAGGTACATCGAGGGCGCGCTGAAGGACAGCAGGGTGTTCAAGCCCGTCGAGAGGGTTGTGAGCTTTTCGATGCTGCTGGTCATGTTCTCTGTCATACTCTACGTCATAGGCTTCAGCGAGATACTTGCAATAGTCGGGGGCGCGGGGCTGTTCTTCTCCATATTCCTCGGTTTCTCGATGAGGATAGTCATGGAAAACTTCATAGCCGGGCTGATAATCTTCGTCTCGGACGAGGTGAAGGTGGGCGACAGGATAACGATGCCCCAGGTCTCGGGGGCGGACGGCATAGTCACCGAGAGGGGGATGAGGTACACGATCCTCAGGGACAGGAAGGGCAACAAGGTGAAGCTGCCCAACTCGATGATAGTCACAAATGCGATAATCAAGTACAAAAAGTGATCCGCGCAGCTTCCCGTGCAGTCATCCCGACTTCTTCCATCTGCAGAATTCGCACTTGGCAGACGGCTCGGGCATGTCGCCGTCCAGCACCTTGACGGCCTTCATGAATAGCCTCTCTGCATGCCCGATGTTTATCGGCACCTTCACCAGCTCCGTCTCGAACACAAAGTCTCCGCCTTCCCTTATCTCCTTGGGCACGAAGAAGAGCAGATATGAATAGTCCTCGGTGTCGAAGCCGTTCTTCCTCAGCAGGAAGTTGTAGACGTCGAGCTGGTCCTGGTAGTAGTGAGCCGTGTCCTCCTTAACTGGGAACCCCCTCGTCTTATAGTCCAGCACTATGAGCTTCTTGCCCTTCTCCAGCACGTCGTCAACCGCGCCCATCAGCATTATGCCGCTCTCCCTGTCGACGTACTGTATTCCCTTCCTGCTGTTCCTCCACAGAGCGAGTAGTCTGCCGTCAGAGAAAAGTTTCGCATCAATGTCCCTTCCCCTTAGTTCTGGTGGCAGCTCACCCATCTCCCTGAAACTGTCAAAGTGCTTCTTGAGCAGGCCGTCCACGCCCGAGGGCAGCGAAGGGAACGCGCCGCTCGGCCTCTTGATTTTCCTGACGACATGCATCCAAAAACATCTGGGGCATTCCTCCAGAAGGTTCAAAGTGGAAGGCGACACCCTGTATTTTCCGGTCGGGTCTGACACATCTATAAAGTTGACGACAGGTTCATTTAAAACCAGTGACTAGCGATATAAAAACAGGGCGGCACAAACTGTCAATGGGTCGGTTATGGAGCTGAGAGTGAAGCCCGAGTTCGAAACAAAGTACAGGAAGATTCTGGGCGACGAGTACGACACGTTTGTGGAGTTCATGAAGGGTAGGATACCCAAGACCATACGCGCCAACACTCTAAAGGTAAACAGCAAGTCGCTGTGCGAGAGACTTGTGAACCGTGGGTGGGAGCTGAGGAAGGTCCCGTGGTTCGACTCCGGTTTTGTCGTTGAGAAGGCCGGTGAGGACATGACAAAATCCCCGGAGCATTACCTCGGCTACTTTTACATGCAGGAGTCGGCCAGCATGGTGCCGCCGCTGGTACTGAACCCCGAAGGGGACGATGTAGTTTTGGACATGGCCGCCGCTCCTGGCTCCAAGACCACGCAGATGGCCCAGATGATGGGGAACACAGGGCTCATCGTCGCCAACGACATGAACGTCCAGAGGCTGAAAGCGCTGCGCGGGAACATACAGAAGATGGGCGTGACGAACACGGTGGTCACGAGCAGCGACATGGTTCGTTTTTCCACCGGCAACATCAAATTCAAAAAAATACTTTTGGACGCGCCGTGCTCTGCAAGCGGCAACATAGTCACGACCTGGAGGGTCATGGACGAGTGGAGCGAAAAAACAGTGACGAAGATGGGCAGGTACCAGAAGCGCCTGATAGCAGCCGCCGCCAAGTGCCTTGACGATGATGGCGTGCTTGTGTATTCGACATGCTCGATGGAGCCAGAGGAGGACGAGGAGGTGGTAGACTTTGCGGTGAGGGAGCTGGGCATGCGCGTAGAAAAGTCCAAGGTGGACGGTCTCAAATCCAGGAGCGGCCTAACCGATTATGGCGGGAAGTCGTTTGACGAAAGTGTCTCTGGCTGCATAAGGCTGTTCCCGCACGACAACGGGACGGAGGGGTTTTTCGTATGCAGGCTGACGAAATGAAGTTTTGCAGCGACGAAGAGAAGCGCGAGACAGAGTCAATCATAGCGAGGAACTACGGCTGCAAGTTCGACCTCGGGCAGTTCTGCGTGTTCAAGACTGAGAGGGGAGATAAGGTGTGGCTGTGCAGCAAAAAAATCCTGGAGCTCGACCTGGGCGGCCTGCACATAAACTCGCTGGGCATGTACCTGGGCAAGCTGAAGGGCGGAAGGATCAACCTGTCGATCGAGGGTTCACAGATGGTCGGCGGGAGAGCCACAAAAAATGTCGTCATTGTCGATGATGCCGGCGCCAGAAAGTTCATCCAGGGCTTCGATGCGGATGCGATGGAGAAGGCAGGCTGCGAGGACGGCAACTTCGTGCTGGTGAAGTGCGGAGGCGACTTCTTCGGGTCGGGCAGGCTGTCCGGCGACAGGGTTGAGAACATGATACCGAAAAACCGCAGGGCGGTCTTCACGACAGGCAGACTGATTTAGCAAAGGAAGCTGGGCTGTTTTTAAAGGTTTGTCGCATCAATTTTAATGATGAAAGGCGGAAAGAAGTCGGGCATACGCGGCGAGTTCCACTGCCACAACCTGTTTTCCAACTACATGGAACCTTCCACCAGGTTCCCTCTGGACTCTCCCATGACACCCATTGAGCAGCTCAGGGCGGCGGCAAAGAAGGGCCTTGATTTCATCTTCATAACGAACCACAACACCACCAACGGCTACAGGCAGCTGCTAAAGTGCCAGAGGGAGCATCCGGAGCTGAGGAAGGTGAAGGTCTACCAGGGCGAGGAGGTCTCCGCATTTTTGAGCGAGAAGAGGTACGGCCATGTGCTGGGATGGGGCCTCACGGATGAGGTAAGGCGCGGCATGACGGTGGAGGAGACGGTGGAAGAGATAAGCTCGCAGGGAGGAGTTTCTTGCGCGGCGCACCCGTACGGCCTGACTTTCGGCGTCAGGGACAAGGCCGAGCTGTGCGACATGGTGGAGGTCTTCAACTCCAACAACATAGACATGTACTCCAACATGCGCGCGTACGACTCCGCCAGAAAGTGGAGGAAGTTCGGCATGGCGTGCAGCGACGCCCACCTGCCGGGGTGCATGGGCCTGTCGGTCGTGTCGGTGCGCTCGGAGAACGACATGGACGGCATACTGAAGGCCCTGTGCAGGGGCGACTTCGATATAGAGAGGGCGACTTACAACACGATAGCCAGCATAAAGTCCCAGGTCCAGTACGGGCTTTCCGACACATCGCGTCTGCTGGGCAGCCTGAAGCAGGGCTACGGCAGGTCCGTCGAGAACATGGCAAGGTTCCTGATAGGCAGGTTCGAGCACAACCCGGACGAGCTCTGGATAAGGGTGCTCACCAAGCTCCTGCTCGACTGCATAAACAACATCTCCCTGAAGGCGAACATCTACGGCTTCGAGGACTACCTGTCGGGCGCCAGCTTCATCAAGAGGTTCGTAAGGTCCTTCATGCCGGTGGTGAGGGGAAGGTCAAGGAGGATAGTCAGGTTCGACAGATTTGATCTGATACACATAGGGCTGCTGCTGGACAGGCTGAACTCGGAGATGAGCGCGGCGGGGATGGTGCCTGTCGCGAAGGCTTAATTTAGCCGCGCCTGACAATAATCTAATCATGGGCAAGAAGGCCAGGTCGTGCGTCATCCTGGACTGCGACAAGGAGGCTGTGTGCGCATGCGGCAACTGCAACATGGCCGTGTGCGACAAACACTCGAGGAGGCAGGGCCAGTTCTCCCTGTGCGTGAACTGCTACGAGTACATGCGGAAGGCCAAGATGCGCCACTGAACGGGTTGGGTTTAAATCCTTGGTTTCGAAATTAAACTGATGAAAGGTCTCAGTTATGCGATGAGAGGCGAGCTGCACTGCCACAACTGCTATTCCAACGGAAGGGATTCGCCGATACTGCCTCTCGAGTCCCCCATCAGGCCGCTTGACCAGCTCAAGTTTGCCAGGAAGAACAACCTGGATTTTCTCTTTGTCACGAACCACAACACCACAAACGGGTACAGCCAGCTCATCGCATGCAGGAAGGACCATCCCGAGCTCAGGGAAATCGAGGTTTACCCCGGAGAGGAGGTCTCTGTCCTTCTGCCAAACGGGCTGTACGGACATGTGCTCGCGTGGGGTGTCACCGGGGAGCTGAAGGGCGGTATGCCTTTCGGGGAGGCTGTGGACGAGATAAGGTCCCAGGGAGCCATATCGTGCGCCGCGCACCCCTACGGTTTCGCCTGCTACATGAGGGAGAATGCAAGGTCGTGCGACATGGTGGAGGTCTTCAACTCGGGAAACATAGACAGGTACTCCAACATGCGCGCATACGACTCGGCCAGGGCATGGAAGAAGTTCGGAACCGTGGGCAGCGACGTCCATTTCCTGGGCGATATCGGCAAGTGCGTGACGGTCGTGAACTCCGAAACCGGGCTGGACGATGTGCTTGACGCCCTCAGGCACGGCAGGTACGAGGTGGAGAAAGTTTCCTACAACACCCGGGAGGAAATCATTGACTCCTTCCGCTATCAGCTGTCGGACGCAGAGGGGCTGTTCGGCAACATCAGGGAAAGTTGCGGGAGGGCCGCCGAGTCTGCGGCGAGGTTCATGGCGAGAAGGTTTGCCGAAAAAAACTCCAGCGTCTGGACAGGACCTATCTCGAGGCTGATGATGGCCTGTGCTAGGAACATATCGATGAAGATAAACATGTACGGGTACGACGAGTCGCTGATAAACCTCGGCGACGGCTACACAATCGAGTATTCCGGGTTCGGCAGGATGCTTGCGGAGGTCTTCCTCCCCCTCGACGTGCGCAAGTTCGGTCATGTGACAGGCGAGGGCTATCTCGGCTCCGGCAGCTCCGCGGAAGCCCTGAACAGGCTGAACGCAAGCCTCAGGAAAGAGTGATGTTTGCGTAGGTCAGGTTCCTGTACCAGACGTCAACCAGGCTGTCGGGGTCGATCACTATGCTCACCCCGGTGCCGCTGTACGTCCTCACGTTCCTGAAATACTCCGACACACCCGTGCCCGGGTCCATGCCGGCCAGGTCCGAGCTCGCTGCATTCCTGTCGCCTGCGTATACCACCACCTGTGTGGCGGGCGCGTAGGCCACACCGACATTCTCTATTGAAAAGTTCAGGTCCACATAGCCCCCGCGCACAACCGCTGATATGTTCGACAGGTAGAACTGCGGCTTTGGCGGCAGCGAGTAGATGCTTCCCAGGGTCTTCGCCTCGCTCGACGTTATCTCACCGCGGCAGCTTTCGTAAGGGTACATTACTGAATATGGGTCGTCCGTGTGGTCGAATCCCAGGACGTGCCCCAGCTCGTGCAGCGCCCTTTCGGTGTCCAAGCACTGCGTCCCGGCGGGCAGAAGGTGTATCTCGCCCTTCAGCGTGAGGTTGAAGAGGCCGGTATCGACCAGGAGTGTGGGTCCTCCCTCGCCGACGGCCCTGTTGGTCGAGCCGTTCAGAGGGGCTATGGACTTGTTCCAGTCCACTATAATCTGCGCGTCGCCCTCGCTGTACGTCCTTGCGAAAGCCACCTTGCCCCCGCTTGCGACGCTCCACTGTGCGAACGCATCAAGGATGTCGTTCACGTTCATCTCGCCGAACCAGGATATGTCGCTTGCGCTGTCCAGGTTCATGTAGAATTTCACGGGCATCCGGCCGAACCTTATGTTCTGGAAAAGCAGTGGCGCGCTGCTCGTGATGTTCGTGGTGACGCCGCCGGTGGTTATGTTGTACTGTCTCACGCTCTCTCCGCCGGGCGTAAGGTTTCCCAGGAAAGGCACGGTGATATTGTTGTTGTAGATGTTCGACACCATGAACGCTACCACTGCCAGGAGAGCGACCAAAAGTACGACCGTGCCGGCATCCATACAGAATACTTTAGTGAAATCTGAGGGAAAAGCTTAAATCGGGAGGCGGCCAAAGTTATTTATGATCGACGACCTGCTGAAGCTCGTCCCGGTTGTGGTATTCTTCTCGATGACGCTCATACTGGCGTTCCTGGTGCTCCTCTCGCCCGCCATAATCGCGGTGTACCCGGTTATAGATGCCCAGCTCATAATCATAGGGATGATTGCGGTGGTGGCGATAACCTCTGCTACCGTGGGGCTGATAGTGCACAAGGTCCTGTTCCTGGAGCATGCGCAGACAGTCACGCACAGGAGAAGAGCCGGAAAGCGCTAGCCGCGGGAAAATTTGCCCGTCGCGGAAAGTGAAGTTTAAATAGAATAACTTTGAATGAATTATTATGCCAGAAAAGACAGACACGAAGGAGGAGCGACTGAAGGCTGTCAAGGATTTCGGCAAGAAGGTCCTGGAAAAGTACGGAAAGCATGTAAAGGCGATTGTCATGATGGGCTCCGTGGCGAGGGCGGAGTTCAAGCCCACCAGCGACATTGACGTTTTTGTGATACTGGACGACACCACCGAGGAGATCACTCCGGAGCTTCAGGAGAAGATAGACGACGACATGGAGAAGATGGCCGCGGGCATACCCGAGGCGCAGGCAGTCATAAAGGACCCGGCGACTGGAAAGGAGGAGAAGCTGAACCTTATTTCGGTGCAGCCCAGCTACACCCTGACAGAGTTCACGGACTATGCGAGGGTCGGGCATCCCATAATCTACAACTTCATAAAGGAGGGAGTGCCTATTTTCGATACTGGTTTCTTCATGCCCTGGAAGAACCTGCTTCTCTCTGGGAAGATAGCAGGGACCAGGGAGGCCATAGAGAGCTACATGGAGGGCGCGCCGAAGAAGCTGATGAGGGCGAAGACTGTAAAATTGCTTATGCTAGCAGAGGACTGCTTTTATGCGATGCTGAACACCACTCAGGCGGTCCTGATGTTCATGGGACTGCCTCCTCCGGTCCCGAGCAAGTCGTACGACGATGTGATGAAGTACCTGGTGGAGCCGGGAATACTGGACAAGCAGTACGCGGAATGGCTGAAGGAGATAGTGCAGATAAGGAAGAAGATAGAGCACAAGGAGCTGATGGACGTCACCGGGACCTTTGTGGACGAGTGGCTGGGAAAGAGCGAAAAGTACATCGAGAAGATGTTCGGGCTTTTGAACGCGCTGGAGAGCAGGAAGAAGGAGAAGATTCTCGACCGCACCCATGAGGTTCTCATGAAGGCGGCCGTAACTGCCCTGAAGACGGTGCACAACCTGAAGCTGCCGAAGGAGCTGGACGAGGCGCAGACGCCGGACGTGGACATATTCAAGGTGGTCAAGGAGGTGGAGGGGAAGCTGGGAATGCCCATAAACCAGGCTTTCAAGAAGGACTTTGTCGATTCGAAGAGGGTGGGCGGCTATTACTGGGACATCTGGAACAAGGTCGACAGGATGGAGGGCCTCCTGAAGGACAGGAAGTTCGAGCAGGTCTCGGACAAGGAGGTGTACGAGATGAGGGAGTACGTGCGCAAGCTGATAAGGGATCTGGCCAAGACACTGAAGAAGGAAGAGATTCCCGGAGCATAGGCTCGGTGTGGAAGAGATGGCGCTTTTCGGAAAGCTGACAAACCCCAGCAAGGATGTTCTGAAGGAGATAGCTGCAGCCAGGAAGCTGGGCATGGACTATGTCGAGATTGGCATAGAAGGTCCGCTGTCCACGTCATTCCAGCTGGGTGCAAGAAGCGCCGAGATTTCCAGTGCCCTTAAAAGGAACAGGCTTTTCGCGCTGGGGCACATGGCTTGGTGGGCGGAGCTGGGCGCTGCCTCGGAGGATGTGAGAGTCGGCTGGCTCGGCGAGGTGAAGCACGCAATTGATGTTTGTGAGTCGGTCGGCATCAGGCAGCTGACGGTCCACTCGCACGCGCGCGGAATGTACGCTAGGTCCGGCGATTTCCTGAGGGAGGTCATGGACAATTATGTGCAGAGCCTTAAGGAGCTTTCGGAGTACGGCAATGACAGGGGAGTGAAGATAGTTCTGGAGAACGCCGCCGACAGGGGAGAGATAACGAGGTTCGACGATTTCAAATACATCGTGAGCCGGGTGAAGGAGATAGGAGTGCACATAGACGTTGGGCACGCCTTCATAAACGGGGGAATGGACAGCGTGGAAAAGTTCATCACTTCTTTCAAGGGGAGGGTGAGCCACTTCCACATGCACGACAATCACGGCGCGGAGGATGAACACCTGCCTGTCGGTGCCGGAGTGATAGACTGGAGTGTCGTGACAGGTCTACTGAAGAAGATAAAATACGACAGGACGATAACGCTGGAGGTCTTCACGCAGGACGAGAGCTACGTGAGGATTTCCGCGGACAAGCTGAGGGCTTTGATGAAGTAATCCTACGGAAGTATACACAGTCGGACACAGCACGAGGAGCATGAAGGACTTCTCGAGAGTGCGCGCCCCGCCGGTTTCGGCAATGTCTCATATGAGACAACCATGAATGCCGTGTAGAACGTTCTACACATGTCCTAAATTGCCCTTTTGCCAGTCTCGACTGTTCGCAAGAAAAAAGCCTTAAATGAGCCAAGACAAATTAATCTTATGGCAAAGGCAGCCAAGAAGGACGATTTCCTCTCATCCATAAAGTCCATAGTCATGGGCTACATAACCGAGATCGTGGAGAAGACCCTGATGAAGAACGTGATGAAGTACGTGATGAGGATAGTCCTGTCGGTGACGGGCGTTTTCTTCCTGCTTCTTGCCCTGAGGGACTTTTTAATACTGTTCGCGCCAAATTATATTGCGGACGCTGCCATAGGCATAGTCCTTTTGTTTGTAGCCATGGGCTTGAAAAGGGGGTGACAAAAATATGGCAAAGAAGGAAGCGGCACCGGACGTCAAGAAGATGCTCGACGCTGACATAGACGAGATCAGGAAGAAGGCGATGGTGGTCGAGAAGGAGCTCGCGATGGACGTGGGCAAGATAAAGGAGTTCCTGGAGCACGTGCAGGCCAAGATAGAGGACTCCAAGGTCTCTGTCGACATCAACAAGAAGGGAGAGGTCGAGATAGAGTTCGCGATAAAGGCTCTGCTCAAGAAGAAGTGAGGCCTCGCCTGACAGATTGGCGATTATTTGATTTTTTCACGTTTTCTTTTGAAACCGGTCCTAGGGGATTCTTTACAAGTTAAAGGAAATAAAAGTGCATAATTTATTCGATGGCGCTCGAAGAGGACATAGTGCTGCAGATACAGGCCTTCCTGGGGAAGACCTTCGGCATCCAGGCGTACAACATCACCCTGGGCAGCGTGATTGACGCGGCCATAGCGTTTCCCCTGCTTGCCTTCGTCTTCTACACCTTCTTCGGAAGGATAAGGCCGTTCAAGAGCGCGAGCAACTCGGTCTATGCGGTCATATCCACGGCTCTTGTTGGCGCTCTTGTCCTGTACGGAGGAATCATATTTGTGGCTGGGAAGTTCATAGCCTTCGCATCGATAGTGCTCGCTGCCTGGCTGGCCGACTGGGAGAGGAGGAAGAAGATAAGGTTCGCCCTGACGGGGTTGCTGGTCCTTGCTCTATTCTACACTTTCTTCGGGAACCTCCAGTCGGGGGTCAACCTTCTCAGGCCGGCGATAGCCGTGCTCGCAATAGTAAACATATTCTTCTCTGACATGCCCCTGAGCGCGAAGATATTCCTCACGATTGTGGTGCTTGCCTTCGTCGTGGTGTTCTGGTCGCAGATACTCGCGCTGATGAACACCGCCGGCATGAGCTCGATAGGGTAAGGAAAGTCTGTATCAAGCCGTGGACCCGACGTGCTTCATGCCCTTCTCCACCGCAGCCTTGTTCATGGATATCACATTCTCCTTCTCGCCGAAGAGCTTCCTGTAGACGCCTGCCACCCTTTCATCGTCTATGTCCTCGCCGGTCGCCTTCAGGTACGCGCCGAACATGACGGAGTTCGCCGCCATCACGTTGCCCGCCTCCTTGGCAAGCTCTGTCGCGGGAACGCCCACGACCCTGATGTCGTCCCTCTTCGGGGCGGACTTTACAAGCGAGGTGTTGTATATCAGCGTGCCGCCCTTTTTCAGGTAGGCGTCGATGTAGTCCATCGAAGGCGCGTTCATTATTATCAGCACATCCCACTCGTCCTGCATGGGGGAGTCTATCTCGCCCTCGTCCACAATGACATAGCACCTTGCCTTTCCTCCTCTTGTTTCTGGACCATATGATGGTATGTAAGCCGTGTGCTTCTCGCCGAAAATGGCATAGTAGGAGATGTACTCGCCCATCTTCATGATTCCCTGCCCGCCGTGGCCGGCCATCATCACTCTCTTCATGCCTTTCCCTCCAGGTTGTACCTGTCCCTGTAGAGGCCGGGCTTGTACTGCTTCAGCATGTAGTCGTTGGCGAACTTCTTGGCATCTGGTATGCTCTTGCCCCAGTTTATGGAACAGGTCGAGATGAATTCCACAAATGCGCACCCTCCCATCATCTGGGTCTTGAAGGCGTTCCTTATCGACTTCTTCGCGTCGGCTATGCTCTTGGTGGAATACCTTATCCCGCTTTCAGTCTCGGTGACAACAGGAACAAGCGAGGCCCTCTTTATGTAGGAGGCGTTTGTCGTCAACATCTTCTGGATGCTGTCCATCGGCACGCCCGTGTATCCTGTGTCCCTGCCCAGCGGAGTTGTGGTCGTCTTCATGCCCTCGAGTGTGGTAGGGGCCATCTGGCCGCCCGTCATGCCGTATATACCGTTGTTGACCAGGAAAATGGTTATCGGCTCGTTCCTTTCCCCGGCGTACAAGAGTTCCGAAAGACCTATCGCAAGAGCATCGCCGTCGCCTTGGATTGTGTACACCGTGAGGTTGGGATTGTACCTTTTCAAACCTGCAGCCACCGCTGGAGCCCTGCCGTGGGGAGCCTGTATGTGGTCCACGTCGAAATAATTGAAAGCGAGGACGCTGCAACCGACTGAATCAACCATCACAGTCTTTCCCTTTATGCCCAACTCGTCTATCACCTCTCCCACTAGCCTCGTGAGTATCCCGTGCTCGCAGCCGGGGCAGTAGTGTAGCTTCTCCTTTGTCAGGGCTTCTGGCCTCTTGAACTTCACCTCGTACATGCTACTTTCAAGTTCCCTAAGCTCTTCCATACAGCATGCCCTCCATCTTCTTATAAATGTCCGAGCCCGAAGGCAGGTTGCCGCCCAGTCTTGTCAGTGAATCGACCTTTGCCTTGCCGTTGGCGCCGAGCTTCACGTCTTCAATCATCTGTCCCATGTTCAGCTCGACCACAAGGAACGAATCAACATTGTCCGCCAGCTCCGAGACCTTCTGGTACGGGTAAGGCCACAGCGTTATCGGTCTGAGCAGGCCCACCTTGTAGCCGTTCTCCCTCGCCCTGTTCACCACGGACTTGCACACGCGAGACATTATCCCGTAGGCGACAAGAACCACATCCGCATCCTTTGTCATGTACTCCTCATATCTGACCTCGTCCTTCTCCATGCGCTTGAACTTATTGTAAAGCTTCATCTCGTGCTTCTCCTGCTCGTCCGGTATCAGGTGCAGCGAGTTGATAATGTTCTGCTCTCTGTCCTGCGCTCCTGTCGCCGCCCATGAAGTGTCGTACTTTTTCGGCTTTACATCCGGCACGACCACATCCTCCTTCATCTG
>CAYRSM010000016.1:0-2626 GCA_964427125.1 uncultured archaeon | reverse complement strand
GATATCCCCTCGAGCTTCAGGCTCCAGCCGGGGCTTGACGTGGCGGTCATGACCTTCGCTCCGCCCGCAGCAGCGCCCATCACCATGTTTATCGCCTCGAGCTCGCTGCACGACTGGAAAAAGACCTTGTAGCCGGGGTACTTTTCGCCCCTCTTCGGGTCGCTGAACTCCTTCGCGAGGGTCTCCGGTATCTCGCTGCTCGGCGTTATGGGGTAGGCAAAGTAGGCCTCAAGCCCCGCCAGCAGCGCCCCGTACGCTATGGCCTCATTGCCCTTCAGGAACAGCCTGTCCATCCTTCCTCACCTGCTTTACCTCGATCGCAGCCTCCGGACAAATTGTATAACATATGCCGCACCCGGTACATTCCCCTTTCTTGCCCTCGTAATTCCAATCAGCGGGGTTGTATCCGCTCTGGTTCAGTTTGTCGCTCTTGTACACGCACTCCCTGGGGCAGGCGTACATGCAGAGCTCACAACCCTTGCACCTCTCGCCATCTACCGTAACTATGCTTTTTTTGACTTTGGGGGCTTCGTCGCTCATTGAATAACTGTAACCAAATAATCTTTAAATACGTTGCCAGTATGTGGTTTGTTAAAAAAGTCAATCGTTATCATTTCTTAGAAAATCATGCCGCTATCATCAAAAACATATTTTTCCCATCTTCATTCTTAAACCATATTTGACTAAACTCCCATGCATTGTGTTGACCCAACTGTATTTCATCAATTCTTTTTATTATGTATTTATCTTGTTTTAATGTGCCAATGTCACCAATTATCTTTAGAGCATCTTCCCTGCTGGCTCCTAAACTGTGAACTGCTATATAACTTTTATCAGTTCCCAAAGCTGAAGTGATTTGAGAAACAACATATTTTCTTCCCTTCTCTCCCATCTCATTGTGGATGAAAAATACATTTTCGGCTTTGGTTTCTATGAAATGTGAGTTCTTTGTCAATATCGATTGTTACGCCATCGCCATATATTTTCTTATAAATGTCTTTGAAAAAAGTTTTTAGATAACCCCTCGCGTAGAGATTACAGAACTTCATTCCGAATTTATTATAACGTGAATAAATTTTAGTTCTCACATGATTAGCGGCTCCCCTTGCCAGTCTGGGAATATCCATCGGCGTGACGGGGAACATAAACTTCTTCGTGGTCTATGCGGCGTGCGCGCTGACCTTCCTGTCGCCGTGCATACTTCCCCTTGTCCCCGCTTACCTCTCCTACATGGCAGGCACAACTGTCGAGGAGGCTCAAAAAAGTAGGGAAAGGAAGTCAGGACGGACATCCTAGTCTACGGTCTGATTGCATTGTTCCTGATAGTTGCCGCCTTCATCAACATACAGATGCCCTCCAGCGTGAACACAGGGGTCCTGCCGAGCATGGGAAAGTCGCCCGAGCTTCAGGGGATAAAGGGGTGGATAAATTCAGACCCGCTGACCATAGCCGGCCTGAAGGGAAAGGTTGTGCTTGTGGACTTCTGGACCTACAGCTGCGTGAACTGCATAAGGACACTCCCCTACCTGAGCACGTGGTACGCGAAATATTCCAGTGCAGGGTTTGTGATCATAGGCGTGCACTCGCCCGAGTTCGACTTTGAGAAGAGCTACGACAACGTGAAATCGGCGGTGGAAAGATATGGGATAAGATACCCCGTCGCCTTGGACAGCGACCACGCCACATGGGACGCCTTCCGGAACAGCTTCTGGCCGAGGGACTGCCTCATAGACGCGCAGGGCAACATAAGGTACAGCCACATAGGGGAGGGCGACTACACAGGGACCGAGCTTGCGATACAGCAGCTCCTGAGGGAGACAAACCCGGGCTTTTCGATGGGGCTTTCGAACATAACTTCCAAGACGGACTTTTCAAAGATCGGCACGCCCGAGATATACCTGGGCTACCAGACTTAGAGGCAGCCGATAGGGAACGCGGAGGGCCTCCCGCCTGAAACCGTAACCGACTACAAGAACGCCACTGTAAGCAAGAGCAACACCGTCTACCTGTCCGGCCGGTGGAGAACCAATCCTGACAGGATAACCGCGGTCAACGACTCGAAGATATCCCTGATTTACACAGCGAAGGACGTGGAGATAGTCTCCGGCGGAAACTCCACTGTGGGCATCCTTCTGGACGGGAAGCCGCTCGCCGCAGACTATCTGGGCCAGGATTCTACCCTGGTGAATGGAAGCTCTGTCGCGAACATAAGCGGCTACAGGATGTACAACATCGTCTCCGCTCCCGACTATGGCACGCACCTCCTGGAGCTTTCACTGTCCCCGGGTTTTGAGATATACACGTTCACCTTCGGCTGAACAGAAATCCTCTAACCCTTCATCTTCAGCTTGAGCAGCTTCGGCCAGATTATAAGCCTGCAGTAGGGCGCATTTTTGTTCTTCTCATAGTAGTCCTGGTGGTAGTCTTCGGCCTTGTAGAAATTCTCGAACGGAACAATCTGCGTGACTATCTTTTTCTTTAAATCTTTTTGCGCTTCCTTCATCGATTTTTCGGCCGCCTTCCTCTGCCTTTCGTTGCGGTAAAAAATCACGGAGCGGTACTGGCTGCCTGTGTCAGGCCCCTGCATGTCCACTGTCGTGGGGTCGTGGCTCTCCCAGAACAATGC
>CAYRSM010000015.1:0-24478 GCA_964427125.1 uncultured archaeon | reverse complement strand
CCGTTCCCCCGCCCGGAAACCCCGGCAATCTTTATAAAATGCAAACGGCATAAGTATTTCGTATGGCAGAAATGCACGCAACGACGCTGGAGACCATGCACAGGGAGATAGACGAGATAAAGGGCAACGTGGAAAAGATACTTGTCATTCTTGAGAGCAAGCCCGGCTTTGACGAGGAGGGTGCGCTCAGCGGGCGTGCTTTGAAGGAACTGGCGGGTGCCAGAGGCACTCCGAAAGGCGAATATGTGCCGCATGCGGAGGTGGAAAAGTGGCTTGGGAAATCGAGTGGTCGCCAAAGGCGTTCAAGGCGCTGAAGTCATTCCCCTTCCATGTCCGGGAGAGGATAGTAAAGAAGGTGGGCGAGCTGGGCGGCAATCCCTTTCGCCTTGTCGACCATTCTCCGGCACGCTTTACAAGCTGAGGGTGGGCGACTACAGGGTGCTTCTCGACATCGACTTTGAAGGCAGGGTTGTCATGGTCCAGGTGGTTGGCCACCGGAAGAGGGTTTACAAATGATCTACTCGTGCTGTGCGGCCGAATCCCCGTCCCTCCGGAAGCGCCTTTCGAGCGTGCACATGTAAAAAATGAAAAAGGCTTGCCCCCTCTAAAAAAAGAAAAAGGGGGATGGAAAAAGCTCCCCTATTCCTTGAATGCGTCTTCCAGCTCCTCTGACTCCCGTTCTTCCAGAGGGTCCCACATGTCTTCTTCCATTTTTGTTCCCTACCTTTCACTTTTAAACGACTGGGCGGTGAGGTTTCCCTCACCTTATTATGTCGATGCCCAGCGCCCTGCTGATCTCCTTGACCACCGGCTTCTCGAAGCTCACGGGTCCCATGATGTACGGGGACTTTACTCCCGTCACTATGGTTATGACCTGCAGCCTCCCCTCGAAGTCCGGCAGGACCCTGGCTCCCCAGTAGACCTGCGCCGCCGCGTCAAGGTGCTTTGCCACCGCCTCGCCTATGAGGTTGACCTCGTCAAGCCTCAGGTCGGTGCCTCCCGTTATGTGTATCAGGGCACCGCTCGAGCCCGCATAGTCCACCTCCAGCAGCGGGTTCTCCAGCGCCTTCGTGATGGCATCCCTCGCCCTGTCGGAGCTGCTAGACTCGCCGACCCCTATGGCTGCGACTCCTCCCGAGTGCATCAGGGCCTTCACGTCTGCATAGTCCAGGTTCACCAGGCTAGGCAGGGTTATCGTCTCCGTGATCCCCTTTACCATGCTCGCCACGAGCTCGTCGGCGACTGCGAACGCCTGCTGTATCGTCAGGTTCCCCGCGTACTTCAGGAGCCTGTCGTTCTCGATGACTATCGCAGTGTCGCAGACCTGCCTCAGCGAAGCCAGGCCGTCCTCGGCCTTGCCCTGCCTGGCGCCTTCCAGCTTGAAGGGCATCGTCACCACCGCGATGACTATGGCCCCCATCGACTTTGCTATCTCGCAAGCCACAGGGACACTTCCCGTCCCGGTTCCCTTCCCAAGGCCCGCTATCGCAAAGACCAGGTCCGCCCCGTCCAGAGAGTCCTTTATCTCGCTGCGGCTCTCCTCGGCAGCCTTCTTACCCACCTCTGGATAGCCTCCCGCGCCAAGGCCGCGCGTCAGCTCCTTTCCGATTAGTATTTTCTTGTCAGCCTTCCCGACTGCCAAGTGCTTGGCGTCTGTGTTTATCGAGATCGTCGTAGCTCCCTCGACACCCATCTCCGTCAGCCTTGTGATGGTGTTCTGCCCGGCGCCACCGCATCCTATCGCCACTATCTTCGCCTTCTTTACGGCGAATCCGAACTCCTGTTCGGCCAGCTTGTAATAATCTACATTGCTGAAAGTGGCCCCCGACGTGTTCTCTAGCTTGAATCTCTTCTGAGGATTCTCGTCTCCCCAGCTGTTGCCGCTTTTTCCCAAAGCGTTCTTTATTATCGAATCCATTTTTTTCACCTATCTCTTTCAACATATGTTTTCTAGCATCGAAAGCCTTTTATCTCGCCTTCGACAACTTACTTTTAGAAATCTGAAAACGATTATGGATAACAGTACCCCAAGAAGAAATGTGCTTGCAAATATTTCTTCGAAAGGAGTATTTAAAAGGATTGTTATCTGTTGACATATATCTTCTGTAACATATATTCAAGTACAACATCGGACGGATTTCGTACAATGTTTGCGCAGCGCGGTTTGAAACGATGACTAATCATTTTTCATTGTTTTTAAAACGCGTCTATTTGGCGAAATAACGTTGTTTATGCGGGTTTGACATTTTTGATGAAATCTCTGGGGAAAATATTTTTCATAACGCAGCGGATGCCCTGGAAAGTTTTTGATGCGCACTTTTCCACTTCTTTTCCCCGGTTCGGCACAATATTTATTTTCTATATATGGAAAATCGTAAAAATATCTTTCCATTAAACGATAGTCAAAATAAACATCTGCGTGCTGACGATTAGATGACGTTTAGGTGGCGTACAAATGGGCAAGCATTTGCCGGTTGTGCAACAATTCTTAGATGGAGAGAGATTCTCGGAAACTTTGGGCCGATTGGTTTTTCACGAAACCCTGGCTTTAAAGATGTAAACAGTTTTACCTTCAGCCTACTCCGGCTTTGGTATGTCCTCGGGCAGCCCCTTCCTCTTGCGCACGCCCTTGATGACATTGTCCCTCAGCTCCTGCGGCAGCTTCTCGAACACAACCTCCACAAGGCTGTAGAACCCGCGGCCGCTCGTGGCAGACTTTAGGCTCGCGTCGAAGCCGAACATGTCCGCTACAGGGACCTTTGCCATAATCATCGTTACACCCCTCTCCTCCTTCATATCCTGTATCTGACCCCTCCTCCCCTCGACCTCCCTTATGACATCCCCCATTATCTCGGTCGGCACGTCTATCCTTATGACCTGCTTCGGCTCCAGCATCGTGGCGTTTGCCCTGAGCATAGCCTGCCTGATGCCATGCCTTACGGCGGGCAGTATCTGTCCGGGGCCCCTGTGCACCGGATCCTCGTGCAGCTCGGCGTCCAAAAGCTTCACCTTGACCTTGGTGCACGGCTCCCTGGCAAGCGGGCCGTCGTCGCAGACCTCCTTGAATGCGTCCCTGACCATCTCCATGACCTCGTTCAGGAACTGCACCCCCTTTGTCTGGTCCTCGAGTATGTTCCTGTTGTATATGGTGACCATGCCCTTCGCCTCGTCATAGTCCATCCCTTTCTCGGCTATCTTCTGGAAAAGGGCTATGTTCTTGGATTTTACCTCAAGTGAGCTGGGTATGGAACCCTCTATCATGGCCTGGAACACCCCGTCCTCCACGGGATCCGCCCTGAAAACAAATACATTGTGCTTGTTTGGCGACTTTCCCTCGGTCTCGGGCGACCTCTCGAATATGGTCTCGCGGTAAACCACTATCGGCGGGGACATCTCCACATCTATCCCGAGATCCTTCAGCTTGTGCTCCACTTTTATCTCCAGGTGAAGCTCTCCCAGCCCCGAGACCAGGTACTCTCCCGTCTCCTGGTTTATCTTTACCACAAGTGTGGTGTCTTCCCTTCCAATCTTCTTCAAAGCATCAACCAGCTTCGGCAGGTCCATCGGGTTCCTCGGCTCTATGGACTTTGTCACGACAGGCTCGAAGATGTGCTTTATCTCCTCGAACGGCATGATTATGTTGTCCGTGTCGCAGACAGTCTCGCCGCTGAAGGCATCCTGTATACCCACGACTGCGGCTATGTTTCCCGCGGAGACATCGTCCACGGGCACCCTCTGTATGCCCTTGTAGACGGCAACCTGCTGTATCTTCTCCTGCTTGTGCTGACCTATGAGATAAACGTCCTTTCCCTTTGCTATCTTCCCGGAGAATATCCTGCCGGCCGCGACAAAGCCCACGTGCGGGTCGGGCACCATCTTTGTCACTATCATCGCAAGCCTTCCGTCGGGGTTGCAGTTCATCATGTCCTTTCCTATCGGGCTCTCCAGGTCGCCCTTCCATATCCTGGGCAGCCTGTACTTTTGCGCCTCCAGCGGGTTCGGAAGGTGCTTTATAATCATGTCCAAGACGACCTGGTGCATCGGGGCCTTCTTCGCCAGATCGTCCTCCTTACCTGCAAGTGTGAGCTCGATGACGTCCTTGAATGTGACCCCTGTCCTCTTCATGTACGGTATGGAGACAGCCCACCTCCTGAACGCGGAGCCGAACGATATCGAGCCGTCGGCCACGCTGACCATCCACTTTGTCTTCAGCTCGTCCGGGGCGTACTTTTGTATAAGGATGTTCACGTTCTGTATCCACTCCTCGAACCTCCTCTGCATCTGCTCCGGGGTGAGCTTCAGCTCCCTTATGAGCCTGTCGGTCTTGTTGACGAAAAGCACCGGCTTTACATACTCCCTGAGCGCCTGCCTGAACACGGTCTCCGTCTGGGGCATTATGCCCTCCACAGCATCTATAAGGACCACAGTGCCATCCACGGCTCTCATCGCCCTGGTGACGTCCCCGCCAAAGTCAACGTGGCCGGGAGTGTCGACAAGGTTGATAAGGTAGTCCTTTCCCTCGTACTCGTGGACCATCGAGACGTTTGCGCCGTAAACAGTGAGCTGCCTCTTCCTCTCTTCTGGGTCGAACCACGTGAACATCGTCTTGCCGGCCATCTCCTCGGCCATCATGCCCGCGCCGGCCATCAGGTTGTCCGTAAGAGTGGTCTTGCCGTGATGCACGTGGCTTGATGTGGCTACGTTCCTGATCCTGACAGGATCCTTCATCGCTTCCGCGATCCTCTCAGCCATCTCTTTCTTTGCCATGTGTATTTCACTGCCGCAGATTGAATCTGAATTTACTCGTTAAAGCTTATAAAAATTGTCGTTCCTTGCTTTAATAGTTTCTCGCGCTCCGAGATGCGGGATATTTAAGCGCAGTGTTGGCAATTAGTTCCATGGTCTACACGCCGTTCCACTACCCGGTGGCGTATCTCATTCACAAAGTATCGGGAAAGAAATTGCACATGCCTTCGCTTGTCATGGCGTCGTTCACGCCTGACCTGGAGCCGCTGGTGTTGAAACTTATAGGCTATCCCATCGACAGGCTGGTTCTGCACAGCATCTTCGGGGCTCTGACTGTTGGCTCGGTTCTCACGGTGGCCCTGCTTGCGGTGTGCAGGAAGATATTCAAAAGGGCGCTGCCCCGCGCGAAATGGCCGGATGCGAGCCTGAAGACCAGGCTGCTATCGATGTGTCTGGGACTCGCGGGACATGTTTTGTTGGACAGCCTGCACCATCCCTTCAACCCACTGTTTTACCCGTTCGTCTACAACTTCGGGGGCTTCGTGCTGTTCGGCAGCCCGGCCGTGGCGACGACTTTGATGGAGGCGATATTCGTCCCGCTGACAGTCTTCATACTCCTGACGGGGTACGCAAAAAGCCGCGACATGGGCAGGTTCGTCTCGGAATATTTCATGGGACATGCGATTGGTCGCGGAGGCATAGTCCTGCGCAAACCTTAACAGTTTGCCCGACATAATAGAATAAACCCGGGATGACAAGTATGGCGAAGGACGGAATGTCGGACACGCGGGGAAAGCTCATAATCATGCTCAGCGTCCTGAGCGGCCTGTTTCTGGCGGCTCTGGACCAGACGATAGTCGCCACCGCCCTGCCCAAGATAGTCGCTTCGCTCGGGGGAGTGGAGTTCCTCAGCTGGGTTGTCTCGGCGTACCTGCTGGCATCGACAGCGACTGTAATAATCTACGGAAAGCTGTCCGACATGTACGGGAGGAAAAAGTTCTTCATACTGGGCATAGCGATATTCCTGACCGGCTCCGCATTGTCCGGGCTGTCGCAGAACATAACGCAGCTTGTGATCTTCCGCGCGCTGCAGGGCATAGGCGGGGGCGCGATAATGGCGAACTCTATGGCTATCATAGGGGACCTGTTCCCTCCGGCCGAGCGCGGCAAGTGGCAGGGGCTCATCGGCGCGACCTTCGGCCTGGCGTCGGTCATCGGGCCGCTGCTCGGTGGCTTGCTGACGGACTATGCCAGCTGGCACTGGATATTCTTCATAAACATACCAATAGGGATATTTTCGATGGCCGCACTGTCCAGGTTCCTCCCGCGCATCGAGGGACGCGCAGGCGCATCCGTCGATTACAAGGGGTCGCTTATCCTTGTCGCGGCGATATCCTCGCTGATGACGGGGCTGTTCGCCGGCGGCGTGTACTATCCGTGGCTCTCCGCGGCCACAGTCGGGCTTTTCGCATTTTCGGCGGCCATGTTTCTGGTCTTTGTAAGGGCGGAAAAGAGGGCAAAGGAGCCGATACTCCCATTGGACATCTTCGGCAACAAGGTGTTCCTCGTTTCCGTCGTGGTCACGTTCATAACCTCGATGGCCATGTTCGGGGCGATAACCTACATACCCCTCTTCGTCCAGATCGCGATGGGCAGGACTGCCACAAACTCCGGCATGCTGCTGCTCCCGATGGTCGTGGCGCAGATAACCGCCAGCACGCTCACGGGACAGCTGGTCTCCCGCACGGGAAAGTACAAGAGGCTCTCAATCATAGGCGTGGGAATCGCCGGGACGGGGCTGCTTCTCCTTTCCCTGATGGGCGTGGCATCCACGGACGCCGAGCTTGTCAGGGACATTGCGCTGGCGGGCGCGGGTTTCGGGATGTCGTTCCCTGTGTTCGTGATAGCCATACAGAACGCGTTCCCGCGCTCCAGGATAGGCGTGATAACAGCATCGCTCCAGTTTTTCAGGAACATGGGCAGCCTCTTCGGCGTCACCGTGTTCGGCGCCATGATTGTGGCCGTGCTGGGCAGCGGCGCAGGCCTTGGAGGGGCCGCGCTGGCGGACAACGCCGGGACGGTGCTGCTGAACGGCGGCGCGATACCAAGCCTGAGCGGGCCGCAGACGGCAGAGCTGAGGGCGGCGTTTTCCACTTCTGTTGACGGCGTGTTCCTGGCTGGTGCCGTGGCGACGTACCTGGCTTTCGCGATAACTTTCCTGATGAAGGAGCTGCCACTGAGGAAGACCAACGAGCCCGCGCTGGAGGAGGCGGGCATAGAGATGGCGGAGGAGAGGGGCATGTTCGAGGCGAAGGACGAGCCGGAGCAGAAAAGGCAAGCTTAAATCCTTTCGACGAAAACATTAAGTTTATCAATTAAGAAACAGTTAAGTAAGTTGTGGTAAAAGATGGACGCAAAGGAAGAGATAAGGAACGCGCTGAAGGACGGTACAGCCTTGATCGGCTACAGAAGGTCTATGAAGTGCCTGAAGGGCGGCAAGCCGAAGATGATAGTGATGGCCGACAATGTGCCGGACGAGGTCAGGAAGGACGTAGCGCACAACGCAAAGGCGTCCGAGGTGCCCGTAGAGACTTTCGAGGGCAGCAGCGTCGACATGGGCGTGTTCTGCGGAAAGCCGTTCCCGATAGCCGTGATAGCGATAAAGTGATTGGATGGAACTAAAGCTCGACATGGAATGCATACAGATGATGAATTTTTTCGAGAACTTCACCGGGGCGAAGGTGAAGGACTGCCTGATAAAGGACGGCTTTGTCTATTTCCTGACCCGGGAGAACGACGCGCACCGGGCCATAGGCAGGAACGGCTCAACAGTCAAGAGGCTGGAGGAGAGGCTCGGCAAGACTGTGAAGATATTCGAGTACTCGCCGGACAACGAGGCCTTCGTGAGGAACATGATACCGAAGGCGTCCGAGATAAGGCTCAGCGGCCCGGACGACAGCATAACCGCGGACGTGAAGGTGAACAAGCCCGACAGGTATTTTATCATAGGCCGCGACAGCAGGAACCTAAACATTATAAAGGAGATACTGCAAAGAAATAGTAATATCAGAGAGGTAAACATCAGGTGATCATGGATGTCCGGGGAGTTTAGCGGAAGGAAGCTGCAGGAGAGAAGGAAGGGCTTCAAGTGGAACAAGATAGCCTACGCGGAGAGGAGGAACAGGCAGTGGCTTAGGGATCCGCTAGAGGGCGCTCCGCAGGCCAGGGGGATTGTTTTGGAGAAGAGGGCTGTCGAGCAGAAAAAGCCCGCATCCGGGTTGACAAAGGCTGTCAGGGTCCAGCTCATCAAGAACAACATACAGGTCACCGCCCACGTGCCGGGGGAGGGCGCGATAGAGAAGATAGCGGAGCACGACGAGGTAGTCGTGGAAAAGATAGGCGGCGGACAGGGGGGGAGCAAGGGCAGCATGGTGGGGATAAAGTTCAAGGTCTCGAAGGTCAACGGAGTGGACCTTGAGGAGATTTTGTCCGGCAGGAAGCAGAAGCCGGCCAGGTGATTGTGATGGCGGAGATAAAGGTTTTCAACAGGTGGCCGACCGAGGGCGTGCAGGTGCAGGATCCCGGGCTCAGGGCGTACATAAACGTGGAGCCGAGGATGGTGCCAAAGTCGAGCGGCAGGCTCTCCACCGAGCAGTTCTACAAGTCCAAGATGGGCATAGTCGAGAGGCTGATGAACAGGCTGATGGTCGCGGGGCACAGGAGCAAGAAGCACGTTCTTACATCGGGAAGGAACGTGGGAAAGCTTGTCAAGGAGTACAAGATCGTGAAGGAGACATTCGAGAGGATAGAGAAGGCCACGAAGAAGAACCCGATCGAAGTCTTGGTCGGAGCCCTCGAGAACTCCGCGCTGCGCGAGGAGACCGCTGCTTATCAGGTGGGTGGCATGATAGTGAGAAGGGCGGTAATCACGAGCCCGCAGAGGAGGGTCGATATGGCCCTGAGGAACATAGTCCAGATAGCATACAGGAAGAGCTTTGGCAAGAAGGAGAACGCGGTCGACTCGCTGTCGAGCGAGCTCATCGCGGCCTACAACAACGACGCGACAAAGTCGGAGGCCGTGAAGGAGAGGACCAGGGTCGAGAAGGAAGCAGAGGGTGCCAGGTAAACGCTTGTTCTGGATGTTTTAGAACACAAACCTTTCCTCGAGTATCCTTGCGCTGCCGCCGAACCTCTTGATGTACATCGCTATTTCAATCAGCCTGTCCAGGTTGCCGTGCCTCCAGATGGAATGCTGTACCTTCTTCGCGCCCATCTTGTTCAAATCCCTCCAGACTTTCACAGCAACCGCCACATCGCCCCTCGGTATGTCGTAGACCAGTACCATGCTCGTCATAATGATGTAAAACGTTTTACATAGTCAAAGCATTTTCTATGACAGGACACATATGTTTGAATATATATTTCATTCTGTAGAATACACTATTTTGTGTTTCTTGCAAGCACCCAGAAAAATGTCTCCCCGTTGTCGGTCATGCTCTTTCCGGACACGATTTCAAACCCGGCTTCTTTCAGCAGCTCCATTTCTTTCTCAGGGGCCAGCTGGCTCCAAAACATGTCCTCTCCGTGAAATTCCAGAGTCCCTTCCCAGTCATCGCTGCCCAAACTCGCCAGCAACAAGCCTTCGCTGTCCAGAATATCGTGAAATTTTTTGTACAGCCCGGCATGCTTTTCCCTCGGGATGTGAATTATCGAATATAACGCCACGATACCTTTGAACGAACTTTTCGGGAACTCAGTGCGGGTGATGTCATTTTTGACAAAAGCCGCTTCGGGAACGTTCTCCTTGGCAATGCGCACCATCTGCCCGGATATGTCCACGCCGGTGACTTTAAATCCTTTGCCAGCCAAAAACTTGGCCACCGGGACGCCCGACCCGCACCCCACGTCCAGCACTTTTGCACCCATTGGGAGCATCGAGGCGAATTCCTCCAGCTCATCCCTGCGGCCAAACCGGTCTCTTGCCTCGTGGTACTTCCTAGCGATTTTGTCATAGCCCCTTTCGACAGTCTTTTCGTCCATATATTATAATGATGTCAGTCTGTTTATCAAGTTCGCGACCTATCGAATATGATGATTTGCCACAAAAACAATCCCGCACATGCAGTCATATCTTCTTCAGCACTATTCCCTTGCCCGTCACGCTGAACGGGTAGACCTCCACGCTGTGGTTCGTCCTCCTCATCTTCATTATCTGCATGCTCCTCATCGGGACGTCAGTGACCATGAGCTGCAGCATCAGCACCCCGTCCACCAGGAACTCCTCGAAGCCGAACCTCCCGAGGGTCTCCTGGCCGCGCTGCACCTCCGATATCAGCATGCTCGTTATGTTGAGGTTCTTCAGGCTCTTCAGCATGTCGAAAAGCTCCATCCTTATCCTGAACGTCTCGTCGGGGCTCTCCCTCCAGCTCATCGCCGCAATCGACAGGCTGTCAAGCACGAACCTCTTCGCGCCTATCGACTTCACCTCGTCCGCGACAAATACCTTCAGCTCCTTCATGTCTATGGACTTCATCTCGGCCACCCTGCACTTCTTCTCGTCTATCGCCTTCTGGAAGTCCCAGCCGAACCTCGTGACGTCGCTGATTATGTCGCTGGCAGACTCCTCCAGAGTGATGTACACGCCCGGCTCGCCCTTCTGTACGCCGTCCCAGAGATACTGGCAGCCGAAGATGGTCTTGCAGGTGCCGCTGTACCCCGCAACCAAATTTGTGGAGCCCCTGATGAACCCTCCCTCCATGAGGTCGTCCATGCCGTTTATGCCGGTGGACACCCGCTCTATGTCCGGCTTCGTCTGCTTTTTCTCCATGGAAATAGATTCGCTTTCGTTGGGCTTATTTATTTAAAAATTAACACTGGTGAAGCACATTGGAAATTTTGGAAAATATTTTTTGACTGTAGTTGGCGGAAAAAAATTCTGAAATATTTTCAGAAAACCGCAAAAATCGAATTTGGGAATAGTCCCAAACAGAACAAAGCTTAAATAGTTTACTGTACTAACTAGTAAGTAAGAAAACGGATGTGTTTGTCATGGAGAGCTTGGGAAAATATCTGAAAAAGGCGTCCAATGCGCTCTACGGCGTCGTGGACAGGCTGGTCATAGACCCGATATCGAAGATTGATTTCGCAGGCTCCTATTTCGGCAACCCGAACATATCGGATTTCAGCAAGTTCGCGGCCCTGTACAGGAACTCCGACACCTACAGCGGGAATACGATGCCGCGCAACACCCCTGGAAAGGCGAGCTGGAAGGGGGCTGTGATGGAGGCTCTGGTCGGAGCGGCGGGAATCGGCGGCGTAATACTTATGAAAAAGTACGGGCAGGACATTGCCTCAGACATAGACGCGGGGATAAGCTTTGCAAAGCACCAGGCGCTGGCCGGGCTCGATTTTGCGTTGCCTGCTGCGCTCGCAGAGACCGATTCTGGCTGCACCACAAATCCGTCGGGTCAGTGCGTCTATGGTGTGGACGGCTACCTGATAAACGCGAGCGACGGGCGTGGTATACAAATCGATAATGTAGTCCTTGCAGATTCGAATGGTTTTCAACTCGGCAATGGTTGGTCTGATGGTTCAGGCCATTATAAAATCACAAGCTTCTCCAGATACGATAGTGACAGAGTTGTTCCTAACGGGACTTACAAGTTGAGACTGGAAACATCAACTTGGGACTTGATTGCGGAATCACCCAGTTTCATGGTCAACGGCAGCGACGTGCACAACAATTACACAGTCAACGGCAGCAACATGAGTCTGATCGTAGACCAGCCAACACCGACACCCACGCCGTCGCAGGTCGTGGCCGCCGCTAAGATACAGAAGGACAGCGACCCGATATTCATTTTCGGAAAGGGCCCGGCGGACAGGTTCAGGTGGTTCCAGTACCAGCTGATAGACGGCAACAAGTCCAACGACAGGAGGGCGAAGTACTACCTCGAGCAGATACTGTGGAGCGAGGATGGCCATGCCTACAACCCGTTCCGCGTGAAGCAGTTCGAAATGAAGCACGGTCTCTACCCGATAGACCTCATAAATGTGACTGACGTCGGCTCCGACTGGATGAAGATAGTAAAGCACAACCCAAACGGCAGCATAAACGGCACGGAGATAGTGCAGTTCCCGAAGGACAGGATTCCCACGAACTCCACAGAGTGAGCTTCGGACCGTTTATTTTTACCATAACACTTTGACGTACCTCTCTGAAAAATTAATAACGGCAGCGCGCATAATTCCAAATATGAAATATCTCGTGTTATCGGCAGCGGTATTGCTAGTCCTTGCGTCAAGCTTCGCCAGCGCGGACAGCGCCAGGCCGAAGATTTTACTTGTGGAGGATGCGCACCTTCAGTACAATAACTCCGTCACAGAGTCCTACTACACAGGACCTCTGAATTACCTTGGCTACGCCTATCTTGGAAACTGCGCCGGAAGCCAGACTGGGGGGTGCTATTACACGTTTGTCAACAATTATCCCGCTGGTGACGGCCCAAGCAGCCAGACGATGTCAGGCTACGACATCGTAATCTGGTTTACAGGAAGGGACTACTACGGCACAGGAGACATTGCCCTGACCTCCAACGACAGGTCTAACATAGCGAGCTACCTCAGCGGCGGCAGTGGCAGCGTCTTTCTGACTGGAGAGGCTGTCGCTTTTGACGCTTTCCAGCAAAACGCCAAAAATTTCACCATAGGATATTTCAATGCTTCTTGGTACGCTTATTTTAGCAACCCGCTAGCAGTAACTGGAACCTCTAATGATGCAATAGGGTCTGGCATCTCCAACGTCAACATAACCAACGGTTTGTATCCGCAAGCGCCCGACATAGTTGACCCGTCACTCACATACAATTCGGTGTTTTACCCCACCACTTATTGCAAGTCTGGCTCGGATTGCAGGACAAATCCGCCTGGTATAGTTAAGTCAAATACATCCGTCTGGAAAACTGTCTTTTCATCGTTCGCTTTCGAGGGCATAGTCGACACTGGAACCAGAAACACTCTGCTGAACAGGATTATAAACTACCTCACACCTCCGGCAACAAGGTACACCACGGCAACAGGCACGAGCGGCGTGCAGAACCTCACGAACAGCACCATCTACCTGAACGCCACATGCCGCGAAAACCAGCTTTCACCCCCGGGTAGCATAACAGCCGCCGAGTTTTTCATCGACTCCGTCCCCAGCTTCTGGCAGGGCGGCAGCGGCACAGCGATGACAAGCACGTACGGCGTCTTCGGCTACTCCTTCCAGGTCAATGTCACAGGCTCGAAAGTCACGTCCGACCTGACAGAGAGCAACCATACGGCGTATGTCCACTGCAAGAACTCGGACAACAAGTGGGGAAAGTTTGACATGGTGAACTTCACGGTCGACAGGACGCCGCCCGGATACCCGAACATATTCATAGAGAGGCAGGCCAACGGCTCCACGAACCAGGTGAAACCGGTGCTTGACCTGAGCTGGGGAAGCGGAAGCAGGCCAGACTATTTCGCTTTGTCGTGCAACGGCGCGGCTTATACGGAATGGATTCCGTGGGCTTCGACTTACACCAATTTTGACATGACGAACTCCACTGTCGGATGCCCCGGCACCGACGGGACGAGAACGGTTTACATAATCGCAAGAGATGCGACCGGAAACATAAACCCGACCTCGGGCAGCAACTCCGTCAACTTGGACAGGATTAACCCAAAGACACTTTCGATATCGCCGGCAAACTACTCCTTTGCGAATTCCAACACAAACATAACGATACAGATATCCGACGAAAATTCCGGCATAAAAAATTCGACCTACAACAACGGCACGGTCACTTCCAGTTTTTCCAACAATGTGCCGTTCAGCCAGGTGTGGCCAAGCGAGGGCGTTCAGACGCTGAGGGTGGATGTCTATGACAACGCTGGAAACCTGAACGAGAGCATGTACACGTTCAAGGTGGACAACACCCCGCCTTCCACGTCGGACAACAGCAGCGGCATCGTGGGCTGGAAGAGCAGCAACCAGACAGTGGGGTTAACATGCACAGACACCGTCGGCTCGGGTAGCAGCGGCGCGACCCCGTCAGGGTGTAATGCCACGGTCTATTGCGTGGGAGCATCTTCTTGCACGCCCAACGTAACGTCGTACCCGCTGGGCCAGACAACACCGCAGACATCGGTGCCGGTAACGTGCTCGTCCGGTTCATGCCAGTTGTATGTCAGATACTATTCCGTAGACAACGCCAGCAACGCGGAACCCATAAAAAATTCCAGCGCCATAAAGATAGACGTGGCGGCACCCGCGGTATCAATCAACTCGCCGCTGAGCGCCTGGTACAAGGGTACAATCACGATAAACTCCACGGTCGCCGACAACGACAGCGGCGTCAGCATGGTCTTCTTCAACATGAGCAACCCCACATGGCCGGGCAGCCTGAACCCCATGACACTTTCCGGAGGCTACTACATAGGTACCTTCGACACCGCCGCGCTCAGGGACGACAGCTACAACCTGACCATTTATGCCAACGACACGGTAGGCAACGTCAACAAGAACCAGTACGTGAACGTAAGCATTGACAACACACCTCCGACCACTACAGCTGACAACTTTACGACAAACTGGAACGGCACCGACCAGACTGTCAGGCTTACCTGCAACGACAACGGCGGCTCCGGCTGCAACACCATCCTATATTGTGTAGACACCTCTGGTACATGCACACCAAATATAACGTACTCCTCGCCATTTCCAGTCACATGCCAGTCTGGCAACACATGCACAAAATTCATAGTCTACATGTCGAATGACACGCTTAACAACGTCGAGAATATAAAGTCAAATACCACGAAGATAGACAAGCAGGCACCAAACGTGACCCTGCAGAACCCGCTCAATTCCACTTACTCTGGCGTGGTGCAGATTCAGGTTGCCACATCGGACGATCCTGGCAGCGGCGTCAACATGACATGGTACGACATAAGGAACATCACCAATACGTCCCAAGTCATGAAGTCAGGTTTCCTGAACGCGTCAAACGGCTGGAAAGACACGTGGAATAGCAGCAGCGTCAATGGGACGTTCGTATTCAATGTGAGTTCGAACGATACTGTGGGCAACTTGAATTACAACACCAACTTGATTTTTACGATTAACAATACCAAGCCGACGATAACGATAGTCTTTCCCAGGTCAACTTATAGAAATTCCACTAATTTCAATCTGGACATAAGAGTGCAGACGGGCGGAAACTACAACATATCCAACGCCAGCTGGTACATCTCCAATTCAACATGGTATACGAACAACAGCAACAACTCAATCAATGCAAAGTCGTTCAATTTCACAGATTCTATAGATGTTTCGACATTGTCGGATGGAAATTACACCCTGAATGCTACGGCAAACGACACCGCGAACAGCAGGGCCGCGGACGTCACGTGGTTCGTGGTAGACAAGACGGCACCCGCCACGACAGACAACTCCAACCCTAGCTCGCCGTGGAGCGGTTCCGACCAGTCGGTGAGCCTGAGCTGCACAGACAGCGGCACATACCCGTCGGGCTGCCACAGGACATCGTACTGCATAAACACCACTGCCAGCTGTCCTTCATTTTCTGTCGGCACCCCGAATCCCACCGTGTCCGTGTCGTGCGCGCTGGGCTCCACTTGCGTACAGTCCCTGATTTACAAGAGCAACGACACGGCCGGCAACACGGAAGGAAACAAGACCAGCTCCGCAATCAGGATAGACAAGCAGGCTCCTGTGACAAACGACAGTGCCGATGGGGCGTGGCACGGGAGCGACCAGACCATGACTCTCGCCTGTGCCGACAACGGCGGCTCCGGCTGCAACACCACAATGTACTGCACGGGCTCCCAGACCTGCACGCCGAACACGAAATACTCCTCGCCTTTTTCCGTTTCGTGCCCGTCCGGAAGCACTTGCACAAATTACACTGTCTATTGGTCGAACGACACGGTGGGCAACTTTGAAACTGCCAAGCCGTCCAAACAGATATTGATAGACAAACAGAATCCTTCTGTCAGCATTTACGCTCCATCGAACGGTGTTCTCGTGAACGGGATGATAAACATCAATGCGACAGTCACGGACGGTGGTAGTGGGGTAAGCAACAACAATGTATTTTACAACAGCACTTTCAACAGCAGCCTGACCCCTATGACACTCGTGTCTTCAGGCTCCTATGGCGGCACCTTGAACACAATAACGATGCCGGACGGCGCATACAACATATCTGTCTACGCCAACGACACGGTGGGCAACGTCAATTCCTCGCAGTACGTCACGATAACAGTCGACAACACCCCTCCGGTCCCGGGCAATTACAGCTTCGATGCCTCGCAGGACCCGACATTCGGCGACTATAGGATTTACACGCAGGGCTCAATCATTTTCTATGCAAATGTGACGGATGCAACCAATGTTAGCAAGGTCATAGCGTCCATAAACGGCGTCAACAGCACGATGGTCCTGCTGTCCGGAAGCCTCAACAGCGGCGTGTGGTACGTCAGCTACACAAACACCACAGGCCTCGGAACCTACACCGTAAGCAACCTGTACGCCAACGACACGCTCGGCAACAGCAGGACGATAAGCCAGGGCACGATGGGGAAAAACTTCACGGTTGTCAACGCTACCGTAGGTGTCTTGATAGGCGGCACAAACTCCATCGGCGCGTCAGACACGCAGGGACTCTCGATAAATTTCAGCTTCAACAAGACGGTGGCAAGCCCGAACGTTATGATGTTTATCCCTCCAAACACTCTGTCCAACTTCGCACAAGCGCCAAACTATGCGAACGCCTCGGCTTATGTTTGCAGCTTCGGCAGCGGCTGCACTGTGGTATTTTCAAACGACTCCTCGGGGAAGATAACGCTCGTCAACATAACTGGCATCGGCAACGGGACCACGCTGAACATAACCGCAAACCAGACCGTCCATACCGTCCCGCAGGACAGCACCGGCACATGGGTGGCCAGGTTCAATAGCGTGGATTACACAGGCACGACAAGGATAAAGGTGCCTTATCTTAACATCAGCATGGTCGCATGCAATGGCGGCACAACATGTATGGTCAACCAGGATGCGAATTTCACGCTGAATGTGACCGTAGCTAATGTCAACCAGTCCACCACAAACGGAAAGGCGTTCGCCGTGGCAGTAGGATATTCCAACCAGGACACTGGACTCAACAGCACTTTTGCGCTCGGCGACATGCAGTCCAACTCGTCCTACAATGCAAGCTGGACTGTCAATGTGACCAGAGCGGGGAACTTCACCTTCAGCATAATCGCCTACGACAGGACCTTGCAGTACAACGCCACAGCAGAATCGGTCTACATAAACGTCACCGACACACAGCCGCCGTCCGTCTCTTCGGGCGCAATCGACAGCAATGTCGTGAACATAAACGGCAGCGTCGGCCTGACTGTCTCGGCCAGCGACAACACGAACGTGTCCACAATCCTCGCCTCGATAAGGGACAATTCCAGCTACACCAGAAATTACACGATGTCCCTGCTTTCCGGCGACACATCCTCGGGGGCATGGAACCTGAGCTACTACAACACGACATCTACAGGGACCTACAGCATAACGGGGATATACGCCAACGACACCGCCGGCAATTCTGTTGCTTACCTGCCGAACATATCTTTCACTGTCGTGAGCCTGAATGTCACCGAGGCACTGTCCAACACTAACCTTGCCTTGAGTTCCGGTCTGACCATCTACGCCAACGTGACGGGGAACGCGACCGCTGTGGGCAGTGTCATGGCTACCATAGCAAAACCTAGGAGCTTCACGGAGATTGTGACACTTTCGTACAACCAGACACCTGTCGCCGGAGTCTACCAGTACGTCGGCGCATATTCTAACACCACAAGGTCCGGGAACTACAGCGTCGTCGTGAATGCGACAGCCGGCTCCAGCGTCAATGACAGCAGGCAGTTTTCCGTTTCATTCGGCAATGTGACAGCAAGCTCACCCAATTCGATGAACATAACCAACTCGACGGGCGCGCGAAACATCACGGTGTTCGTCTTCCCTGTCGGCGGCGACCTTGTCAACATCACAGGGTATCTGAACATAAGCAACCAGTCCGTCGCAAACATAACGAGTGCCGAATCCTTCGCCAAGGTGCTGGGGAACCTGACATACGAGGACAATAGCACGGGCTTCCTAGAGTATTGGACTATAAACGAGAGCAATCTGGGCGTCACAAATTTCACTTTTGTATTCAACTCGTCGTTCAACAACGTATCCTACAACAAGTCGATGGCGGTGACCGTTGTGCAGACTGACACGGTGCCTCCGGCAATCAACGCGGTAAATGCAACCTACGGCAAGGTTAATCTGTTCGACACGTATGAAGTCACAGCCAACGTGACTGACAATACACTTGTCGACAATGTTAGCGTTGAGATTGCCTATCCTGACGGAGGCAGGCAGAACATCACCATGGCGCAGACAGGCGTGTCGGAGTACAGCCTCGCCTTCTCGAACACAAGCGAGACCGGCAACTACTCCTACAGGATAATCGCTTTTGACACGTCAGGCAACTCCAACAATTCTACCTGGACAAACTTCACCGCCTACAACAATTACACTGTAGTTGTGATTCCCGAACATGACAAGTACAACAAGGGCGAGAACATCTCGATTGCAGTGCAGGTTTTGGACGCGAATGGAAGGAACATTAGCACGTTCAACTTGACCGTCATTTTGGATAGGGGAGGCTCTAACACCACACTTGCCAGCGACCAGACAGGCCGTGCCTACTACGTCATAGACTCCGGGGACAATCCAGTTAGCGGGGACACCCCGTCTACCTATGCAGTCTACGCAATAGTGAACAGGAGCGGAAACATCGGCAGTAACCAGAGCAGCGTCAGCGTGTACAAGGTCCTGGTAACAAAATTCGTCTCGCTGGCCGATGGAGCATATTCCGATGTGGGTAGCGTCGTACCCTTGGGAATTACCGTGACAAACGAAAGGGGCGAGACAGTCACAGATGCCAGAGTATCTGTCGCGTGCACGTCATGCTCCAACCAGTTCGCCACGCTGGTGTACGATTCTGATAGGGGGTATTACTACAACCCTGCCGCTTTTGTGGCGCCAAGTACATCGTACCAAAAGTTCTCCCTGGCACCATACGCCACCGATTTCTACAAGAACGACCAGGGTGATGTAGCATCTGGCACAATATTCCTCACGACCGAGAGGAACCTTCTGGGCGGCCCCGGTCCCGGCGGAGTGTCTGGAGGGGGCGGCGGAAGCGGCGGCTCGTCCGGCATATTCGGCGAGCCTTCGTCGAACCAGACGTCCGGCCCCGTGAGAAGCTTCGACTTCACCCTGGCCGGCAGGATGGAGCTGGCGAGGGGCGACAACGGCACCCTCCTGGGCACGCTGTCCAACAAAGGCAACGTGAGGATTGACATAGAGTCTTCCGTGTCCAAGCAGTGCTGTGATGTCGCTGTGCAGAATGGGTTCTCTCTCTCGGCAGGCCAGAGCAAGACGGTAGAAGTCGGCCTTCATGTGCCGCTCTACGCCAGGGCCGGCGAGTACATAACCAAAATTTCCATGACATCATCGGGCTTGGTGAAGGAACAGTCTTTCGACCTTATAGTGAAGGACAGCCAGTACATAGTGGAGCTGGACAACGCAAACTCGAGCCTCGCGCAGCTGGACTCTGGCATAGCCGACCTCAGGGCGGCGGGAGCGGACACCGGCAAGCTGGATGCGCTCAGGAGCAGCCTGGCCGCGAGCATAGCGCGGGGCTACAAGGCGATAGAGAACGACGACCTGGGCGGCCTTTCGTCGCTTGCCGCAGAGAGCAAGGGGTACTCGGGGCAGCTGTTCAACGACATGGCGGGGATGCAGCTGCTAAAGTTCCTGCTCCTGAACAGAGTCAACATCGCTATGATGTCGGTGTTCGCCCTGGGCATGATATACACGGTCACCCAGATATGGATGCCCTACTACTCGCTTAGGAACGAGATAACCAGGCTGAAGCAGGACGAGAAGTCGCTGGTCGCATCAAGGGTGGAGGCGGAGAAGCAGTACTTCCTCAGGAAGATAAACGAGCAGACGTTCTTCACCATAATGTCGCAGAAGCAGGGCGAGATTCTGAAGCTGAGGGGGAGGCTCGACACCAGGAACAAGGAGCTCGCGGGCTTCGTAATGAACAAGCTGCACCCTTTTGCGTTCGTTTTCTGGCTGAGGGCGGGAGGCGGCATGGTGCTGGACATGCCTGCCAAGATCAGGGGACGCCTGACAGGCATCAAGGTCGACTTCAATAAGCCGGAGGTGTACATGAAGGCCGGCCACCTTGCCAAGGCCGCGGAATCCGCCATGCTGGCTCTGCGGGCGGTGCCCGTCCCATCGGTTCCAAGGCCCAGGATGCTCATTGTCATGGACTACAACGTGAAGTGGTATGCGAGCAAGCTAAAGTCCGACTTTTACAAGGCGAACCTCAGGCTGTCCGAGAAAGTTTCTTCGGTTCAGGGAAAAATTAATATAGCCTGCAACGAAATTAGATTTAAGGCCAAGAGGTTGTTTGGATGGTTGACAGGATAAGCAGCGGCGTCATAGGGCTCGACGACAAGATACAGGGCGGCTTTGTGCTCAACAGCGTGAATTTTGTGACCGGAAAGACCGGCACCGGCAAGACCGCATTCGCCTCGTCGTTCCTTTACGAAGGAGCCAGCAATGGCGAGCCGGGTCTATATGTCACGACCGAGGAGGGCGAGAACGACCTCATCGAGGACGTGAAGGCGATGTTCGGCTGGGACATACAGTCGCTGGTCAACGAGGGCGTGATAACCTACCTGTCGATAAAGCCCGTCATACCGAGCAAGGCGGCGGGCGAGGAGGACCTGAGCAGGCTCACGAGGCTGTACATATTCGACCTGGGCGAGAAGATAGCGGAGGCCATAACGTCGAAGAAGATAAAGAGGCTGGTGCTGGACTCCGTTTCCATCATAGAGATGTTCATCAAGGACGAGTACCTCAGGAAGGTCGCCATAATGCAGCTTACCGACAAGCTGAAGGAGCTGAAGGTCACGTCTCTTCTGACGGGCACCATACCGGAGGAATCCCAAGCTTTGAGCAGCAGCGGAGTCGTTGAATTTGTGGCGGACAGCGTGGTGAAGCTTGACTTTGTCCCCGTTTCCGAGGAGTTCAAGCGCACGCTCACAGTCAGGAAGATGAGGAGGACGAACCATTCCATACTGATACACCCGTTTGAGATAGCCAGGGAAGGCGTGAAGGTAGTCGAGATAGTCTAGTTGGTCATTGTGTTCTGGTACAAGCTTTACAACGTGGAGCATGACGTGGTCCTAGCGGCCTGCGACGAGAACGTTCTTGGAAAGCGCCTCAGCAGCGACGGCTTCAGGCTGACTGTCAGCGAGAACTTCTACAAGGGCAAGACGATTGGCGAGGACGGGATGGTGAAGCTTATGGAGCTGTCCACCATAGGAAATCTTACCGGGAAGGATATCGTGGCACTGGCCGTCGGGCAGGGCTTTGTGACCGAGGACAACATTCTGTTTATCGGCGGTGTGCCCCATGCGCAGTTTGTTAAGCTCAAATAAGGCGCAGTTCTTCGTGCTGTCGGCCGTGGCGGTGATCACGATACTGTTCCTGCTCAGCAGGCTGTTCGAGCCGTCCAACGTCATCGACACATCCTCAGTTGTCCTGAACGAGGCGCCCTTCATCTTCGAGAACGTGAAGGAGAAGGCTGCGTCGGTCATAAACGGCAGCAGGAGCTGCGAGGAGGCCCAGTTCAACCTGCAGGAATACAAGAAGCTTGTGGAGGACTACAGCATAGGCAAGGGGTACAGCCTATACTTCAACTACACGTCCACGCCGTGCTTCCCGTCCCCCCTGCCGTTCCCGGTGTTCTTCGCAAACGTGAGGCAGACGCTGAAGACGTCGGGGATCTTCCTGGAGTCCAACTACACTCTGAGCTCGTCCTACTGATTTTTTAGCTAGACAAATTTGCAGCCGCTCGAGACCTGTATCCAATATCCCCTGCCAGTGTCCAGCTTTGTGGCCGTGACAAAGCTCTGCGTGCCCGCGTCCCAGTAGACTTCGTTAAGCACGTTGCACGACCCCTTGACGGAGCTGAGAAGCCAGCCGTTCCCGCCTATCGTGTTCCACCCAGCTGCCGGCGAGATTGAGGACGAGCTGATGTTGACGGTGCCGGCGTAGCTTATCTGGCAGCTCGGCTGCGTGTTGTACATCCAGTATCCTTTCCCCGCCTGCACGTTGGCCGGGCCGACCGCCTGCCACTTGTTGGCGCTGCTCCACGTGTAGAACACCAGGTCGGACGGGTTGCAGTTGTTGTTGAAGACAGTCAGGTCTGCGTGGGGGAATGAGACCAGGTTCCAGCCCGGGTACACCTGCAGGGATTTTGTCGTGGAGACAAAGTTCGCGGTCTCGGTGATCGGCGAGTTCATGGTGACGGTGGTCACGTTGGAGAAGCCCGAATCGCTTATCGCGCCAGTGCCGGTCCACGACACGAATGTGTAATTCGTTGCGGGGGTTGCCGTTATCTGCACTATCTGGCCGGGGTTAAACCAGTTGCCGCTGGCCGGGGAGGTGGTTCCGCCTGCAGACGGGTTGGACGACAGTGTAAGCCGGTATTGCGTCGAATATGATGCCGTTTTGCTGGTGGACGATTCTTCCGCGCCTGCACTTGTAGTCGGTTCCGGTGACGAATATTTGCGGACGCGGACGTTATCGACCCACATATAAGTGTTGCCGTGGTCGGAGTTGCCGCAGGCCCAACTCTGGTCTATCCTCGGGATGACATTCTCGGTCGAGGGGTTTGCAACATTAATCACAGCGTCGATATGTCCGTTCCCTGAATAATATCTGCATCCGCCGAAAGACGGCATTGCCTGGGCTATGCCTCCGACCAAGACCTGGACTGTGCGCGGCTCTTCGCACCAGTTGTCAGTCTGTTCCCACCAGTCGAAGCCAACAGAGTTGTTGGAGGAGGCAGGAAACGAGCTTGTTATTCTTGCATTCGAGCATTTGTAGACCCTTAAACGCGCACGCCCGGCGTCTAAAATAATATCCGAATTCCCGTCCGTGTACTTTGCCCACTTGCTCGTGTCCAGGCTTGCCCCGCTGAAGTCGTCAAAAAAAACAAACGTGCTGTTACCGCCAAGCGTATTGTTGTATGTCGCGCCCGGGCTGCCGTAGTACACGTAAATCGTCTTGCTGCCGGCGGGAACAGAGGGGACTCTGACCCATATTTTAGTGGACGCCGAATTGCAGCCGGATTCCAACCAATAGCTGAGCTGTGTCGAACCGTCGGAGTCGGCGAGCCTTATGTCGCCGCAGTCGATGCTCATTTTCCCGGCCGAAATCAGGGAGGCTGTGTCGAGCGTGACCTGAACCTGGTAATCCGTCAAAGTCGGGCCAGAGTTGGACACGGTCACGGGTTTTCTGTAGGTGGACAGGGCTTGCGAGACCGAACCTGAACATCCTGTGTTGCACGAATATCGCGTGCCTTCCCCTCCCGGCACCGTTGCGTCATAAGTGTAGCTTGCAGTGCCCGACAGATCCGGTACGGTGGTACTCGAACCTGTCGAAGTGTACCTCGTGCCGTTCACCGCCACGCCCCACGGAGTGCCCGCCGGTATGTTGTTCTGGTAGAAAGTGGCAGAGTAAGCCAGCACAACGCCTGCGGAAAGCACGAACGCCAGCGACACGGCGAAAGCGGCAAGAAACATTCTCTTGTGTGCAATGCCCATAAAGTATTTTTGTGCCAGCTTGAATTAAATGGGCTGGTTCACTTGTGCGCAAAGTAAAGGACTGTCTCCTTCCCCGTCTTGTCGATCCTGCAGAAGCCGGTCCTGACCAGCTGCACAAGGTCGTTCTCCTTCGCTTCCTTGATGGCCGGCTCTGCGAGCGCCGACTTGGTCGCGCCGTCCGGCATCACGACCTTTATCTTCAAGTTCGGCTCCGACACCCAGTGTATCTTCGGCGTGTCAAGCTTCATCTCCCTGCTCGTGAACTCCAAGGCGTTTCCCTTCACCCTTACGTTGAACAGGTCTATCAGTCTAGCTTCGCAGCCGTCCAGATTCTCCAAGTCCCTCCTTTCTATGTAAATGGTGCCTGTGTCGACAGGGATTTTTTTCTTTTCCCTCTCCGGAAAGTCGGGATGCAGCGGGGCTTCCGTCTCCTTTATTTCAGGCGCGCCCGACACGCTTACCTTCACGGGGTCCAGCACGGCAAAATAGCGGTTGGCGGCAGGGTCGATGAGCTTCCTGTTTTCCGAATAAAGAATCTCGGCGGGTATGGTCACGTCCGCCAGGCTCAGCCCCATGTTGATTATGAACTTCCTTATGGCTTCCGGCTGTATGCCGCGCTTTTCAAGCGACTGCATGGTCCACGTGCGCGGGTCGTCCCACCCCGAATAAATCTTCTGCTCTATGTTCTTCCTCGACTGGGTCTTGCTCAACTTCGCCTCCTCTATGCTCAGCATCCCGAAGTGGATGAACCTCGGCTTTTGCCATCCCATCTTCTCCCAGACAAACTCCTCCATCTCGTCCTCTATGACTAGATCCTTGCCGCGCAGTATGTGCGTCATCCTGAGCAGGTGGTCGTCTATCGCCCAGGAGAACTCCAGCATCGGCCACACCCTGTACTTTTTTCCGACCCTCGGGTGCTCGCGCTCCGCAATCCTGAACATCACCC
>CAYRSM010000014.1:0-24734 GCA_964427125.1 uncultured archaeon | reverse complement strand
ATTAAAATTAAACTATAGTTGAACTTTAGTAAATCTTTTATTAAACTATAGTTAAACTTTAGTAAAGCTTATAAATAACAGAGTTTAATTACTACTTATGTATGTAGAAAGAGGCATTTCCGACAGGTTCAGGATGGTAAGCGGGGAGTACAATATCGTTGCGGTCGTGGGGGCAAGGCAGGCCGGGAAAACAACCTTCCTGAAGGAGCACGCAAAACAGACTCGTTCATCGTACGTGCTGCTCGACGACCCGGACGCAAGAAACCTGTTCGAGGAGGACGTCAAAAAGTTTGAGAAGCAGTACATGGAGGGGTTCGACATGACCGTGCTTGACGAGGTGCAGTATTGCAAGGACGCAGGGAGGAATCTCAAATATCTGGCGGACACCGGAAAAAGGATGTGGATAACATCGTCTTCGGAGATAATACTCAGCAAGAATGTGCTCTCCTACCTCGTGGGCAGGGTATCGATCATCAAGCTGTACCCGTTCTCGCTGCAGGAATTTCTGACGGCTATGAACCAGAAAGAGGTCACTCCCCAGATACTTGAAAGGGCTGTGTGGGAACACATGACATACGGCGGATACCCAAAAGTCGTGGTCGCTCCGGACATCGAGATGAAAAAAGTGATTCTGAAAGACCTGTACGACACAATGATATTGAAGGACATCGCCCAGACGTTTTCCATAGAGGATGTGAGAAGTCTCGAGGAGTTCTCGAAATACCTTGCGATAAATACGGGGAACCTGCTGTCATACGAGAAGGCGTCAGGCGCAATGAAGCTTTCCTTCCAGACCGTTAAAAAATACCTTGACGCAATGGAGAAAAGCTATCTGATTTTCAGGACGCAGCCGTTCTACACCAACAAGACAAAAGAGATAACAAAGCAGCCGAAGGTGTACTTTATAGACACGGGGCTGAGGAACGCCATAGCGAGGTCGTTCGAAACCGGTGTCGCAGGGGGCCTGTTCGAGAATTATGTGGCATCGGAACTCGTAAAGGCGGGGCTTGAACCGAAATACTGGAAATCGAAGACGGGAGCCGAGGTGGATTTTGTGGTGGAAAAGGACGGCTCTGTAATACCGATAGAGGTCAAGCTGGATGCTGAACCCGACAAGGTGGAAAGGAGCCTGAGGTCTTTCGTCGAATCTTACAGCCCCCAAAAGGCTATAGTCGTGTCATACAAGGGGAAAAAAGGTACGTTAAAAGTGAATGAATGCGAAGTTGTCTTCACAGACGTCATGGGATTGAAAAATCTGCTAAAACTCTAGAAAAATCTGCCTCGGTATCATGAATGCCGATACATGCATAAACAATAGGCATTACGAATACCGATTATCCGGAAGACTGTCTGCCACGCATCTACAACGGCACGGCATCGGGAACAGTCGCGGCGTGAATGCGCTAGACTATTGTCCCGTTCCCTACTATCCTAACAGAGGTGGAGTTCAGGTCAAGAAGGATGCAGCCCTCGCCGCTCTCGTAGGCGAACGGCCTCTCCGAGACGACCTTGAACGTCCCGTCCTCTATGGAGATCTTGACAGGCCTCGCCTGCAGTCCCACGCACATGTGGCAGTTCAGGGACGGGCTGAGCTCCCCGCGGTAGAACCTGTTCTTCGCGAACTTTATCTCCATCTGGATGCCGCTCTTCACATTGCCTTTAGCGGCCATCACGTCGCCACGCTCTATCTCCTCGGCTGTCGCACCCTTTATCGCGATGCCCACCCTCCCCGGAGATTCGGAGCTTTCGACATCGTCGTCGTGCATCTGTATGGACCTGACCTGTATCATCTTTTTGGCGGGCAACAACTCCAACTCATCGTGCTTTTTCAGAGTGCCCCTCCTCACGACGCCGAGCACCACCGTGCCCACTCCCTTCACCTCGAAAGCCTGGTCCACAATGACCTTTACATTTCCCTCGGAGCGGACAGGCTCTGCCTCCTCCACTATGCGGGTCAGCTCCTCCTTCGCGACAAACCTGTACTTTTCCAAGATGGTGGACCTTGCGATCTTCCTTATCTCCTCATCCAGGCCGTTCGCGACTATGAACCCCCTCTCCATCCCCATGCTCTCGAGCGCCACTATCTGCTCCCCCAAGCTCTTGTCTATCTGCGTGACGTTGAGTATCGCGTACTCCGCCATCGCTATGGCCTGGACCAGCGACTGTATCTTCTCGGGGAAGCCCGAAGGCACTGCGAACGTGACTATCCTGTCGGGAAACTTTCTGTCGTAGAGCGTAACGCTTGTGACGGAGCCCTTCTTGCCCAGCTCCTGCGCTATGGAGGAGTCGCCCAGCACGACAAAATTCACGGACTTCATGATAACCAACAAAATAATTATGTCAATCAAGTGAAATTAATTTATTATGTCTTTGCAACTGGGCGTGCTTGCCGCGCTGGGAGCCATGCTCTTCTGGGGGGCCGGGGACTTTCTCATCCAGCGCTCCACAAGGAAACTGGGCGACATAGAGTCGCTGGCGTTCATCGGCATCATAGGGTCGATAGGCCTGCTCCCCTTCGTCATCAGCGAGCTGCCCCTGCTTTTCTCCCTGCCGAACCTGCTCCTCCTCTCGTTCATAGGCGTGCTGACATTCGCCGCGGCCGTGCCAAACCTGGAGGCGTGGAAGCAGGGCAAGCTCTCGGTCATAGAAGTCATACTGGAGATAGAGCTGCCGATAACGGCGATACTCGGGTTCGTGTTCCTCAGGGAGATGCCCTCGGTCCCGCAGATGACGCTTATTTTTGCCATACTCGCGGGGATAGTGCTTGTCTCTGTCAGCTCGTTCTCGCACAGGCACTGGCGCCCGCTGAGGAGCCTGGAAAAGGGCTTCGTGTTCGCCGTCATCGCGGCGGTAGGACTGGCGTTCATCGATTTCCTAACGGCCGTCGGCTCCAAGCAGGTCTCGCCGATAATGGTGATATGGGTGCCGTGGGTGGTGCTCAGCGCAATCTGCCTCGCTTTCATCTCCAGGCGCGAAGGGCTGGGAAGGCTTGCGCGCAACGCCTCAAGGTTCAGGATGCTCATAATCGGGATGGGGCTGCTTGACACCCTCGCATGGCTGCTTTACGCGGTGGCGCTGTCCAGGAACGCGCTTGCCGTGACTACCGCAATCACTGAAAGCTATCCCGCCATAGGCATCTTTCTGGGCGTCCTGCTCAACAGGGAAAGGGTCATGACCCACCAGTATGCTGGCGCGGCCGTCGCCCTGGGCGCGAGCTTCCTGCTGGCTCTGATTGTGTGACCGGCATGATACGCAGGGCCGAGACAAGGGATCTCAGGGAGATAGTCTCTATATTCAGGTCGAACCCGGAAACGTTTTCCGATACGGAGCTTACGGTTGCGGGCAAGGACATAAGGAATGTGATAAAGGACAGGGGATGCGAGAAGGATTATTTTGTCGCAGAAGCTTCCGGCAAGATTGTGGGATGCTCCGGTTTCGAGAGACAGAGGGACACGAACGGCGTCTATGTCCTGACATGGCTGGCAGTGCATCCAGACTTTCAAAGGAAGGGCGTCGCCACCAGGCTGTACCGCCTCATCGAAGGGTCGATAAGAAAGATGCACGGGAGGGTGATTTTCATTTACGCAGGCAGCGGGGAGGCGAACCGGCACTTTTACAGGAGGATGGGGTTCAGGAAAACAGGAAGGATACCGAAGTACCACAGCGCGACAAAGGATTTGGTAGTCTACTGCAAACTCATGTGATTGTCCCTCTTCAATTCTTTTTCAGGACGGATTCAAGCCAGACCGTCGGCCCGCAGCTTCTTCTCTATGTCTTCCCTTGCCATTCCGCACTCTTCGCACCCTGAGTGGACCTCGAGGCAGCCGCCGCGTGCCAGTGCCGACTTTGCTTGTCGCGACCCATTACCGCGCTCCACGCCATCGCTATTTGCACCGTCAGTGAACATCTCGGAGCAATGGCCGATGACGTGCAGGCACTGTATCCTCCCCTTGCTGCAGAACGGGCACTTGATTTCCCTGTATTCGCCTATCATGCCGATTACTTGAATGTTGTCGCGAAAAGTTTATAAGCCTTGAAATTGCCGGGAAACTTTCGACCGGGAAAGGGTCAGCCTCTCCGCGGTTTTAGGAACTCCTTCGCGGGCAGCGCGAGCGCGACCATCATTCCGAAGAACGCCAGGTACACTATTGCGGCCAGCTCCGAACGGACAAGCAGCGAAGTCGCCAGCACTGTTCCGAACACGAACAAGTCAGTGAAAACAAGCAACAGCCACGCCCACCTTTCCCCGTTGCGGTAGGCTGTCGCCGCCACGGCCATTGTGAACATGCACACGCCCACGGCGAATGCGCCCCATGCGACGATAGCGTATCCCATCCATGCGAAAAGATTCGGGTAGTATATCCTCAGTTCACTGGAAGTGATTCCTGCGAAGTCGGTATCGCTGGGCATCAGCACCTGCGAGGGGCGTATTAGCACGAAGTAGAGGCCTGTCGTGAACCCGAGCAGGCCGATGAGGAAAATAATCTTCCAAGAGAGCTCCAGCCTGTCCATTGATTAATACTTCGTGGAAAACAGTATTAAGACTTTGCACTTTAAGCATATTCCCAAAGTTCTACTCGCCGACGAACTTCCTTATCAGCGGATGAGCCTCGTCCAGCTTCTCGTTGCCCAGCTGCTGGTAGTAGTTGTACAGTATCATCGTTGTGAGCAGTATTCCTGTACCGCTTCCCAGCGCGCCTGTCAGGTCTGCAAAAGCCGCAAGCAGGCCGACGAACAGGCCGCCCAGCACTGTCAGCTGCGGTATGTACCTGTTCAGCACCGATTCTATCACCTGCGGGTGCTTCCTGTAGCCGGGTATCTGCATTCCCGTGCTCTCTATCTGCTCCGCCACCGACTTTGAGTCCATGCCTGCCGTGCCGACCCAGAACTTTGCGAAGATGACGGAGCCAACGGCAAGGAAGGCGGTATAAGCGATTATCCTGAGTATCTCGTTGCCCGTGAACGCCGCGCCCTCGAGCAGGTTTATGAGCACGTTCCTGGGAGTCGCCAGGTAGTACACGAGGCCGCTTACGGGGTTGTTCTGCGCGTCATAGCAACCCATTATACCGCACGAGAGGCCGTTGGTGGGAGTGACTCCTACCCTTCCAACCAGCTGCAGGTTCGCTATCAGCGCCGCGGCGAGGATGACCGGGATGTTGCTCGTGTATATGAGGTTGAGCGCCCAGTTCCTTCCGAATCCCCTGAGCAGTGTGAAGGTCAGGGGAAGGTTGATGACTATGCTCTGGACATAAACGACAAGGAAGAAGACCCCTATCGTGGACAGCAGCGGGGCTATGCTTATGAGCGCGTTCGCGTAGCTGGAAGCGAAGATGAAGTAGAGGAAGTTCCAAAGCTCCCCGACGTAAGGACCCGGAGTCGCCGAGCTGATTGCCGGATTGGCGAGAGGCGAGAACACTGACTGCACTATCTGGGTTGCGACACCGGCCGCTATGAACAGGCTTATCCCGGAGCCGAATCCCCACTTTTGCACAAGCTCGTCCAGGAAGATGGCGAGTATCCCGCCGAGAGCGAGCTGCACCACAACGCCGGCTTGTATGAGGATGTTGCCCGGCACGGGGAGGACCCCGCCCATCACGTAAGCCGCGCCTTCCAGAAATGCGAACACTATGGCAAGCGCCTTGTCCCAGAGCTGGAACTTCCTCCTCCCCTCCGGAGTCTTCGTGTCAAGATCTATTATCTTCGAGCCCACGAGCAGCTGCAGAAGGATCCCGGCCGTGACTATGGGGCCGATGCCGAGCGTCATCACGCTCCCTATCTTGGAACCGAGGACCAGCTCGAAGAACTTCAGCTGCTGGGAGACCTGCGACGCGCTAGTTATCCCGAAGACGGTTATGTGCGTAAGTATGAGGTACAGCGCGAGGGCAAGTCCTGTCCACATGAACCTCTTGTTAAGGTTCTGCTTGAAAGTGGGCTTGTCCATCGCCGGTAAAATCTTTTCAAGCCAGGAGGTGAGGTCCTTCTTCTCCTCCCCGGTGACTTCCTCACTCATACCTTGTCAATCCTTCCGCCAATCTGCTTCAGCTTCTCTTCCGCTCCCTTAGAAAAACTCTTCGCCTCCACTATCAGGGGTTTTGTGATCTTTCCGGCGCCCAGCAGCTTGCCGTAGCCTATCTTCTCGAGGTTCACCTTGACCTTGCCGTCCTCCTTCGTGACCAGCTCCTTGTCAAGGGTGCCGACCAGCTTCTCGAGCTCGCCCAGGTTTATGGCCCTCAGCTCCTTGCTGGGCTTTTCAAAACGATGCCTTCCGAAATGCTCGGGGTCGTACTTTACCGTATAGCTCCACTTGTGCTTGTGCATGCCGGCTATTCCCCTGCCTCCCCTGCTTCCGCCGCCCCTCCACTTTCGGTGGGCGCCGTGGTAGGTCCTGTGGCCCCTGAATCCCCTGTGTTTTGCGGTCTTTCTCACAACCATCGGACATCAACCGTGCCAATTTTGATATAACTATTATTCAGGCGAATGGTTATAAAGTTTTGTTCCTGGGCGGTTGCAGTGGCCTGACTGACACCGACTTCGCACAGCAAGACCATTCTTAAAGTTTTCCGCAGAACTGATAATCTGGGAACAACATGGCTGCCACCACAAAGGACCCATTCGCGAGCATACTGTCGGTGATAGGCGAACGGCACACCGTCAAATGGGCGAAAAATTACAGGAGCAGCTTTGACAGGTGCCTGCGCAACGGCGGGCTGCCGGAAAGCTTCAGGCCCGCTAGCGGCACCATAAAGTGGTACATAGACAGCGAGCCCGGTCTTCTGGACTGGTTTGTGGATGTGACAACACTTGACGACAGGAGAAGGGACAATGTAATCGGGCTGCTGGACTGCGGCTTCCGGGAGCGGTTCGACAAATCGCCTTACACCAACGATGCCATAGGCGAGATGGAAAAGCTGGGCATAGACTACGGAAAATTGAGCGACAGCTCGCTGGTCTACGGATCGGACAGCCTGCTCCCGTACGGCAGGACTCTGAGGGAAAACGTGCTGGCCAGGCTGGACAAATCAAGTTCTTTTGGCATGAACAGACTGTCGCTTGGGAAATACTTCGCAGACCCAGACGTTTATGTCGATGATGTGGTCGATATGCACCCGTATGACGCCGCCAGGCTGGCAAATGAGCTGGGCATCACGGACGGTTTCATTGACAACGCTGGCGGACCTCTGCTGGAGTTCCGCGTCTGGGAAAGGGACCCGAAGAGGGATATCTACCTTGGCGACATGGCCGACACGTGCATAGCAGTCGGCTGCAACAATTTCGGAAGACTGCTCATGTTCCTCGAAGACCCAGGGACTCTGTTCGTAAGGATAAGCGCTGACAAGAAGCCCGTCGGCTACTGCAGAGTGTTCCCTTCGCACCACAGCGGCGACACGATGCTTTATATGGATTATTACGACATTAGCATCGGCAGCGATTATTACGGAAAGTTCGGCGTCATCAAGGAGTACCTCACAAGCATGCTAATGGAGCACGGGAAGAAGTCTGGCTTCGGCTGGCTGTGCTCCGGCGGCTACAAGCTCCACTTCCAGGGCAGACACAATATTCTGGCGGCTCATAAGGAGCGCGCTGGAGCGGCCAACCAGAGAATGCGGAAATTCGGCACGCCCTACGAAGAACTGGTAGGCGACGCAATAATGGGAAATTTCCCTGAAGTGAATTACATGATAAGGCTCAGCTAATCGTTTTTGAATTCACCCTGTCGCTTATCCTCCTGTACACGTCATCGACCTCCTCCAGGCCGCGCATCACTATGCTGTCCTTCGTGCTGCCCACCTCGATGTCGCCAAAGCCGAGGAGCCTGCCAAGCGCGCTCCGGTCCACCCTGATGCCCTCTATCCTGCTGTAGGGGATTATGGTCTGGCTCTTCGAGAATATCCCGGAAGTGTACACGACCTCGTTGTCTGTGACAGTGTATGTGTTTGACTGTATGGCATTTTCCGGCTCGGACACAAGAACGGACAGGAATATCAGGATGAACGCGACTATCGCAAGCGACGCGGGGTTTTTCGGGTCCATGCCGGGCGACAGAACCACAAGCACAACCAACAGCACCGCGGAAAGGGCATAGTTCAAAGCGAACGACTTGCGCGACGTCTTGTAATCGGACTTGCCAGAATGCGCTTCAGAATCTTCCTTTCCCATACAACTATGATGTCCCAAACAAATTAAAAAAACACAAACCCGCTGCAGCCAGAGGAGCGGCTCAGTACTCTCCCTCTTCGTCCTCCCCCTCTTCCTCTCCTTCCTCTTCCTCATCTTCCTCGTCGAAATCGCTCAATCCTTTCACCTCCGATGAAAATAGTTAATTTCTAATTACAGGGCAAGTATTTAAATCTTTAAGCGCGCCTACGATTACCGTACCTGTCCGAGCGACAATAAGATAAAGCCTTTCGGCCACAATTGTAAAGCAGATGAAGATAGTATTCGCGACCGGAATTGCGGGTTCTGGGAAGCCGGCCTACCTGCGCGAGTTCGAGAAGTTCTGCGCCGAGCATAAGAAGAGATGCAAGGTCGTAGCGATAGGCGAGCTCATGTTCGCCATAGCCGACGAGATAGGCCTCAGGATAAAGGAGGAGAAGATACTCAACCTGCCGGCGTCCACCCTCAAGACTTTGATATCTCTCGCGTTCGAGAGGTGCGCGAAGGAATACTCGGACGAGGACGTCGTGGTCATATCCACCCATGCGTCCTACTGGTGGAAGAGGGGCCCCGCCCCGGCGTTCGACATATCGTACCTGGGCAAGATAAACCCCGACGTCTACATAACCGTGATAAACGACGCGATAAAGATAAGGGACAAGATATACTCCGACCCGAACTGGGGAAAGGGCATAATCACGCTGGACGACATATTCCTCTGGCAGGAGCTTGAGGTATACACAACGGAGATACTCTCTTCCCTGCAGAAGAAGGGCTTTTACCTCATACACAGGGACTATCCTGTGCAGACGCTTTTCAACCTGGTTTTCAACGAGAAGGCGGTGAAGGTGTACACCAGCTACCCCATGTTTAACGCCGGCGGCGAGATAAAGAAGGCGGACAGGCTCGTCAAGACTCTCAGGAAGCACTGCATAGTCTTCAACCCGACGGTCATAGAGGACCTTCCCAAGATGGAGGACAAGGGCATGCAGGACATGGCGAACAACTGGACTGTGAGGAGGGACTATAAGTTCATAGACCAGTCGGACAAGGTGATAGTGTACTTCCCGAAGATAGTGCACAGCCCCGGAGTCGAGAAGGAGATGGCCTACGCCCACAACGCGAACAAGGAGATATGGCTCATGTACCCGTCCACCAGGAAATCGCCATTCACGACTTACTACACGGACAAGCTCTTCAAAAACCCCGACGAAGTGATTGCCGCGCTTAGGGAGATAAACAAAAGGAGAAAAGTGAAGCTGGTTCTTTGAGCGCAGTGGAAAATCCACAGTTTAAGCTTTAAGTTTTTTAGCGTTGTAATATTACTAATTGCGTAATCCGTGGATTTGATTCAAGCGGTGGTTTGTTGGGCGAACTCTCGAGCATAGAAAAGATAAAGGAGGCCGAGGAGAAGGCAGCCGAGATGGTAAGGAAGGCCAACGAGGAGAAGGCAAGGCTTGTTTCCGACGCAAAGACAAAGTCACTCGAGATACTTGAGACCGCAGAAAAGGACATGAAAAGGGGCCGGGACGAGGAGCTCGAGAAGGTGCGCGCCGAGCTTGAGAGGAAGGAAAGGGAGAGGCTCAAGGCGGAGGCGTCCAAGATAGACGAGATGAAAAGGTCAGCCGAGAAGAAGATGGAGAAGGAAGTGGAGTTCCTGCACGAAAAGTTCATGGAGATAGTTTCCGATGATTAGGCCGAAGGCGATGGAGTTTGTCAGGATAATCGGCTCGAACAGGACCATTGAAAACGTAATCGAGACCCTGTACGACATGAGCATGCTCCATCTTGTGGACTTCAAAAAGCCGGAGAAGGACTTCATGGACATAGGAACCCCCTTGAAAAAGGCTCCCATATATTCCGAGCAGCTTCTGAAGGCCAGGTCGATGATTTCGTTTTTCGGCGCGCACGGGGAGCCCAGGCACATCAGCAGGTTCGGCGCCGCCAAGAAGAGGTTTGCAGTTTTGGAGAGGCGGTTCAGGCATCTGGTGGATGACCTGGACAAGCTTAGGGCGGAAGAAGCCAAGTTAGAGGAGTTGTCCAACCACCCGCTCGCGGTGCTGGACATAGAGGCAAATGAACTGGCCGGACTGTCGTCTGTGAAGGCGTTTGTGGGAAAGGTTAGCGAGCCTCTGGAGGAAAAGCTAAAGGCCGCGCTGAAGGACTACCAGCTAATACAGAAGGTGCAAGGCAAGATGTTCTCGATAGCTCTTATCGTCAGGAACGAGGAGGCGGAGAAGGCGCAGGAAATGCTGTCCTCCGCGAAGTTCGCGCAATTCCCCATGACAGAGGGTGTGGACTTCACGGCGATATCGAAAAAGCTGAGCCAGGTCAGGACGAAAAGGGCGCAGGCGGAGAAGGCGCTAGCGCTGATTAAAAACAAGAACGCTGGCTTTCTCATCGACTATGAGTTCGCGCTTTCCCAGCTGAGCGAGAAGGCTGAGGCGCCGCTCAGGTTCGCATCCACCAAAAACACATTCGTCGCTTCGGGATGGATACCGAAGGGTGAATACCAAAAGCTAAAGGCCGCCCTCTCCGACGTGACTGACAACAAGGTAGAGGTCGAGACCTTGGAGTCGAACCTCGAGCCGCCCACGGTGCTTGAGAACGTAAAGCCCGCCACGCCGTTCGAGTTTTTCCTCGACCTTTATTCCCTTCCAAAGACGTACGAGATAGACCCGACGATACTTATGTTCCTTGTATACCCCCTTTTCTTCGGCTTCATGCTAGGCGATGTCGGCTACGGCATAACCACGCTGGCTGTGCTGTTCCTTGTCGCGCCAAAGTTCGGCCGCGGCTTCATACCCCTGAGGAACATAATGATAACAGCATCCATCGCCACGATTGTTTTCGGCTTTGTCTTCGGCGAGTTCTTCGGCTACGAGTTCATAAAGAACCCGCTCCTCAACAGGGTGGAAGGGGTGGACACTATGCTCGGGATAACAATTGCTGTCGGCGTGGTGCATCTTACACTGGGCTTGCTGCTCGGCTTCATAAACGCATATGCAAAACACGGCCTGAAGCATGCTGTCCTCGCAAAGGGCGCGTGGTTCGTCCTGGAGGCGGGAGTCGGGATGATAGCATACGGCTTCCTGACTGGAAACACGTCATTGCAGATACCGGGCGGAATATTCGCGCTTGCAGCAGTGGCTATGCTCTTCAAGGGCGAGGGGATAGTCGGAGTGATGGAGGTGCCCACGCTCTTCTCGAACATACTGTCCTACACAAGGCTGTACGCGGTGGGACTGGCTTCGGTTGCACTCGCTTTAATTATAAATCAAATGACGGGCCAATTAATCTCTATGGGCGGTGTATGGATAGTCATGGGGATAGGAATCCTGCTGGCCGGGCACCTGCTGAACTTTCTGCTCGGGCTGATAGGGTCTTTCCTTCAATCGCTGAGGCTGCACTATGTTGAGTTTTTCACAAAGTTCTACGAGGGCGGAGGCTATTACTACAACCCCTTCGGGGCTTTGAGAACAAAAGGGAGGTAATAACAGATGGTATTGGAAATAGGAGCTGGCCTAGTCGCATTGGGCGCGGGTCTGGCTGTGGCCGGAGGAGCGGTCGGTGCGGGTATGGCAGAGAAAGAGATCGGCGCTGCCGCCGTGGGTGCCATGGCTGAGAAGGAAGAGCTGTTCGGTAAGGCACTGATACTGACGGTAATTCCAGAGACCCTGGTGATATTCGGCCTGGTAATCGCAATAATGCTGATAGGCAAAATAGTGTAGAGAAGAGATTGCAATGGCATTGGAAGACGTGATGAAGGAAATATTAGCGCAAGCTCAGAGGGAGAGCGAGCGCATAGTGGAGGAAGGAAAGAAGGAAGCGGAAGCAATAACGGGAGAGGCAAAGCGGGCTTCCAAGAAAAGGCAGGAGGAGTTCGGCAGGGAGACGGAGACCCTGGCGGATGAGCTGAAGAAGGTGCACGCATCGAACATGAACCTGAAGGCCAACAAGATGCTTCTCGAGGCGAAGAAGGAGCTCATGGAGGAGCTGTTCGCCAGGCTTGTTGAGAGGCTGAAAAAGGCAGACAGGAAGTCGAGGGAGAAGGTCATCGGCAGGCTGCTCGAGAAGGCAATGAAGGAGGTGGACGCAGCGTTCGTCTACTCCAACGAGGACGACAGGGAGCTTTTGCCCAAGAGGCTAAAGTTCGGCGGCGCCATGGGTATCATCGGAGGCGTCGTCGTGGAGGACAAGAACAGGGAAGTGAGGGCAGACTACACCTTCGAGACCGTCCTGCAGAAGCTGAAGGAGATGTATCTTGGTGATGTTGCAAAGAGGCTCTTCTGACGGAGTGCACAGGATGCACAGCGAGAGCGGGTACTCGTACACCAACACAAGGATAAAGGTCAAGAAATCCTTCCTTCTGAAGAGGGAGGACTTTCACAGGCTGATGAAGATGTCCCTACCGGAGATTGCCCTCTACCTTGAGCAGGGAATATACAAGAAGGAAGTGGAGGAACTTGGTGTAAAGTTCAAGGGCGTGAACCTCGTGGAGTACGCGCTGAACAGGAACCTCGAGAGGACGCTCAGGGGAATACTCAAGATATCGATAAAGCAGGCGAGCAGGCAGATAAAGTTGTACCTCAAGAGGTACGACGTGTACAACGTGAAGACAATAATGAGCGGCAAGCAGTCGGGCGCGCAGAGCGAGAAGATACTCAACGAGCTGATTGCGTGCGGCGAACTTTCCCGGGAATTCCTCGAAGGCGTGGTGAAAAAGTCGGCTGACATGAACGGCGCGATAGAACTTTTCAAAGACACCGAGTACTATGACACGCTGAAAAAAAATTCGGGCGACGTTGCGAAGATGCAGGACGAGTTGGACAAACGATATTATTCGCAGATTTTACAGGGTGCTGAGCAGGAGCTGTTGGAGTACACGAGATTCGAGATATGGGTGAAGAACACGCTGAACAGGCTTAGGGGAGAGAAGTCAGCGATAAAGGTCGAGCTGCTGCCCGGGGAAAGAGGCGCAAGGCTGCAGACACAGCTGAAGGGCGACACCGTTCAGAACAGGGTGATGCTGAGGAAGATGCTTGTGACTAGGGGGCTGAAGATGGTGCATGGCTTCAAGAGGAACATCAGGCCTGCGATAGGCTATTTTGTGGCGAAGGAGAATGAAATAGACAACATAAGGATTATTTCGAGGGGAAGGCACGCCGGGCTTCCCGAAGAGGCCGTGGCGAACCAGCTGGTGATGTGAATGGAGATAGCTATAGTCGGAGCGGACGATTTCGTGACGGGCTTTGCGCTCGCGGGCGTGAGGCACACATATGTTGCGGAGGATGCGGAGACTCTGGAGAAGGAGCTGGACAAGGTTATGCAGATGAACGAGATAGGGATACTTGTGATGGAAGAGGACCAGTTCAACACGCTGGGCTTCAAGAGGAAGACCGCGCTCGAAAAAATGGTAAAGCCCGTGCTGATAACCATATCCGACAAGGGCAAAGAAACTAATATAAGAGAAATGATAAAAAGGAGTATAGGTGTCGATTTGTGGAAGTGAGCAAGGGAAAAATTTTCAGGATATCCGGGCCAGTCGTCGTAGCGGAAGGGCTATCTGCAAAGATGTACGAGCTTGTCAGAGTCGGGGATGAGGGCCTGATGGGCGAGGTCGTCCAGATCGTGAAGGACAAGGTGATCATACAGGTCTACGAGGACACGACGGGACTGAAGCCGGGCGAGCCTGTTGAAGGGACTGGAAGCGCGCTGTCGGTGGAACTCGGTCCTGGATTGCTTTCCCAGATTTACGACGGCGTGCAGAGGCCGCTGCCTGTGCTGAAGGAGGAGAGCGGCGACTTTATCAGGCGTGGCATTTATGCAAAGGCTCTGGACCAGAAGAAAAAATGGGACTTCAAGGCCACAGCAAAAGCCGGAGACACTGTAAAAGGCGGTGACATCCTTGGCATTGTCCAAGAAACGAAGAACCTGAAGCACAAGATACTCGTGCCACCGAACATGAGCGGCAGGATAAAGGACATAGAGTCCGGGAAGTTCAACGTCACGGAGCCGATAGCGCATCTCGAGGATGGCAAACCATTGTATCTTGCACACAAGTGGCCGGTCAGGCAGCCGAGGCCTTTCAAGGAAAAACTTTTCCCAGAAGTTCCTCTTGTGACAGGTCAGAGGATACTCGATGCACTATTCCCGATAGCGAAGGGCGGGGCAGCGGCCATACCCGGACCGTTCGGCTCTGGCAAAACTGTCACCCAGCAACAGCTCGCAAAGTGGAGCGACGCTGACATAATCGTTTACATCGGATGCGGCGAGAGAGGAAACGAGATGACCGAAGTCCTAACGGAATTCCCACACCTGATAGACCCGAAGACAGGAGCACCTTTGATGGAGAGGACCGTCTTGTTTGCGAACACTTCCAACATGCCCGTCGCTGCTAGGGAGGCTTCCGTTTACACGGGCATAACAATCGCCGAGTATTTCAGGGACCAGGGATATGATGTAGCTCTTATGGCGGATTCAACAAGCAGGTGGGCGGAGGCGATGAGGGAGATTTCATCGAGGCTGGAGGAGATGCCTGGCGAGGAAGGATACCCGGCATATCTTGCCACAAGGCTGTCTGAATTTTACGAGAGGGCGGGAAGGGTGATATGCAACTCGTCCGAGAAAAGGGTCGGCTCTGTTTCCGTGATAGGGGCAGTGTCGCCGCCGGGCGGGGACTTTTCGGAGCCGGTCACCCAGAACACGCTGAAGATAACAAAGGTCTTCTGGGCGCTCGACGCAAGGCTCGCGCAGAGGAGGCACTTTCCCGCGATAAACTGGCTCGACTCTTACAGCCTGTACAAGGACGCGCTGGCAAAGTGGTACATGGACAACGTCGCCAACGACTGGCCGGATGTCAGAAACAGGGTGATGGTGCTTTTGCAGGAGGAGGCGAGGCTGCAGGAGATAGTGCAGCTTGTCGGAAGCGACGCACTGCCCGAGAAGGAAAGGGTCGTGCTTGAGGTGTCGAGGATGATAAGGGAGGGCTTCCTGCAGCAGAACGCTTACCACGAGGTCGACTCCTATTGCAGCATGAAGAAGCAGTACGGCATACTGAAGGCCATCATAAAGTTTTACGAACTCACGCTGAAAGCAGTTGAGGAAGGCGTGCCTCTGTCTTCCGTGATAGCCATGGAGTCAAAGTCAAAGATAACAAAGGCCATGTTCATACCCGAGGGCGCATTCGAGTCGGAGATGGGCAAGATAGAGGCGAACATGCTGAAGGAGTTCCAGGGACTGGTGAAATGAGATGAAGGAATACAGGACCATATCAAGGATCGCGGGGCCGCTGCTGTTTTTGGAGAAGACGCACGAGGTGTCATACGGCGAGCTCGTTGAGATAGAGCTCGAGGACGGTAGCAGGAAGAGCGGGCAGGTGCTCGACACGTCCAAGGAATCCGTGGTGGTGCAGGTCTTTGAAGGCACTCGCGACATATCCAAGAACTCGCTCGTAAAGTTCACTGGAAAGACAATCAAATTGAATTGCACGAAGGAGCTTTTGGGAAGGGTGCTTGACAGTCTGGGAAGGCCGATTGACGGCGGACCGGAGGTGGTGCCGGACGAGCAGAACGATGTCAACGGCGCGTCGATAAACCCATATTCGAGGGACAACCCGAGGGACTTTATCCAGCTGGGAATATCCACCATCGACGTGATGAACTCGCTTGTAAAGGGGCAGAAGCTGCCAATCTTCTCAGGGTCGGGTCTACCGCACAACGAGATAGCGCTGCAGATAGCCAGGCAGGCGAAGATAGCCGGAGGAAACTTTGCGGTCATATTCGCTGCGATGGGAATCACAAACGAGGAGGCCCAGCAGTTCATCAAGGACTTTGAGCAGACGGGAGCTCTGGAGAGGGCTGTGGTGTTTTTGAACCTCGCAGACGACCCGGCGATAGAGAGGCTCATAACTCCGAGGTCGGCGCTAACTGCTGCCGAGTACCTTGCGTTCAAGCACGGCATGGACGTCCTTGTGATACTGACAGACATGACAAATTATTGCGTTTCCGGGGCTACCGAGATGTTCTTGAGCAACGGCACGATAACGACGGTCAAGGAATTTGTAGAGGGACAGACAGATGGCTCGGATGTAGACATCAGGAACAGGAACGAAAACATAGTGACTTGGGACGGGACCAGGGACGCAATCAAGCAGGTTGCCAGAGTCCAGAAGCTTCCTTCCGCGCAGCAGATGATAGAATTCACGACGCGTTCTGGCAACAGATTGACCTTGACGCCGAACCACAGGATTCTGACGGACAGCCTTCTTGGGATGAGGATGATACCAGCAGGCGAGCTGAAGAAAGACGACAGGATTGCAGTCGCATCCAAGATAAATGTAAGACCGGAAGTTCCAGCGCTCGTTGACATGCTGGATGGAGATTCAATCGTCTTTATCGACAGGTACCTCAGGGAAGAAGCGAAATCTAAGTTGAAAGACGAGTTCAAGTCCGTGCGGAAAGCTTGCGACGCCCTCGGTCTAGATTACTCCAGATTGACCGACCCAGAAAGCTTCATGAAGGTGGGGGAACTCAGAATGTTGGCTGGTCGCTTCCCTGACATGAAGATTGATGACACAATAAGCGCAGTTTCCCATGCTGGTGGCGACAGGAATCAGGTTGCCATAAAACAAGCGAACGAAGATTTGCTTTATATATTGGGATTGGTAGCATCGGACGGTTCGCTGATAAGAAGTAAAAGTTGCGGTGTGAACCGTGTTGATTTTTCTAACAAAAATCTCGACCTTATAGACACGTACAAACAAAAAGCCTCTTCTGTTTTCCCGACAATAAGCTTTAAGGACTTTAAAAATCAAGATGGTGTCGCGATTTGCAGGGCGGATAACAAAACTTATTATGAAATCGCCGCTTTCTTTGGACTTGAAGACAAGGAGTTCAAGAAAATCTTCAAGCTGCCTGAAGACTTGATAGCCGCCTTCTTGAGAGGATATTTCGACGGGGACGGCAGTTGTATGCCAGGCAAGAGGATTGTACAGTATACAACAAAGCGCAGGTCTGTCGCGAAAAGACTACAGCAATTGCTAAAGCGGTTGGGCATAGCCTCCGTGATTGGCGAGAGAGATTCGAAGGGATTTTCCAACAGCGTAGTATTCGATGTTGTGATAAGGGGCAAAACCTATGTAGGTATTTTCGCGGACAAAGTAGGCTCGATGCATCCGGCCAAGAAGATGAAACTGGAAAAGATAAAAAGCCGTCCTCTTGAAAGCACCGAGTTTGAGTATGCGCCTAGGGTTTGCGGCACCCTAATCAAGGCGTTGCGGGACAAGTACGGTATAAAGCAGACGCAGATTTCAGAGACAGGGCAAATATCCGAAGTAGAGCGCGGGCTTAAGAGAGTCAGCAAGGCCGTGCTTGCGAAATATATAAAAAAGTTTTCAACCATGGTTAGTGATGACGATGAAATTTTGAATGAGTTGAAGAAACATGCAAGTAATGAGTTTATTCTGGACGAAATTACTGACATAAAGGTGACCGACCCCAGAGAACTGTTCGTGTTTGATGTGACCGTACCTGAGACTGGAAAATTCCTTGTTGAAAATGGCATTGTAATTTCCAACTGCGAGGCGCTGAGGGAGATAGGAGCCGCAAGAGAGGAGATCCCGGGAAGGAGGGGCTATCCGGGCTACATGTATTCTGACCTTGCATCGATATACGAGAGGGCAGGCCTGATAAAGGGAAAGAAAGGCTCCATCACGCAGTTCCCGATATTGACGATGCCCGGCGACGACATAACCCACCCCATACCTGACTTGACGGGATACATCACCGAGGGCCAGATAGTTTTGGCCAGGGAGCTTCACTCAAAGGGAATCTATCCGCCGATATTCGTGATGCCCTCGCTAAGCAGGCTGATGCAGCTGGGAATAGGAGCAAAGTACACGAGGGACGACCACAAGGCCGTGAGCAGCCAGCTCTACGCGGCGTACGCAGAAGGAATTGGGCTGAGGGGGCTGGTGGCGATAGTCGGCGAGGAGGCGCTGGGCGCGAGGGACAAGGCTTACCTGAAGTTCGCGCAGGCGTTCGAGGAGCAGTTTGTAAAGCAGGCCAGGACGGAGGACAGGGAGCTGAAGGACTCGCTCAACCTGGGATGGAGGCTCTTGACCATTTTGCCGAAGACGGAACTGACTAGGATACCGGACGAGCTGATTGAAAAGTATTCGAAGGAGCTTGACCTGAAGTTTGCCGGGCAGGAAAAGTCCGCATAGGTGATGCCTTTTGCTGAACGTAAAACCGTCAAGGTCGGAACTGCTTAACCTGAAGAGGACGGAGAAGATCGCGGTGTCCGGGCACAGCCTCCTGAAGAAGAAAAGGGACGGCCTCATAAAGGAGTTCTTCAAGGTTTTGGGCAAGGCCAAGGATGCAAAATCGGAGATGGCGAGCGTCTACCAGCAGGCAAAGACGGCGATAAACATGGCGCGTGCGGTGGACGGGAGCGCGAAGGTAAAGTCCGCGTCGCTTGCTAGGAAGGAGGCCGTGAACATAGAGCTGGAGACGAGGAACGTCATGGGAATAGTCGTGCCGAAGATAAGCTCGAGCGTGGAGATAAAGGCGTTCAACCAGAGGGGCTACGGAGTCCTGGGGACGTCCGGCTACATAGACGACGCCGCCGAGGCTTACGAGAAGGTCTTGAAGAACGTCATCATCGCCGCGGAGATAGAGACCACCCTGAAGAAGATGCTCGTGGAGATAGACAAGACCAAGAGGAGAGTGAACGCGCTTGAGTTCAGGGTCATCCCAGCCTTGCACGAGAAGATGAGGTACGTCAGGCAGAGGCTCGAGGGCATGGAGAAGGAGGACATCTTCAGGCTCAAGAGGATAAAGGGCAAGAAATAAGCGGCGCGGCTTTTCCTACAAAAATCTGCCCAATGCTTTCCTGTAAATGGCGCATAGCAGCGAACGCCTGCGGTCCTCAAGATGCCTTACGATTCTTGAACTCTGTATTTCCAGCAGGCGGTCGTAATCGAAGCCGCCGTGAAATTCCATCGTGATGTACAGGGCTGGGTTCGTCTCGTTCATCCTTTCGACAGCTTTGCTTATGCCGTCTCTGACTTCCCTGTCGTTCTGCGGTGCAACTCCTTGCCCAACCGTGTCCTTGCACTGCTTGTACTTTTGCAAAATCTTTTCATCCAACGGGCCATTCACACGAACGGTCGTTATCCCGTAGGCGGAGACTATCTTGAAATCCAGCATCCCATGGTCGTGGTATCTGGACATGTGTGCGTATGTGCCAAGGTCTTCGACGCTGGGCAGCACGTTTTGAAGCAGCAGGCCGCCTCTCTTGTAAAACCTGCGCTGCATCTCGGCCAGTTTGCCGTCAGGCACACATATGTCGGTTTTCCTGTCAAGGACGTCGAGCAACGATACGAAGAACAGGACGTCCGCCTCGACGGGGTGCGTATGGTAATGGGATATGCGCTTTCCCAAGTCCTCCGTGTACACAAAGAACTGCGTTCCGCCCAGCGACACATTAAAGTCAACCATGTCATTGCCGTTCACCCTGCTTATGGTGGACTTGCTCCTCTTCTTGTAGCCTATATTGGTGTTATACCATGATTTCGTGTCGTGAGAGAACAGCAGGCACGCCTCGCGAGCGTCGTTCATAGCAAGGTCAAGAAGGTCATTTTCTCCGTCTTCCATGCCCTTTTCGATGAAATAGGATGAAGTGTCGTTGTAAAGACGCTCCCTCAGAGACCTTTCGAACGTCGCGAAATACGGCTTGCTGGCATTGGGCAGAAGCAGCCTTGCCTTTCTTTCGTCTTCCATATTGTTATTACTCAGTAGTAAGTATTTAAATATTTATAATCCGGAAATTTATGGTCTGCCCACAGAATCTTCTTTATGAGGTACAACAGGCTGATACCCGATGCTGAACGTGCCAAACTTCGAAGAGCCTGGCATTTTACACCAAAGTCTTGGGCTTCAAGGTAGAGTATACTAGGGAAAAGTTCGCCTTCCTTTCGCTTGAAGGGAGCCAGATGATGATAGAGGAAGCCAACGAGACCTGGAAGACAGGCAAGCTTACGCGCCCTTTCGGTAGGGGAATAAACTTTCAGATTGAAGTCGGCGACATTAAGCCGATCGTAAAATCGCTGAAAGGCAACAGCTGCAAGTTGTTCATGGAACCGCGAGCCAACTGGTACAGGAGGGGAAACACGCTAATGGGCCGCAGGGAATTCCTTGTGCAGGACCCCGACGGTTACCTGCTGAGGTTTTCCCAAGACATCGGCACGAAGGACGCAGAGTGATCCGCTCGATTCTTGTTTGTCACACGTGTGACATTAGTTGTGTCATGTTGCACGGCGTATGCGGAATTTTATCTGCATTTATGTGAAACGTTTCACATCACATGTCCCAGCTGGGACACAGGTACGCGGTGAAGATTTTGCTCAGTCATGTCGCACCTGCGACATCATGTCAAGGATCGTGCGTGAAAAAGTTTTAACTGGCTTCCGACCACTTATACTTATGGCGCTGTTCTTCATCAGCATAGGCCTGAGCGACGAGACAGACATGAGCATGAGGGCGCTGGATACGGCTAGGTCCTGCCAGAGGCTTTACGCTGAGTTCCACACATCGAAGCTGAACACCGACAGGGAAAGGCTGGAAAAGTTCACAGGCAGGAAGATAGATTCCCTGAGCAGGCACGACATGGAGGAGAATTACATCAACCTGTTGAGCGAGGCCGGCGAAAAGAGCGTGGGTATACTTGTGGGAGGGGATGCCATGATAGCCACAGCCCATGCCGCAATAATGTGCGAGGCGAAAAAGCGGGGCATAGAAGTAAAGGTTATACACGGGCAGTCGATAGTTTCCGCGGTGTGCGAGGCGGGGCTACACATGCAGAAGATGGGACCTATGACGACAATACCATTCCCCGAGAGGACGATGAACGGTCTCCCGGAATCCGTCTATAACGTCATAATGGAAAACCAGAAGCGCGGCCTCCACACGCTCTGCCTGATGGACATGGTCTCCGAGGAGGACAGGTTCATGGAGGTGAGCGAGGCCCTGAGCATTTTGATGAAGCTGGAAAAAGACGTCAACAGGAACGTCATTTCAAAAGACACCGAGCTGGTCGTGTACTCGAGGATGGGCAGCGACACGCAGGGGATAAGATACGGCAGGCTCAAGGATATGATGGAGACGAGCTTCGGCGACCCGCCGCACTGCCTGGTCGTGATTGGCAAGCTCCACTTCAGCGAGAGTGCGTGCCTGCAGAATCAAAAATGAAGGTCACACCTCGAGAATCATGTCGGCATCCTTCATCAGCGCGAACAGGGAATTGCAAAACGCATAGGTCTCCCCGTGCAGTATCGAAAAGGCATACCCGTTCTTTTCTAGCATGATGACATCGGAAGGCAGCGCGTCAACCATCAACACTGCGGAACCGTCTTCGACATTCTCATTGTTCCTGATGTCGTCCATGACCTTGAGCGATTCCGTGCCGTCGAGATAGTCGTACAAGGCATTTGAAAGGTATATGAAATACTTTCCCTTTCTTTCGACAAGCCCCACCTCGCTGTTAATGTCTTGCTCCGCCGCGAGGCCCTCCAGCTTGGACCTGCATCCCGGTCCGAAGTAGTCCTGTATGTAGTACTTCCTGAGCTTGACAAGCGTGTCTGTCTTCAACGACGCCCTTTTGCAGTTCGGGGTGTAGGAAAACAGGCGCAGATACGGCTCCCCGTTTATCCTGGCGTACATCTCCAGCGCACCCGCGTACTCCTCGTCGCTCTTGGAATTGTTGTAAATCTCCGCGAGCTTGCGGAAATTGTGCAGCTGCATGCCTGACATGTCCACGAGCCGCACGTCCTCGAGCATGTTGTCCTTTGACAGCTCACCCATAAGCTGGATATTCTGGGTGCCGCCGCCGCAGATTCCCACGTAACCAGTCATGCCCCTCAGCGACCTGACCGCGGCCAGTGCCTCATCGGTGTAGTTCTCGTTGGTGAGGAGGAAGTCAACTACGGGAAAAGTGTCGTTATCGGACTTTATGTTGTCCATGCACAGCAGTATCTTTCCGCTGCGCTTGTCTTCGTACAGGCATTCCGTCAGCTGTTTTTGAATCGACATCCGACACACCACGGTCAATTAGCATTCGACTATAAACTTCTTAAGGGCTTCAATTGGACAGGCGCAAAATTCCTTGTGAAGCTTCTATGTACATACGGGGACCCGCCAAAGCCAAAGCGAAACATTTAAATAGTTTACTTTTAAGTAATAACAGTATGGTGAACCATATGGACGCAAAGGGAGACAAGATTGTGAGCGATGTACTAGGTTCCATCGACCGCTATCTGCCCACGAACAGCAAGAGGGCTGAGCTGTACGAGTACCTGAGAGATGTCTGCCTAGAACAGGCATTGCAGGGCTCGGTCATAGACAGGGAAGAAATTCTGAGCTACGCTACAAAGTGGGTGGACGAGCTTCAGAAAAAGTGAACCAGAATTTTTGTTTCGCAGGGTCAGGGATGATTCTGCACTTTTGATACTTATACAACGGTGTGAAAAATGGACGAAGAATCTGCATTGCAGCCTACGGCACAACAGCCAGTACCAACAAAACCAGCCGAAAAAAAGGGCGGCTTCTTTCGAAGGTTCCTCAGGGGTGTCAGCGACTACATAGGGGGCGCACTGTCGCTGATTTATTCCGTCCCATATGGACTCTACAAGGTAGGGGTCGGCCTGTACCACACGGCAAAAAGGAACTGGAACGAGGCTTCCTACAACTTCACCGCTGGATTGACATCCATATTCACGCCGTACCTTTTCACGACGTACAAGATGCTCAAGGGGTCGTACAAGATCGCGACCGACAAGGCGCTGCCCTGGGAGAACAAGTGCGACTATACCTGCAAACTGTACGGCTACCATGACCACTCTTAAAAATCCTACGGTTTTGTCGGCGTACCCTTAGGTCTCGCCCTCGGTTACCACGTAGTAGATTATAATTCCCGTGACTGCCACCAGGAAGAATATCGCCAAGTCCGACGTTGATATGTCAAGGTTGGGCAGGCTAAGCACTGTTGTCGGCGAGGATGGAAATTGAAGGTTGGGCAGGCTCAATCCGGGGAAGAATGCTGACCCGCCGCTCGCGAAGAATATCGCGACCCCTATGAGAATTGCAATGATAATCACGGCCTTGAATATCCTGCTGCTCCCGACATTTTCCTTGAGCTCCTTGCCCGTCATGCCGAACGATATCACGTACAGCACCATCAGCAGGCCCACGAACGACAGTATCACGACGAATATCTGCGAGAAGAAGCTCGCGAAAAACGACGACAGGCTTATCGTTATGGCGCCTCCTATGGGCGAGTACATGAGGTAAAGCGAGGCACCCAGGGCGACTATGAGGTTGACCCTCTTCGCAGTAGTGTCGGTAGGCTCGCCGAATATCTTCGTCCTGCCAAGCAGGGTGTAGAATATCCCGAACATGATTATGAAGGGGAGGTAGAAGTCGAATATCCCGAACTCCTTGAGGTTCACTATGAGGTCTGCTATGTTTGTGAAAGCCATACACTCATCACTTCGCTATGAACACTATCACTACAAGGAATATCGCAAGCACCGCTATGGTCAGCACAATCGAGCCTATGTCCGCGGATATGCCCAGCCCTGCAAACCCCTGCGGGGCGAATATCTTGTACAGGCCGCTCGTGAACAGCATCGCCCCCCCTATGAGCAAAGCGGCGACCAGGATCACCCACCATATGGACTGCCCGCCTATCCTGTCCTTTATCTGCTTGGCTATGTCCTCGCCGAAGAACATAGTGGCTATCATCGCCGCTATGGAGAAAATGAGCATCGTGCTTACGCCCTGAAGGAAGAAAGTGGCAAGGTCCTTCGTTATGTCGATGCCTATGATTATAGGAGACGCCCAGACCATGAAGGCCGCGCCAAGAGCAATCACCGCGTTCACTCCGACGTTCCTGTCCGGCTCGCCGAAGATCTTGGACTTCCTGAGCAGACCGTAGAAAATTGCCGCGCTTATGATGAACGGCAGGAGGAACTCGAAAAAGCCCAGACCCTGCAGCTGGGTTATGACCATGTCGAACGGCGTCGCCATATCAGTCTGACCTCACTACGCTTGCCGCTATGAGCAAGAACACTATGAATATAGATATGCCCGCCACTAATAATAAAATGTTGTCAGGCACGCCTCCGAAAGCCGACATCGAACCGGATGGCCCGCCGGAGGCGGCCTTCCACACGACCTGCACCAGCCCGCTTGTTATGAACAGGACAAACACCATGGCTATCACCGCCCACAGCGTGGTCCTGTGCGCGAACGTCTTTCCCAGTATCTCGGGCATGTTCGGGTAGAAGAAGCTCGCTATGAGGAAAGCTATGAGGAACAGCACCGCAAGGACCGCCGCCTGCGTGAAGAACGCCGTGATGTTGAACAGAAGATTTATGCCCCCGCCTATCACCGGAAAGCCGAACACTATGAAGGCTATGCCCAGCGCTATCACCCCGTTTGTTATCGGCGAATCGCCCAGAAGCTTCGTCTTCCTCAGAACGGCGTAGAACATCGCGGCAAACACGGCGAACAGTATCAGGT
>CAYRSM010000013.1:0-25190 GCA_964427125.1 uncultured archaeon | reverse complement strand
CCCATATTCAGCCTGGGGCTTGGCGCTCCGTTCAGGCCGCACGAGAAGCGCGTGGTGCACTTGCAGCATGCCGAGCACAGGGCGATGAGGCTCAGCTACAAGTTCAAGGTTTCCACGCCCGTGAAATTGGTGGTCCTGCTTATGCTGCTAGCCTTGTTCTATCTGGCAATAATTTCCAATCCGAACCTCACCGCTCTGGAAAGCGCGTTCAGGCTCGAGGACCTTGTAAAGATACCGTCCTACACATTGCTTACGCTGTCAAGGATATTTGTCGCATACATCATAGCTCTTACAATAGGCTCCGCTCTTGGCATACTCGCCGCTGAGAATGAAAGGCTGTACGCGATACTCGACCCCATCTACATGGTTGGGCAGTCGGTGCCGGTGCTTGCGGTGTTCCCGATAATCATAGTCTACCTGAACGGCATGTTCCCGCAGAATGTGAGTCTCGAGCTTACAGCGATAATAAGCCTGTTCCTTGTTATGGTGTGGTACATATTCATGAGCGTCCTGGGCTCAGTGAGGAACATACCGAAGACCATAACGGAGCTGTCCAGGCTTTACAAAATCAGGGGGTTCGACAGGCTGAAGAACATAATAATACCCGCCATCATACCCGGCATAGTAACAGGGAGCATGCTTTCCATAGCGGGAGGGTGGAACGTCATAATTTTCGCCGAGCATGTCACCATACAGGGCAATAGTTACAACCTCAACGGGCTGGGCTACCTTATCGACAAGGCGGCGTACCAGGACGGCAACACGATATTCCTCGTCTTCCTTCTGGGGATAATATCTGTGATAGTAATCGCCCTGGAGAACCTTGTGTGGAAAAGGCTATTAGAGAGGACCAGAAAATATAAGTTGGGGGAGGATTGACACGAGCCTGCTAGAGATAAAGGATGTCTCCAAGGTTTTTGAAGCCGATAGGGAAGTGCTCGCCCTGAAGAACATAAGCTTCGGCGTGGACGAGAACGAGTTCGTCGCGATAGTAGGTCCTTCCGGCTGCGGCAAGTCTACCCTGCTCAGGATAATAGGCGGCCTAGAGACACCGGCATCGGGCGAGGTAATTTTCAAGGGAGAACCGGTGACCAAGCCGAGGCCGGAGATAACCATGGCGTTCCAGAACTTTGCGCTCCTGCCGTGGAAGACATCCCAGGAGAACGTGGAGCTTCCTCTCGTGATTCACGGTGTTGAACCAGAAAAAGCCAGGAAGCGCGCGCTGAAATTTTTGCGCATAGTTGGCCTGAAGGGGTTTGAGAAGATGTACCCCATCGAGCTCTCGGGGGGCATGAAGCAGAGGGTGGGTATCGCACGTGCGCTTGCTCTGGAGCCGGACATTTTGCTTATGGACGAGCCTTTCTCCGCGCTGGACGCGCTGACCGCGGAAAAGCTGAGGAGGCTTGTGCTGGACATCTGGCACGACAGGAGAAACGTGACGAACACTTTTGTCATGGTCACCCACCTCATAGACGAGGCCGTGTTCATGGCGGACAGGGTGATAGTGATGTCGCCGAGGCCCGGAAGGGTTGTAGCGGACCTCAAGATAGATCTGCCAAGGCCGAGGGTGCAGTACCAGAGGAGCTCGGAGTTCTTCAGGCAGATTGACAAGATAAAGAGCATCATCGACACCGGAAAGGTGAAGTCGGAGTCCGAATACAAGGGAGACGTGGACTTTTTGAGGCAGAGGAGGGAACTCGCTGCATTCCTGGGAAAGGCCGGCTACCTGAAGGGCGCCGCGGTCAGGAGTGCGTTCCTGAAGGTCAAGAGGGAGCTCTTCGTGCCCCTGGAGTACGAGAGGAGCGCCTACCTTGACATACCCATACCGATACCGCCGGGGCAGGTCATAATCTCACCACCACACCTGCACGCGATATTCCTGTCGGCGCTAAACCTGAAACATGGTGAAAAGTTCATGGAGATAGGGGCCGGGTCGGGGATAATGTTGGCTTATGCGAAGGAGATAGTGGGCAAGAAAGGCAAGGTCTGCGGCATCGAGGTCATCCCTGAGACATATGACTTTTGCACATACAACCTTGAGAGGGCAGGGTACAAGGACGTGAAGGTGTTTTCCAGGGATGGGAGGGAAGGTCTGAAAGAGGAAGCACCGTTCGACAAGATAGCCGTCAGCGCGCTGGTGCCCGGGGAAGTGCCGAAGGCTCTTGTGAGTCAACTAACACCGGGTGGCGTGCTTGTCGCCCCCATGGGCAGGCTCTACGAGCGTCAGGAGATAGTCGTGCTGGAAAAGTCAAAGTCCGGAAAGGTCACTACCAGGAATCTCAGTGGCGTGAAGTTCGCGCCGCTGCAGGGCGCTCTTGGCGAGGGCTGAATTGTTTTTATTGGCATTTTGCCAAAAATATGTTGAAGGTTCCATGCCCCAGTAGCTCAGTCAGTAGAGCGTGTTCGGTCTGAAGCCGGCGCAAGCATGGTAAGCACAAGGTCAGGAGTGCAATTCTCCTCTGGGGCTCTAGAAGTCGAACTTGCGCTTCGCCATCTTAACATCGTCCTCCGTGATGGTCTTCCTTCCCGCGTGCTTGGCAAGGACGTTTGCCTCCACACACAACTTTGTAACATGGTCCTCCAGGATGTTCGCGAACTCCTCCAAGGCCTCCTTTGAGACGCGCTGCGCGCCCGCGTTCTTCAGTATCCTCTCCAGAGGTGCAAGAGTCAGTGCCTTTGACATAAATAGAATCTTAAGTTCATTGTATAATAATTTTATTTACGGCTGACAGCCGTATATTGATATGGTGAATCCATGAAATTTGCAGTGGTGACCACGACCATCCACATACCGAATCTGCTGGACGGATATGCCAGCAACTTCAGGAAGTTCGGTTGGAAAGACATCTTCTTCGTAATAGCCGGGGACAAAAAAACCCCGCCAGAGATAGCGAGTTTTTGCAGCGAGCTGGAAAAAAAATACAGTTACGATGTGTTTTATCTCGACATCGAACAGCAAAAAGCGCTGGACGAAGGGTTGTTCAACTTCGTGCCTTTCAACTGTATACAGAGAAGAAACTTCGCCATGCTGTTCGCATACAAGCGTGGTGCGGATATAATAATGACCATAGACGACGACAACTACGTCACGGATGGCGATTGTCTGAAAGCTAATTCGGTGGTTGGTAGCATGGCAGAGTTTGTGTCTGTAAAATCTGACACTGGCTGGTACAATGTCTGCGAGACTCTTGAAGAGGAAAAAAACAGGCACTTTTTCCACAGAGGATATCCGGTGGACCAGAGGAAGGCTGCAAAACACGCATCATCCAAAACGAAAGCCAAGGTCGTGGTCAACGCCGGATTGTGGCTGGACGCGCCGGACACGGACGCGATATCGTGGCTAAACTTCGGTGAGATAAACGCGAGGAGGTTCAAGGATGAGGTCTTTGGCAAGAATTTTACGCTGGAAAAGGGTGTGTGGTGCCCGTTCAACTCCCAGAACACGGCGTTGTCGCGCGACGCTCTGCCCGCGTATTTTCTCAACCCGGCGCAACGCAGATACGACGACATTTGGGCCAGCTTCATACTGAGAAAGGTAGCAGACCACCTGGGGCATGCCGTATCCTACGGTTACCCGATTGTGACACAGAAGAGGAACGTGCACAACTATTTCAGGGATTTGAAAGACGAGCTGGACGGTATGGAAAGGACGCCTGACTTGATAGCCGAACTGAGGAGCATACAACTGGACGGGAGGACATACCATGATTGCACCGTCGAGCTGATTGACAAACTGTCGGACAAGTTCAAGGATTTGAAGGAAGGGTATGATGTTTGGTTAAAAGCATTAAAAGGTTAATCCTATCAACATACTTAATTAGGTGCCGTGATGAAGATTTGTCTGGTCAGCCCCTTTGACATTTGGGAGGCCACAGGGAGAAGGCTCATAAACATAGGAACATTCCTTCACGAAAGAGGGCACGAGGTCACGCTCATCGCCTCTAAACGACTCAAGGAAGGTTCGCACCAGAGCATACCATTCGAACTTATCGAAGTCCCTCCAAGGACAGGCATGAAAAGAATAAACACCCTGCTATCTTCTATACCTAAGCTTGCCACGATGATAAGGCGTGATTTTGACCTGGTCCATGGTTCGAAGACCGTGCCATATGCGTCATTACCGGCGCTTATTGCGGCCCGACTAAAATCGAAAAAAATGGTCGTTGACTGGGACGACTGGGAAGGAAACGCAGGCCTTGGCAGGTTCATGCCACCCATAATACGTAACATACACACGGTTTACGAGCAGCGCATTCCGTTTCACGCGGACGGCACCATTGTCGACGCTCTCTTTCTAAGGACCCTGCTGCGCCGCAAAAACTACGAAAAACCGATTGCTTACCTTCCTAACGGCGTCAATCTGGACAGCTACAGGCATGTGAAAAAGACACGCCTGCCGCGCAACTCCGTGGCGATAGTCGGCACACTGTCCACCACCAGCGAACTCACATACATACTGCCGGCCGTGGCATCGGCTCTGAAGAAAGTCGACTTGAACCTTTTGGTGATTGGCGACGGCGAACGGCGCCCTGAGTTCGAGCGGCTCGCAGAAAAACTCTGCATCGGCAAACAGGTTAATTTTTTGGGGTGGTTGCCGGAGGGCGAAAAGAAAAGTGTCCTTAAAAGCTGCGACATAGCGTTAATGCCCATGACGGACTGCATTCAAAACAGGGCGAGGACTCCGGTAAAGCTGCCCGAATATATGGCGTTAGGATGTGCGGTCATCGCGAACGATGTGGGAGACATAAAACCGACCTTAGGTGAGGCCGGCTTCCTCATAGGGCAGTCTGAAAGCAGTTTGGCCGATGCTATCGTAACCCTGCTGAACGACTCTGTATTAAGGAAAAATCTCAAGAAGCACGCAGAGAGACGTGCTGAACTGTTCGACTGGAAGCATTTGATGGAATCTGTAGAGCCGTTCTACGAAGAGGTGCTTGGCTAGGCTGTCTGATTTGTAAAACACCTTTCACCTACCCCTTAGGAATACTCGAAGCGTCAAATACCAATCGTGTTTTCCGTGCATCTTATTTTTGTGGCATAAGCTCGTAATAGACTTCTCCTGCATGAAGAATACCGGACATGAATTTTTCATAAACTGTGTGGTTGAGATTCAATATAGGGTTGAAAATTTTGTTAAAAAATTTCGGGGATTTTGATGGCCCAGCTATAAAGTTCAGGCGTACTTTTATTAATTCAAACCTTGCCTTGGAATATTGGTTGTCATATTCATTTTCCATGAAATGGCGGAAAGTGTTCACCGTGAAAAACCTCTTGTGGTCCGGGTGGCCGAACGCCCCCATGTCGCTTGCGTGAGGAACCCACACTTTCAGCAGCCCCCCCCGTTTTAGTACCCTGTGCAATTCTTCCATCAGCGGAAAAAGATTCCTTACGTGCTCTAAGACATGCGAGGCAATAATCTCATCAAATACATCGTTCTCGTACGGAAGCTTTCCCAATTCCATATCGCACTTCACCACTTCTGGCCTCTGCGGATAAAGGTCTATGAAATCGGTGCCGTACGTGTCTTTTCCGCATCCTATATTGAGTATTCTCGTATGAAAGCACCTGAAACAATAGTACACGCTAACTTTATTAAATTTCTCATTTCCTAGCGAGTAAGATGTATTGTAAAAGTTTAACCAATACTGTCCAAATATTCCAGAAACATACTAACCCCATTTTCAAGCTTGGTCGGCCTTATGCCCAGCTCTCTTGTCATCAATCTTGTGTCAGCCTCTATCTTTTCTACATAGTTCTTCTGCTTCGATATGTATTTTGGTTCAACGGATTTCCCCATAATATTGCCTATGACCTTTACCAGATCGTTGAAAGACGTCGATACGCCGGAGCCGACGTTTATAACCCCCGTATACTGCACTTCCGCGGCCTTCGCTATCGCATCCACGACATCGCCGATGAATACAAAATCCCTGGACTGGCTGCCGTCGCCGAATATCACAGGCTGTTTTCCGCCGATAATCTCCTGCGAGAAAAGGTACACCACACTGGCGAATTCCTGCTTGAACTCCTCACCGTGTCCGTAGCCCGCGAATATCCTCAGGCCGACGCTGTCTACAAAATCCTTGTAGGACGATGCCAAGGCCTCGCAAGCCATCTTCGCCGCTGCGTACAGGTTCCTCGGCCTTGGGTAAATGCTCTCGCCGTGCGGCGGGCTGTTCCCGGCATAGACGCTTCCCGACGAGGGATAAACCACCTTCTTCACGCCATTTTCGCGCGCGAACTGCAGGATGTTGAACATGCTCAGCACGGTCTCCTGATAGCAGTGCACCTGAGCCTTGTCGAACAGGATTATGGACGAAGGCGACCCGAAATGTAGCACAACGTCTATGTCCTTTGGGAGCTTGTCAAATGTCTCCTTTTTAGAGACATCCCCCTCTACAAATTTTATGGCACTGAGTATATCATTATGAGAACCTCTGCTGGAATATTCAAAATTATCTACACCCACAACTTCGTTCTTATCAATCAGCCTTTTTGTCACATTGTGACCGATGAACCCGTTGATTCCGGTAATCAGTATCTTTTTGCCGCTTATCATAATTTATGGTTGTCTCATATGGGTTTATAATGGTTTCAGAATGATATTTCTATAGGCGATGACTATGGGACGTGACATCATGGACATGGATGTATGCATACCTACACTCAATTCGGAAAAGACCCTGAAGACTTGCTTAGACTCCGTAATAAACGTCATGCCACGCAGTAGGATAATAGTATGCGATGGGTATAGCAGGGACGGCACCGTAAAGACGGCTAAGAATTATGGTTGCGATGTAGTATACTCGCGCGGCAGGCTGGGTCGTGCAAGGAATGTCCTCATGAAGGAGGCTGACACAGAATGGTTTGCCTTTATCGACAGTGATGTGGAGATAAATAAGTCGTGGCTCTACGGCTTGCTGCGTACTATTGACGACAGCGTTGGCGCAGTCAACGGGTTTGCCCTCCCGGACAGCCTTGTTTTGAACTTGATTAGGAAGCCCATGTTGTTCACCAAAGCCAAGCTAAACCTCGGGCAACGCGGTTTCACGTCGAACACACTGGTAAGGAAGGACGCTGTAAAAGGCGTCACTCTTCCGCGCATAGGCAGGTGCGAGGACATAATACTCCAGGAAAAAATCGAGGGGCACGGATGGGAATGGAAAATTGTGCCCGCGTTCTGCAGGCACCTGAAGACGTCCAGAAAGCTGCTTCTGGAGGCCAGACAGGATCTGAAAACTATAAGCGGCATGCGGAACATGGGTTTGCTAAGAGCTCTGATGAAGCTTTAACCTACTCCACAAGCGTCTTACTCCCCAACAGAAACACCTTCAAATGGTCTGTAAGTATCCTGGGGTTCAGCATGAACTGATTCAAAATAAAACCAAGGTATGCGAACCTTCCCTTGGAGTCGTAAAACCCCTTCAAAAGGTTGAGCCTCATAATCAGGAGATCCTCCATGCTGTTCTCCACCGTGTACTCGGGTGCTATTTTGTCGCTCAGCCAGAAGTCATCGCTTAGTAGACCCTGCTTTTTTGCCAGCTCGCACAGTTGCGTGGACGGGAACACCCGTGTCACGGACACGACTATCTCGTCAGGTCTGCCAGCCAGAAGCACTTTTCTTGTCTCATCGACTGTCTCCTTTGTCTCGCCAGGGTTCCCGACCATCAGCAAAGTCTCAGCGCGCATCCCCACATCCCTTATGGTCTTTATAGCGTTAACAACCTGCTCCCCGGTTATCTTTTTGTTTATGTTCTTTAGTATGGTGTCGCTGCCACTCTCTACACCAAGCTGTATCAAAAAACACCCTGCTTTTTTCATCCATTCCAACATCTCCTTTGGTATACAGTCCACTCTTGTTTCTGCATACCACTTTATTTTCATGTTCCTCCGCATGATTTCTTTGCATATCTCTATAACCCTTTGAGGGTTGGTTGTGAATATGTCATCAACAAAAGTGAAAAACTTGACTGATTGTTCTTTGTACAGTTTTTCCATCTCATCCACGACGTTGGCAGGCGATCTAGGACGCCATCTTCTTGACCAGAAAACTGTGGTGGAGCAGAAATTGCAGCTGAATACGCACCCGCGAGAACTTACGATGCTTGCCTTCTTTTGTTTAGAATAATACTCTGGAGGTTTCGCGACCGCATAATAGTCCAGGTTAATATCCCTGTACGATGGGAACGGCACTTCGTCCAGGTTGTCTATCAGAGGGCGCGCATCCGTCTTCACTACATCACTCCCCTTCCTAAACACAATTCCTTTCACATCATCCAAGGGCAGGTTCTTGTCCAATGCCCGGACAAGCTCGACTATGGTAACGTCCCCCTCGCCCAGAACTATCATGTCCACAAAGGGGAGGTTGCGCATTATCTGCTCCCACATGTACGTGGCGTGCGGCCCTCCCATTACCACCTTCACGCCGGGATTGACCTCCTTGGCCAGTCGCGCAAGCTTGTAGGAGCTGCCCCTGTATACAGTGAAACAGCTTATGCCGACCACATCGGGATTGTACTCCGCGATTATTCTTTTTATCTCGTCATAGGACTTGTAGATATCGACTATCTTGCTGTCCGTATATCCGGCCTTGTCCAGGCACGCCTGCAGATAGCACAGCCCGAGGGGCGGGTCTGTCTTTGCCTGCTTTATCATCGGCGATATTAACAATATCCTCATCCAATCACTGGAAGTCGACCTCGAAAATCTTCACTTCCTGGTTCTGGTAGGCCAGCTTGAAGCGGCTCAGCGCGGGTATTCCGAGGTACGTGTTCCCCGCCCCGTCGAAGAAGAACATGTTCGTGAACAGGGAGTCCCTTGTCTGCGCGTCCATGAACAGGACCGTCCGCAGGCTCGGATCGACGAACGTCAGCCCGTCGATTGTGTTGCCGGTGCCGCTCTCGAAAACCATTGGCACGCCGTTCTGGAACAGCATCGTGTTCTTTATCACGCCGTTCCTGATGCCCTGCTGCGGGCTGTTCATGAGCGAGGTCACGGTGTTGTTCTTCTGCACGAGGCTTATCGCGATCGGTATGCCGGCCGCGCACCCGTAGCTGTACGCCCCCATCTGCTGCGACAGCTGCTGGTCGAGGCTGCACTGCATGTAGTTCCTTCCCGTTCCTGTGCCGAAGTACGTCAGCCAGTAGTACTTACCTATCAGGTCGCTGCTCGCTATTAGGTACACCTTCTTGACCGGGTCGCACGCGTTCGCTGGCACTATGCTGCCGAACTGCTGCCTCACCTCGCTGCACTGCTCGGGGGTCAGGTAAGTGTACTTCTTGAGTATGTTCAGCGCCTCCGTCTCGTTGCTTATCGAGAACACCCTGCCCATGTCCTGTATCCTGATGTCGAGGTTGTAGGGCACGCACGCGGAGCCGCAGTGGGCGCCGTCCGCCATGACCTTCAGGCCCGTCAGGTCCGTTATTATGTGCCCCGGGTCCCACCAGGTCACCACAAGCGTCGATGAGTTGCCGTTCGCCTTGAGCCAGCTCAGGCCGTCAAGCCAGTTCTGGCCAACCTCATAACCCTGTGAGGCGCCCCTGCCCACCAAAAATGCGTCCGAAAGGAGGTATATCGAACCCACCACCATGACCGCCAGGAACGCGGCCAATGCCAGGGAGCCGAACGGCTTGATGTACCTGTAGACGTTGGCGATGAAATAGCCTGCCGACAGCGAGGTTGCTACCGAAAATATGAGCGCGAACCTGGTGCCGCGCAGTATCATGTAGAACGTGGCCAGCGCGAAGAGCACCAGGAATATCTCCTCCATCGCTATCTTATCCTTCTTCCACAGCTTGAACAGCACCAGCAGCGGCAGGCCGAAAAGAGTGAGCGCCACGGGCAGCATCCCCACGGTCCCAGCCACGCGGAGGAAGCCCTGCAGGCTGAGTATGTTTATTGGCTGGAGCTCGGCGACCGAGATGTTGACGAGCAGCGCCTGCCCGAGGCCCGCGAAGCCCGCGGCTGCCAGTATGCTCTGCACGATGTTCTCGGACAGGAATATTTGGGTCACGACGTTCACCGCCACCATGACCATCAGGAAAGGAATCAGCAGCGACTTTACCTCGTCCGCCACGGGCTTCATGTCGAACTTGAAGGCCCTTCTGTGTATCATCTGCTCGACAATCCTGAAAACGAAGACCGCCGGGAGCAGCGCCGTGAACGCCATCAGCGGGTACCATCCGCCGGTAGCCCACGTGTAGATGAAGAGCAGGTTGACCACAGTAGCAAGGAGGAACGACCATATCTTCCGGTCCTTCATGAAAAGCATCAGCGAGTATATTGAGAGGAACGAGTAGAACACCACGAGCACCTTGCTGTCCATGTACCCCGACACGGAATAGCTTATGAAGGACGGCACCAGCACCGCAAAAAAGGCCGCGAACAGCCCGCCCAGCCTGCTCCTGCCCATGTAGTTTGTGGCTATGTAGGCCGGTATGGCACTGAGACCCGCTATTATGGCGGGGGCGAGTATGAAGAACTTCAGGAAGGTGGGGAACACGAGCCTGCCCAGCGCCTCGTAGGAAAACGCCAGCGTGTACTCAAGCCCCTCGTGCGCCTCGTAGGGCCTCCCCGGCGGGTAGTAGCTCAGTATGTCCCACTTCGGCAGGTTTAGCCCGTAGTTCAGGGCGTCCAGGGAGTGCCTGTAGTACCAGTGCGGGTCGTAGTCGGCCACCGTGTTCGGCACGTTTGTGGACCTCACCCAGAACCCTATGTAGACAATCAGGGCTAGGAAGAACAGGCATACCGCGGCTCTGATCGTCCTCTTGTCAGTCAGACTGTCCATGATTTTCAACGAATTCACCAGCCGTTCCGATTTATGTAAATTAAAAGTGTCACCTTACTATTTAAAGGGCTTCGGGCGCTTAAATGCATCATGCACGCGCCATGTAAACAGTTGGTGTTGATTTATCGCCGAAAACCTTCGGCTATTTAACCGTCCGGCACATAATCAGGATAATGAGGAAAATATTATCCGTGGGGCACGGCCCGCAGCCAAAACCCAATCGTCCCGGGATCGAGTTTGTAACTCTGGACTACGTGAAGTACCCCGACATCGACGTCGTGTGGGACCTGGAAAAGCACCCTCTGCCGTTCAAGGATGACGAGTTCGACGAGGTGTTGGCGTCGCACGTCATAGAGCACGTCTCCAAGTACAGGTATGACAGGCTCATGGAGGAGATATACAGGATAACCAAGAATGGCGGGATGGTTAGGATAAGGCTTCCATTTTTCTCTTTCTTCACGGCGTTCCATCCGGACCACAAGAACACCTTTACCTACACCTCATTCAACAAGTTCGAGCCGGGGCACGCCTTGCACGCGGAGAAAAAGGCCTCGTTCAGGATTGTGAGAAGGAAGATAATTTTCGGCACGAACAGATACACGAGGATATTCAACCCGTTGTTTAACCCTGTAATCAACGCCGTGCCGATGCTTTATTCCAGGTTCTTCTGCTGGATACTGCCCTGTGAGGAGTTACAGTTCGACCTACAGACGATAAAGTAGGGTCATCCCACACCATCAAATATTAGACGTCTCGTTTTAAACAATATATAGCTCCGCCCTTACTAGATTATTAGTCCTTATGGCAGACGGCGGCAAGCACGAAAAGGAGATAACCATAGAGCTGAAGAGGCCGGAGCTTGTGGCGTTGATAGCTTTCCTTGTCTTCGTACTGGCGCTGGAGCTTGTCACGACTATGAAATCCCCCATTATTTTCGGAGATGAAGGGTTCCACACGCGCTTGGCCCAGATGATGGCGCAGCAGAAGGACTATTTCGCGTTCCTGCCGTTCGAGAAGACGGCCCTGATGCAGAGCGGGTACGACAGGCCCCCGCTGTGGGGGTTGCTCGAAGCGGGGTTCATGCTCATCCTCGGCTTCAGCGAGACGCTTGTAAAGTTCCTGACGCCGCTCATAGCGGTCCTGACCGGCTTGGCGGTCTTCCTCCTCTCCAGGAGGCTGTTCGACGAGAAGGTGGCGTTCATAGCGGCCGTGCTCACGGTGGCCATACCCTCGTTTGTGACCTACTCAGTCCTGTTCTATACAGACATACTTTTGACCTTCTACACGGCGCTGGCGGTCCTGCTGTTTGTCGTGGCGCTGAAGGAGGAGAGCAGGAAGTACCTGGTGCTGTCCGCCGTGTTCGCGTCCCTAGCGTTCCTGACAAAGGCGCCAGGCGTGGCGGCTGTGCTCTTCCTGGGGCTGGCGTTCCTTTACGAGATGTTCACCGAGAAAAGGAGCCTTCACCTTGTCCGGAAATACGGCCTTGTGTTCATGGTCGTCCTGGCCGTGGTGTCGGGATACCTGATCAGGAACCTTGCGCTTTACGGCACCCCGTATTGCTACAATGCGCCGCTCATAAAGATTTTCAACGACAGGGGATGCAGCATAGACAACTACAACTCCACACAGTCCTTCTCAGCGGTGAACGCCGGGGGCAACACGGATCAGAGCGTGTGGTCCATGGGGCTGGCGAACTATCTTGATTTTGCCCTGGGGAACGTGTGGTTCATAGTCCTCGGCGCGGTGGCCGGGTTTGCGCTCCTGGTCTACAGGAAGGACAGGCACGCCAACATCATGCTGCTCTATCTGGCGTTCTTCATGCTGCTGTTTCCCATGGTAACCGCGAGGGCAGAGGACGCGGCGAGGTACACGCTGAACTGGGTGTTCCTGTTCGCGGTGCTGGCGGCGAGCTTCTTCGCGGAGATACACGGTGTCGTGGCGAAGTACAACAAGTACATGGCTCTCACGGTGTTCGCGGTGGTGCTACTCATGGCTTACGCAAACATCCCGCCGAAGCTCAACACAATGGCGACAATAAAGCAGTTCACGCCCGACTTCTTCCAGGCGTGCGACTGGGTGAATGCCAACCTCCCGGAGAACACCTCGCCCTACACCGTGTGGGCGAACAGGGCGATATACAGCTGCCAGAGGAACGCCGTGAGCACGAGCCAGCTGCCCGACATAGCGCTCGGCGGCAACGTCAGCGACATCGTGAAGGCCGCGGCGAGGAACGGCGTGGACTACATTTTTGTGCAGAAGTTCAGCATAGACCCCCAGAACAGGGGTCTGGCCGAGAACTACAACCTGAATTTCGTGGACACGCTCGCATCAAACAACCGGACGTTCACGAAGGTGTACGAGAACGGCCCGGACGTGCAGCAGTGCATGCAGCAGAACGGCTGCGACGGGAACATCATTTATAGGATAAACGCCTCTGCTATGTAGGACGCCTTTCCGCCATTATTTTTCCCACGGCATCCAGCAGTTCCCTTGCGTCTGCTATCGACGTCTCGGCGTCGTCCTTTGTCACGGCTGTCCCAAGGCCGTATATGGCGTCATGCCTCTCTATCCTGTGGGCATCAAGCGAGTTTATCGGCCCCGCGCCTATCGACCCGGAGTAGTTCGCCCTGAGGTACATTATAGCGCACAGGTGGCTCTTTTCCTGGATGCCGTCCCTGTACAGGACCGCCCTAGCGGCGTGGAACATCGCCGTGTAAGATGCTATAAGCGACAGGTCGAACATGCCGAACCGGAAGGCCTCCTCGGCCCTTGAGAGTTTTGCCTCAGCGACGGCCAGCGACACGCGGGACTTCTCGGCGTCCGGCCGTATCTTCCTAAGCATCCTCTCCCCGAAACAGTCGTCCAGGCTTTCTATCCTCATTCCACCACCGGCAGCTCCCCGTACAACGGGATTCCCGACGCCAAGACCTCTGTGTAAAACGCCCTGTCCTCCCTGCACTTTTTCTTCCACTCCGACCATTTGAGCACCGTCGGCGACACCTCCCTCTTCAGCTTCGACTCGAACCCGTGCAGGTCCAGCCTCCGTGGCTTGCGGCCTATGACAAGCAGGTCCAGGTCGCTCCCCTCGTCGTCCTCCCCCTTCGCCACGCTGCCGAAAACCACGATTGAAAACACGCCCTGTATGTTTTCCGAAAGGTGCTCCGTTATCCCGGATATCTGGATCTCTTCAAGGCTGCGGACGATTTTCAGGTGCCTGAACACGGGACTGGACATGTTCGCCCTGAACAGCCGCATCCTGCCCGACCTTTTTTCGACCAGCAGCCCGTCCCCGGAAAGGACGTCGGCGTACCTTTTTGCGGTTGACGGCGGCAGCCCCGAGAGCTTGGCCACCTCCCTGAGGTGGAACGTCCTGTGGGGGTTGCGGAAGAAGACCGACAGCTCCGCGAAAAACGGCAGATGTTCCAGCACCATGATTATTAGTGATTTTTGGAACATTTAAGCTTTATGTTCCATTTTTTGGAACATATATGCTGGGCTATGGAACATTTAAGCTTTATTTGGGAACAATGGTAATTTGACGTGTATGATAGCCTTGGTTGCCTCCCTGCTGGTGTCCTTCGCGGCGACCTACCTGTTCACGCCGCACCTCATAAGGTTCCTGGAGGCGGCGGGCATCGTTGGCATAGACGTGCACAAGAGGGGCAAGCCGAGGATAGCCGAGATGGGCGGGCCCGCCGTGCTGGTCGGGTTCCTGAGCGGAGCGTTCGCCTACGTCTTCATGAAGACGTTCATCTATGGCGGGTTGCCGGACGAGGAAAAGTTGTTCGCGGCAATCGCCACAGCGCTGATAATATCCGTGATCGGCGTCTTTGACGACCTCGGCTCCCTGACAAAGAGGGTGAACAACAAGCGCGTTGGGCTGAGCAGGAGGCAGAAGTTCATACTCCCCATGTTCGCGGCGATACCCCTGATGGCCATACTGGCGGGCTCGTCCACTATAAGTATACCGTTTTTCGGCGCCATAAACCTCGGCCTTCTCTACCCGCTGGTCTTGGTGCCAATAATCGTCTCGGGGATGTCGAACGCGTTCAACATGGTCGCGGGCATGAACGGCCTGGAGGCTAGCTCGGGGATAGTCTACCTGACCGGGCTGGGCATATTCACGTTCATCCTGGGAAAGGAGATGGTTGCGCTGCTGGCCCTCTCCGCGGCATTCGCCCTGTTCGGGTTTCTGAAGTACAACTGGTATCCGGCCAGGATAATGGCGGGCGACAGCCTGGTGTATTTCGTAGGCGCGGTGGCGGCGTCGGTGGTCGTGCTGGGAAACATAGAGAGGTTCGCATTCGTAGCTTTCATACCGTGGATTGTAGAGCTTGCGCTTAAGCTAAGGGTCGGGCTGAACGCCGAGAACTTCGGCGTCCTGCAGAAGGACGGCACCTTGAAATCACCCTATCGGAACGTGTATTCCATCACATCCCTGTTCATGCATATCGGAAGGTTTAAGGAAAACCAAATCGTTACGTTGATTGTGAGCGTGGGTGTATTCTTTGTTGCACTTGCGTTCATATTTTCAGTACTTTGGTAACGAATTTCATTTCCGACAAAAATTTAAGCCTTTGAAATCAGATTTTTCTTATGAAACTCAATCTAGGATGTGGATGGGATAAAAGGGTGGGATATGTCAACTGTGATATATCACCAAGTGTCCTACCTGACAAAGTCATAAATCTGGAGAAAAGATTGCCGTTCAAAAAAAACACCGTCAGTGAAATATTGGCTAACCATGTTTTGGAACATGTTCATAATTTTGTTCCTCTCATGCACGAATTTTGGAGGGTTTGCAAGCATGGTGCAAGGGTTTGCGTCAGAACGCCATTTTACTCTGCGTGGGGGCAGTTCAACGACCCTACGCATGTCCGCTTTTTCACGCCGTTCACATTCGATTATTTCAAAAAAGGCAAATACAGTCATGAAGTCCGTTCTGTTAAAGACATATTTGATGTGAAAAATGTGGTGATAAACTTCGGCATAGGCCCTTCCAAGAAATTGAACTTCATATTCAACCCACTAATCAATTTAAATCATATCATTTACTGTAGGTTTTTTGCATGGATATTCCCTGCAGCGGAAATTTACTATGAATTGCGGGTTATAAAATGATATAGGCAACTGTGATGATACTGTCTATTTTTCAACAAATCCTGAAATCAGACCTATAATCCTTTGCATGTGACTTTTTGTGGCGGGCAGTTTCTGAGCAAGTATTTCCAACACCCTGATGTCCTCCATGTTGTAAAATTTCATCGGGACGAGCAGGGAAAGGTACACGGCGAAAGAAGCAGCCGACAGCGCTATCTTTACGGGAAGGCTGTACGGTACGATATCGACGGCTATCAGGGCTGCGGCGAACACTGCTGATGCGACAGCGCACTTCGCGATTCCGCCCCAGTTTATTTTGAACGGCAAATTCCTGTTGAGGAAATAGTAGCCGCTCAGCAGTGACAGGATTGCGAACGATAGGTAAGCAAGCGACATCCCGAGGGCTGAATAGTAAGCCGTCAGGGCAGCCGCCATGATGAGGAAAGCGACGGAAATGAACACCCATATGTTCCTCTGCAGCTTGCACTTGCCTATCGCGTACAGGTTGGAGAGGAACATGTTCCCGAGCCCGAACAACACCGACGCCGCTGTCAGTATGGGGAAGAAGCTGGCCCCTACCAAGTACTCCGGCCTTATCAGAAACATTATCGGCCTGGCAAACATCGCGAAAAACACTGCCGCCGGGAGCACAAGGAAAATTGTGTACCTGAACACCGCACTTATCATATAGGACTGTTTCGCGGCGTTGTACCTGGCCGAAAGCGCGGATATTATGGGAAACAGCGCCTGCGACAGTATGTTCGGCACGAACGCTATGAAGGACGTTATGAGGAACACGAGAGAGTAAACACCAGTGATACTTTGTGTGGTCATCGCGGCGAGAATCATTATCTGCAGGTTGGAACTGGCAATTGCGGTGAGCGTGGTTACAAACGAGGGCAGCGAATATTCGGAAAGTATCTTTCTCCCGTCTATTGCTTTGGCTTTCGAGAAAAACCACTCCCTCCTGAACCGCATGGCGCCTATCAGCACAAACCCGGCCAGCACCCCGAACAGCGGGCCCAGGTAGTTGAAACCTATGAACAGCATCGCCGCCGCAGATGTGGCCTTGGCAATCACGCCCAGCATATCGGTCTGTAGGAACCTTTTCATGTCCTGATAGCCGTACATGACGGAGCCGAAGAGCCCCGACGCGGAAACAAAGAGCATAATCAGCACGGAAACGGCCAGCGCGTCTGCGGGAAGCTTTATGACGTTGGAAAGTGCGGGGGATGCGAGGGCAAGCGCCAATATGATTGCTATGTTCAGCGGTAGAATGGTCTTTGCCGCGAACCTGATAAGACCAACTACCTGACCGGACTTTCGCATGCTCAGATATTCCGGTATCAGCTTCGGAAGGGCGCTCTGGAACCCCAGCAGGCTCACCGAAGAAAGCATCAGCGCGAGGTTTATGGCAGTCGATGTGATGCCGACGTTCGCCGGCGAAAGCATCCTGCCCACAATGAACCAGAACGCCAGACCCAGCGAGTTGGCTATCATAAGGTCTACCAGAAGATAGAATGAATTAGATGCCAGCTTCCTCCCCAGACCCATCCGCACCACGATTTAATCTTGGGCGGCAAGCTTTTAAAGGGCGCCTTGTGCACTGGCGGCGGACTGCTTCCGTTTGGGGACGGTGATTGTGGCCATGACACCTTTCAGCCCACTGAACGCTTTATGCGAAAATCGTGCAGTGTATTGAACGGCAAGGACGTTGTGCTCCCCCGATAAACTCTGTGCGGCTTCTTGGCGATGCCTCCCGTTTGCGCGCCAGTTTGGCTATATGTCTACACGCATCTTGCAGGGACTCGTTCTCCCATCATGGGCAATCTCCAGCAATTGTGTTTACTTTGATGAGTAAATTTTGCAAAATTTGTTTACTTGACTGAATAAAATCGCTTTGCTGTGTGCAAGGGCCGCCAAACGGCTTGGACGCGTTGCGCGGAATGGATGTGTATTGCGTCGCGCCCAGCTACCGATACATCGGTAACTTTTAGCATATAACTACCGATACATCGGTAACTTTATATACCCGGCCATCCTATCATACAGTATGCAGCCATCGGAAATAATGGAGGTCCTTTTGGACTGGAACTTCTGGAAGAAAGATATCGACACTGGAATCGAAAGGGCCGAAGTTGTGGAAAGGCTGGCAAGGCTCGCAAGGATCGGGGAGATAACGGTCGTTTCCGGGGCTAGAAGGAGCGGAAAATCCACGTCCATCCTGCAGTTCTGCAGGTTCCTGTTCGGGCGGGGCGTCAGGAAAGAGGACGTTCTCATAGTGAATTTCGAGGATCCGAGGCTCAAAGACCTCGGTATCGGGCTTTTGAACAGGATATACGAGACCTACCTGACTGAAATGAATCCCGGCAAGGAGCAGTATGTGGTGCTTGACGAAGTTCAGGTCGTGGACGGCTGGGAGAGGTTCGCGAGGCTGCTGCACGAGAACAAAAAGGCGCACGTGTTTTTGACGGGGTCGAGCTCAAAACTGCTCGGCTCCGAATACGCCACCGTGCTGGCCGGCAGGCATGTTGACATGGAAGTCTACCCGCTGGGCTTTCGCGAGTTTTTGGCGTTCAGGGGGGTCATTTTGAAGGACGGGGCCGACGTTATGTCAAGAAGACACGAAATAAAGCGACTGATGTCAGAGTACCTGAAATGGGGCGGGTTTCCGAAGCCGACGCTGCTTGGGAAGGAGGACGACAAAAAAGAGCTTTTGAACAGCTATTTCAGGGATATCATGATAAAGGATGTGGCGATGCGCCACAGGATAAAGGACATCGTCAAGCTGGAGGAACTGGCACGGTATTACCTGTCCAACGTGGCCTCCATGCAGTCGTTCAACAAGATAAAGAACGTGCTTGGCATAAGCATAGACACCGTCGAGAGGTTTTCCCGGTATTTTTCCGAGGCGTACCTCGTTTTCTTTGTGAAAAGGTTTTCGTATTCGGAAAAAGAGCAGATACTGAACCCCAGAAAAGTCTACTGCATCGACACTGGGATGAGGAACGCCGCGAGCTTTGTCTTCATGGAGAACACGGGAAGGCTTATGGAGAATGCCGTGTTCATTGAGCTGAGAAGGCGGGGAAAGGAAGTGTTCTACTGGAAAGGGGACGCGGAAATCGATTTAGTCGTGAAGGAAGGGAAGGACGTAAGCCGGCTCATACAGGTTTGTTATGACATTGAGAACGACAGTGCAAGGAAAAGGGAGGTCGCCGCGCTCTCGGAAGCGATGGAGAAATTCAACCTGCGAAACGGGCTTGTCATAACGTGGGACTTTGAAGGCGAAGACCGCATAAAGGAGGGGAAAATAGCGTACAAACCCCTATGGAAATGGCTACTGGAATAGGCTGTGCAAATGCCTGCCGCGCACTGACGATTGCTTCCTCGCCCTTCCGTACAGCAGCGCGCCAATCACAGCCAACGACGCCGCCCCCATCACCGCCCCGGCCGCGGACGGCAGCATCGCGAAGAACCCCGTGGCCGGTGATGTCGTCTTGCCGCTCTTTGCCGGGGCGCAGTCCTGCGGGCAGTTGCTCGGGTTCTCGCCGCTCTCGCACACGCCGTTGCCGCAGACTGGTCCCGCGGGGTTGTTTGCAACCGGTGGCCGGACGTTTGTTTGGTTGACCCCGGTTGTGATTTCGGAAAACTTTGCCTTCCTCGCCGGGACGGTCATGTCAATCTTTATCGGGTTGGACGTCTTCGCCTGCTCCCAATTGCCAAAATTGTCAACAGAGTTGTACCTGACGTAGTAGGTGCATGTGCCGCCTGTGACGCAGGTGACGGAAATAGGAGACGAATAAACGGCGCTTGGCGCGCACGTCCCGCTCGTGTCCAAACAGTACAGCGTCTGGTTGCATCCGCTCATGTCGTCCGAGCAGGCTAGAGGAATGATTTGGCCGTCATAGTGCCATTTTCCGTCCGAGCTGTCGGTTGTGACGGGCGGTGTGGTGTCGGAGATTGCACTGAAGGTGACCTCCCTCGGCCCCAGCGTCAGCGGGTCCTGCTTCACCAGCACTATGCTCGCCTTGTACGTCCCCGCAATGGGAGGGGTGTATGAAAAACTGAGGTCGTTCCTGCCTGAAACCATTGTCAAGCCCTGCGTGGATGTCTCTGAGTCCGTGCCGTTCTCAACGGTGACATAAAGTGTAGCGTTGTCGGAGACGTTGCTCCATACCGTGATGGGGATGGAAACCGTCTGTCCAAGGATGACGTCGTTTGCGGATGCGTAAAGCTCCAGAGGCGATGTGTATGACATTGTCAGATTTATTGAATCGAACACTGTCGCATCTTGGCTTGACGAATCGTACTGCAGGGCGGCATGAACCATTTTCACCCTAACCCTGTTGTCGATTGTCGTATCGGTTTTAAGACTGTAAGCGTTTGCCGGGTAGCTGCCATTTGTATCACCGCTGTAAGTGATGTTGTCGCCGCCGTAAGAGGCCAGACCAGTCGTCGCCACAGTTATATTGTGATATACGGATGTCGCCCCCGTGACGCTACTTGAGATGATTGACGAACCCGTTGGCAAGAAGTATTCGAACTCCTTCAGCGGTATGGCAGGCCTGAACGGCTCCGTAAGGTAGCTGTCCGAGTCGGTCTCTATGGTTGTAATGCCGTCTTCGCCCGACAGGTCGTAGCGGACAGGCATGGTAACTGTGGTCGTGCAGACGAAATTGTCGCAACCGGTGGTCTGGTTGTAATCCTGCCTTTCGATTATCGGGTCTTTCTGCATGGCAGGGTCGCCGTACAATGCAAACTCCCTCCACACCTTGGCAAGTGCCCCGCTTGAAGCGTACCGCTTGCCCTGCAAATCCATGATGTCCCCGAAACTGTTCACCGCTCGCATCAGTGCCTGACCCGCAGTAGAGCCGTATTTGAAAAATCTCGTGTATATCTCAGACGAAGTCGGCGCATAATTTACTGCCGATGCGCCGATGAAGCTTGCGGCCCCCTTTGTCATAATTGTTCTGGACATGTTACCAGTGGCGGCCAGATTCGAGTTGTCCCACACCACCCTGGCGCTCAGGTCTGGCACGTCCTCTGGATGGAAAGTGTTGCTGCCGTTGTACTGCGAGTCTTCCAGAAAATCCTTGTAGTCCAGGAGACCCCTGTCTTCCGGCAATTCGTTGGGAAACACCCACGCACTGCCGTTGCCGATGCCTTCGTAATGGATAATGCCTGCGCTGGGCATCGAACCGATGACGTTGCTCCTGTTCAGGGACTTTATCGGCTCCGGCCAAATATAGTCGGCGATTATCGCAGTTGCTAGCGGCTCGTAATCCTTCAGGTTTGTCGCGTCATGCGGAATGTTTTTGGCAACATATTCCAGCGCGTCTCCCCACCTTGGCTTGATGCTGCCCCAATCGTATTCGAGATAGGATTCCAGCGCCTCTTCCCCGTACCTTGCCACCTGCAGGTAAATCATGGCCCTTGACGCGAATTCTCCGGCGGATTTCCCCAGAAAACTTCCGATTTTTTCGCCGATGTCCCTGCTCTTTTCAACAAACTCATTGATTTTGGTCGGGGTCAGGTTTCCGACGAAATTTTTCGGATCCATCCTGTGCTCCACCAGCCTGTCAACGCTGTATCCCTGACCTTTCAGTATGCTGGCAACGCTCGCGCCTCCCCACATCCCGCCGCCGTCCGCTACAAGTATCGCCGCCCAGTTCTTCTGGAGGTACTCGGCCATGACCAGCGCCTTCTTGCTGTCGGGCAGGAATGTGCGCGCGAACATAAGTGAGGCAAGAGTGTCGTTGTCCGGAAGCCTGCCGACCGCCACGTCAAGCCGCGTGTCGTTGTTGAGGTCCGCAAAGTCCGTGTCGGTCGTGAAGCTGTCCCCGTCCATCGTGTCCTCGAGTATACCGGCTTTGTAGAGCGCCCTTCCTGCCTCGACCGGATCCGGCCTTACAAACGGCCTTATGCCGCCCATCAGCAGCAGGTAGGAGCCGTCCAAAACGTACCCCGTGTTGTTGGCGTAGAACCCGTACGAGCCCAGCCTGTTCGCGGCGGAGACTATGTTGCGGTAGACCGTGACGTTGTCCGTGGACTCGTTGAGGATTACAAAACCGTTCCTGTCAGCTGCGACTAGTGCAGAGAGGGGATTGTAGTTTGAGGCCACGAGGTAGTTTATGTTGCCGCCCCGGCCCTTCACTGTCCGAAGGTACAAATCTTCTATTTCCCCTGTTGTATTACCACTCAAGTCGTGGCCGGAGTCGGCATAGCTTGGATTGAAAACAATATCCTTGCCCAGGGACGCGGCCAGGAGCGACGCATGGATGTTTTTGGTCATATCATCACCTGCGTACACCCCAGTCGAGTTGCCGTAAAAGAGCCCGTGGATGTCGCTGTAGTCGGTTATCCTGTAGGTCACGCCTTCGTAGCTCCCTGTCGAGCCGGAGACGCTGCCGAGGACGTAGATTGTGTCGGGCCTGTAGAGGTCTATGTAGTGCATCACCGAGCCGCCTATAGCATTTGAGATGATAGTGGGCCTTTTGAAGGAGACCAGCGAAAGGGCGTCCCTCCAGCCGCCGTCGGTTACGAAGACCGCCCTGTTGAGCGGCCTGTGGGTCATGGCGGACAGCGAGGAGGAGTTCGAGGCGGTCATGTTGTTGTAGCTGACCTGCACTTTTATCTGGCGCCTGCCGAGGAGGTTGTAGGGGACGGACGCGGTGAGGGTGTACGTGCCGCCATTGTTGTTGGCGAAATTTTCGATTGTCAGGGGGTTGCCGTCGATGTAAAGTGTGAAGCTGTTTTGCTGCAATGCCGTTAGGTACGCGCCATTGAGCATCGTGCCGAGCGTCATGTTGAACTGCTGGTTGAGGTTTATTGTGTGCGGTAAATTGCCTATTGTCATTGTCAATACCTGCTTTACCTCTTTTGAGCCGAAGGAATACGTTGGCTCTGGGTCTACGAATTTTCGGACTTTAAAATTATCGTACCAAGAAGTTTGCCCAACAAACCAAACCCATTCTCCGACCAAAGCCAAAGAACCAGATGTATAAGAACTATCCGAAGCACCGATAGTTTCCATGAACGTACCATCTGGCCTGAAAAAAGATGCGTTGAAAGCATTGCCGCTTATTGTCATGTTGACATGATACCAACCACTTGGCATATAATTCCAAGCGTTGCCGGAAGCAATTGTGCCGTTTCCCCAAATATAATCGGTTACTTTGAGTATTCGAACCCCGCCATTGTCAGTGCTACCACCGTTTGTTTCAAACCTCGCCCAATAACCGTCTCCAGTTGTGTCGTTCCAGTACCATGCCAAAGAATCCAATCGTCTGTAACCTGAGTTTTGATAAATATCGACATCGATTTTGTAGCCGGTTGGGTCGGACGAAGAAATCGTGACGTTCTTGAATATTTTCATGGTTTGTCCGCCATCGGCAAGGTTAACTGATGTGCAGTGAATCATTTCCATAGATGGCAGGGATCTGCCCATGGTCGTGTCTTGTGAAACCGACCCGCAATTATACCCAAGATGGTTGCTTGACAGCCATTTGGACAAATCAAACTTTTCATCATACGCTAAAAATGTGGCCGTCGGGTTGCTTGTAGAATTTATAGCATTGCGATTTCCATAATACAGGTAGACTGTGGTGACACCGACGGGAATGTTTTTTACATTTATCCAAACGTGCGCCCAAGAAGAATTGACCCTGCTTTCAACCCAATGCGGGGTTTCCTTTTCCTTTCCGTCGGTGTAGTTCAGCCAAGCGAACCTTATGTCGGAAAAGTCGCCGGCCATGCCGGAGTCGTAAGTCACGTTCACCGCAACCTGGTAGTCGGTCAGCGTGACATTGTTCGCATTGTTTATCGTGATTGGCTGCCTGTAGTCCCAGTTGTCGTCCCACCACGCCATGGAAGCGGGGGACGCCGCGACAATCAGCCCGCAGACCAGCGCAATCTTGAGCAGGTTCATACATCAATCTTGAGGACAATAAATACTTATCCTTGAAAATTTTGGGAGTATTCCTAATAATTTTCAATATATCCAGTTATAACGCAATACTAATTGTCGCTTTATGCCGAAGAGACGCTACGGATGGGTGCCTGACACGCCAGACCAGAGGGACTTTTTGTACAGCAGGATAGCGAGACCTATAAAGCTGCCGCCGATGATTGACCTCAGGCCGATTTGCTCCAAAATAGAAAACCAAGGGAAATTAGGTAGTTGTACAGCGAACGCTTTGGTCGGAGCGCTGGAGTTCCTGGAGAAAAAGGACAACTTACCACAGGCTGACCTTAGCAGGCTCTTTATCTACTACAACGAGAGGGCAATCGAGCACACAACCGATTCGGATTCGGGTGCGACCCTGAGGGATGGAATAAAATCGCTTGCCAAGCTCGGCGTCTGCCCGGAGGCCGATTGGAAATACGTGATATCCAAGTTCAAGACAAAACCTTCACAAAAATCATACGCCGACGCATCGGGGCACAAGATAGTCTCCTACCACAGGATATTGAGCCTGGACGACATGAGGAACTGCCTAGCGCAGGGGTACCCGTTCGTCTTCGGCTTCACGGTGTACGAGAGCTTCGAGTCGATGGAGGTCGAGAAGACGGGTGTGGTAAACATGCCGCAACCGGACGAGGCTGTGCTGGGCGGTCATGCGGTGGTGGCGGTGGGTTACGATGACAATCAGAAGAGATTCGTAGTTAGGAATTCGTGGGGAACAAAATGGGGCATGGGTGGCTATTTCACGATACCCTATGCGTATTTGACTAATCGCGGACTTGCGGGAGACATGTGGGTGGTCCTGAGGGGAACAAACTTATAAATCAAGTACTTGTTCAACATATTTTTTACAATCAATCACTTGCGCAGAGCTTCTTCGTAAATGTTTTTCAATTTTCTATTACGTTCCTTTATCGAGAACTTTCCGTCTTTTACAAGCTTTCTGCCATTCGACCCCATTTTTTTTGCTGATAGTCGATTATCCAATAGTCTTGATGTAGAAGCAACAAGCTGATTGACCATTTCACTTCCTATTCTGGAATCCGCAGAGGCGGCCCAATCGGCGTCCGTAAAATTTCCATATCCGAAGCTTTTTGGCACATCGATTACAACTCCGTTTTTACCGTCTTCCACCAGCTCGTTCCTCGCAAACCCTTCGAAAGTCACTATCGGCTTTCCAAAGCTCATGGCCTCAAGAAATGCAAAACCGAAAGTGTCGCTGAATCCAGGATATAAGAAAATATCAGAATTTGGGTAAATACTTCCGAATAGCTCGCCTTCATCCACCGACCTACGAATTTTTATGAAATTTCCGTATTTCCTCTCCACGTCGTCTGGCAC
>CAYRSM010000012.1:0-25355 GCA_964427125.1 uncultured archaeon | reverse complement strand
CGCTAGAACAGACCACGAAGGAAATAACTCGCAAAAATGAACAACTGTCTATTGCCAACATTTACGTAAAAATTGTAAAATATGAAAACTTCACATATTTTGTGATAAATGAAAGCTTATATATTCATTGCAATATTAGCTATTTGGTGGCCAGTTAATGGAAGAAAGCGAAATATTGAAAAGGTTGGTAGTGGAAGAAAAGGATACTGTTAAAGAATTGGGAAAGTTGGTAGAAATGGCTGCCGAATTTTTTAAAATAGAGAAACCTACTGGTAGAATTATATTTCAGAATTTCGGAACACTATCAGATCAAAAAAGGATTTCAATAGTACTATTGGGTAAATATTTCGCAGGCAAACTCGGCATGCTAGAAAAGACTGATTTAGGTATTTCAGAGATAGCTAAAGAAATAGGTCGCCCTATGACGGCACTTTCTGGTCCATTAAAAGATCTAACCGATAAAGGTCTTGTAGAAAAACTGCCTACAAGGACATACAGAATAGCATATCATAGACTACCAGAAATATTTGATAAAGTATTGAAATCTAAGAAATGAGTTGGACTAAATGACAACTGATCAAGAATTTCAAGAATTAAAAGAAAGAATATCTAAGCTAGAGGAAGCTGTCTTTGTTGGGAAGGTTATGCCTAAGAAAACAGGGGAGAAAAGCATACTTGATTTGTTAGTAGAGCTAAAAGGAGAAGGTTTCTTTTCCCAAGAAAGAACTCCAAAAGACATCTTCGATAAATTTGCTGAAGAGGGATATACATATAAAAGAGTTCGAAGCTTAACAGATCCGTTGCAAAAAGCAGTAAAGCAAGACATTGTTAAAAGAAAGAAAGTTAACGAATTGTGGGTGTATTATGCCTGAAATTACTAAAACTGACTTGCAAGAAGCTATAGATAAACTATCGATTAGCACAAAAAATTTAATTGATACATTAAATTCTCTTTTAAAATTCAATCGCAACAAATTTTATATGAAAAAATATGATCAGATACGTACTGATTTTCATAAAAATGCCAAGTCTTTAGAACTCCTTTTTCACAAATATGGAAAATTGGAAGAAGAAGCCAAAATTTCTGATGTTATAAAAGAAATTGTAATGAAAGAAGCTGATTATACAGGTAAACTAACTTTTCTTGAAAATTTCCAAAAATTCTTAATAGATATTGAAATATCTGTAGGTTCTGTATCTATGAAATCTTTCGAAGTCCCGCCGACAATTCCTTATAATGAAGTTAGATTGGACTTGGAAGAAGCGATTAAAAACTATGATAGTGGGTGCTATCTATCTGCACAAGTAATGTGTAGAAGGGCCTTTGAGGGTGCGTTGAAAGAAAAATATAAAGATTTGGAAGGGGCGGACCCTAAAGAGAATCTCGTATGCCAACATTGTAAAAAAATAATACGACCCAACGCCGATTTTTCTGTTTCAAAACTACATAAATGGGCTGAAGGGAAAAATCTTATACATGAAAGATTCCAGAATATCGGACTCTTGATTCCAGACTTGGGTGCAGGCGGTGCCCATCCGTTGGACAAACCTGTGCCGCGAGATAAACAAGTATCAAAATTGACAATCGAAGCAACATTTACTCTTTTGAATTTAATTTACAGCAAGTCAAAATAATGATTTTTGCATCACACACTAATTATCACAAATCAGACTCGCCTTGTCTTTGTAAAAACGCTTGAACAAACCTGGAGCAAAACAACCATCGGCAAGGCACACGGATATGCTGTCCGGATCCATGGAGTTCCTGAAGGATTACAAGATGATGTGTACAACACGCGCTGGCTTACTCAGCCGGTTCCCATTACCCCTATAAATCTTATTAGGCGGCCGATTCTGTGGGTAAAAGTCATTACATCGTGATCGAATAGATTTACTGGGAATAGATTAAGAGAAGATCGAAAAATATCACCACGGTAGCTGGTGAGAGCTTTGTTTAAATTGAAGGGACACCAAAATCTAATAGGCAACGACTATTATGAGCATGGAAAGATTTAGGAAAGTCTTCTCCGTCATACCGGACTCTGAAAAGAGCAAACCCATTCTGGTGCTGGATGAAAAAATAATAACTTGGAAAGATGCTTTCAGGGAAATATCGAATAAAACTGATCTTGGAAATCAGATACAACGCATGCTGGAAGCATTGGAAATCATTTGATTTAAGCTTAAATAATCAATTGTTTATTAGTTAATCGATGATTATTTAAGTAATTGTCAGGACGATAAATAACCATGCCAGAAAACCTATTGGAAGAACAATGGAAGATTGTTCGTGCACGTATTTCTTCCATGTCCCCACATCTTAGATTGTCAATAGGTGGTATGGGCACTATGACTAAAGAGGAATTGATACAGCATATTGATGGCAAAGATGATGTAGGCAGGATATTGTTGAAAGTTCATATGAATTATCTGAGGTCCTTTAAGGAAGAAGCAAAGATACTAGGTTAAAATGCCAAAGAAAATTCTAATTACAAGAATAGAAGACGATGCTATAACCACGTACTTCAGTAAATATGTAGAAAAGAAAATAAGGCCTGTCGCAGAGAAGAAAGGTTTTCGTATTATAGATCTTAACAAAGAAAAAGCGACAAAAAAGCAAGTTGAAAGTGCGTTGAAGCTAGAAGACACACCATTGGTGCTGTTTCATGGACATGGCAATGATACGAGCATAGCAGGTTACAGAGGAGAAATACTGATTAATTCGGATGATAATGCCAACCTCTTATCCGGCAAAATAGTTCATTCTCTTACATGCAACTCTGCCCAAATTCTGGGAAAGGAAGCTATAAGCAAGCATAATACATCTGCGTTCATAGGATACAAAGAGCCATTTTTCGCTCTTAACAACGAATTGAGCGTTTCACGCCCGCTGGACGACGATGTTGCAAAACCATTTTTAGAATCTTCGATGAAAGTGACAGAATCTCTGATTAAGGGCAATACTACTGGGGAAGCATTCAAGAAATCCCAAAACGCATATGATTATTGGATAGCTTTCTACAAAATTCATGGTGAGCTTATAGACGCTTCTGAAATGTTGCAGTATCTCATGGCAGATAAACACGCGCAAGTCATCCTTGGCGACACCATTGTGAGCGTTTCTCCTGCGTAGAATAAAATATGTTGACAATCTTTATTCAATAGACGCTGGTTTAGCCGGTCCCCATTACCCCTACAAATTTTACAGGCGGCCGATTCTGTGGGGGTAAAAACCAATCGTGTTTTTTCTATTTGGCAAGCAAATCGGGATTGTTGAGGTACTTTTTCACTAGTTGCGGGTTCCATATCCAAATCAATTTACCATCCTTGCGCACGATCTTATTGAATTCTTCCAGATAATTCAGGATGCTCTGGAACGTTTGATACATCATCTTCTTGGGTAAGGCTTTCCAGAGCTGGTAAGGACCTAACTCTCCGCTGCGCTCCTTTATCACAGCCTCTACCATTTCGACGCTTTCCAGGGTCGGGCTGTGCAAGAGCAGTTGTCCTGCCATATGATATAAATGTATATAATAACATTTAAAGCTTCTTAGTCCGCTGCCGGGCGATACAAAACTGTATCAGGTTATAAAAATTTGTATCATTTAACCGAAGTTATATATGTATAATTTCGGGGGCATTTAACCTAAGTTATATTTTTTGGGGAGAAGGGTAATCAAATCGTTACCTTTAATGTTAGCAAAATCAATGTATTTCTAGGTGGGTCTATATGGGAACAGGCGAAAACACACTTGTGATGAAAATGTTCGGGGACAACGCCTTCTCCAGGATGCTTCACTTTCTGCTTGACAGAAGGCCCTACGAGTTCACAAAGGAGGAGATGATAAAGGAAACGGGCATATCCAGGAACACCCTTTTCAGGATGTTTCCCACGTTCGAAAAGCTGGGCATGGTAATCTCCACAAGGAAGATCGGCAACACTGTCATGTACGTCTGGAACGACGACAGCAAGATATCGCAGCACATACTGAACGCGGTGCTTGAAGCAGGAAACAGACTTTTGGACAGTGCAGCGCAAGGGCACGCGATAGTCGTCAAGCATTAGACACGGTTTGTGATGTTTATGAGAACAAGCTTCATAGAAAGAGCGGACGGCAGGATAGAATGGCGGTGCGAGCACGGCACGGGGCACACTGTCTACGTCCCGGGCGGCTTTCAAACCCAAAAGTCGTGGTGGGTTCATGGTTGCGACGGCTGCTGTTCAGCCTCGTTTGTCAAATGTCCGAGCAAATACCACAACCCGGCCTTCCTCTGCGGGAGAAAGCATCATGAATCATGCTCGCATTGCGGGTGCGCATTGAAATCCGCCCTGTCGCCCTAGAACACACACTGTCCTCCTGAGCCAGTGTAGTAAAAATTACCTTATTTTACCCTCATTTCAGCGCTTCCCTGACCTTCTCCTTCTCGTCCTCGGGGCCGATCTTGTACATCCCATCCTTGGAGAAATAGTAGCAGTTGCCGGTGGTGATGTCGTGCACTATGAACTCGTCCACATCCTTGCCGGATTCGTACACGTAGTCGGCAAGCTTTCCAATGATTGGGACCAAGTCTGTGGATACTGCCTTTATCTTCTTCCCGTACATGTCCACCATCCTGTACTTTGAAAGGATGTCCTCTATCTCCTTGTCCGACATCATGGATTAAGATTGGACTTTCGCATTTTTAAGGGCTGACTTATATGTTTCATTATATATTATTGTGAGTACATTAGGCGTGTCAAGCTCCGGGCGGCGGCCGGGTGCCGATTCAGGCGCAGTCGCACGGCTCGGACATCTTGTGGTGGCCGCACTCGCACATTCCCTCTTCCTTCTTGGACTCCTTTTTCTTGCTTTTCACGGCAATCCTCTGATTAAGGGATGATTTTCAGGGCGATAAAATGTTTACTTATATGTTCCATTATATACATTTGTGAGTACAATAGCCCAGTCCGCTGGCAGGGCCCCTAAAGCGCGTCCTGCAGCGCCTTCCTTATCCTGTCCTGCTCTTCTTCTGTCGGGAAAAACGCAAAGTACCCCTCCTCAGTTATGTGGCCGTAATCGCCGGTCTTGTAGTCGTACATTATGAACTCCTCCTTGGTCCGGTAGATGTAATCGGTGAGCTCCCCGCCCTTGACAAGCGACTCGCGCCCGGCCAGATTCTTCAATCGCTTGATTTCAGGATCCACATACAAATCGGCCGGAATCACCCTCTTGCCTCCGCCACGAACTTCTATGACTTGGTACCTTGACAGCGTCTTCTCCACTTCGGCCTCGGACAAATCCTCTCGCTCCAAATCCTGGAAGCCGCTGGTTTTTATGATGCTCCTCATGGCCCGCTTATTTGCTTCACCGTATACGTCCAAGACATCGTCCATGATTAAACTATTGCGCCTAAGCGTTAAAAAACGGCTAACTTATATGTTTCATTATATACATTTGTGAGTACAGTTCCTATAAAACCTTGTTCCACTCGATAACCTGAGCCTTTCCTCCGTGGCTCCGGATGAAGCCGGCTATGCCCTTCAGGTCATCGAGGCTAGGGCTAGCCCATATCGAACGCTGTACCATCTTGGCACCGGCCAGTTTCAGGGCGCGGTTTATCCTTACCCTCAGCACGGATTCCCGGGTGGGAATATCGAAAATCAAGGCGTATTCTGACATAATTGTTACACAAAAACCTAAATATAAATAGATTTATATAAAACAAAATATATATTTGTGATAATAATTTCTCGTGCAAAGTGAGTTTTTTGCGAATTATATAAAATAAAATATATGTAAGAAAATATTATATAGAAAATATACATTTGAAAAATACATTATCATAAAAATGATTCGACACGTTTCATAAAAGGTTTGAGCCCAAATTTCTGGTCGATTTTACGGGAAAGTGAGAATTGATGGGCGAAAAATACTAAAAATTCAGTGTAAACTTATAAACATAAGGTTCTGTGATAGTGAAAGTGAGAGTTGGTGCGAAAAACGCATGCCAGGCAACAGGTAAATTTGTAAATTTTAGTGCAAGTGTGCAGAAGAGTGAGAGTTAGTAGACAAGTTGTAATAGTGAGAATTGGATCTAAAACAGGTATCGTGAAGGTAAAAATATATATACTAGAAACGCTATAATAATATCATGGGCTTTTTCACAGCGATTAAAAGCGTTTTAAATCGAGGTAAATCGAATCAAATCGAATCAACACCTATTCAATCCTCTCCAGAAGCTCCAAAAAAGCTGGAAATCGAGAAAGAATCCCTACAACTGGGCATGGCGGCCGGGTACACAGGAAGATCCCTGAGGGACATTGAATCCTCGCTGATTCGCATCGAATCGCAGATGGCTACAAAGGAATGGATGGCGGCTGAGGTCATGCCCATACTCTATCATTTAAAAGAAAAATACGCGAAAGTCGATGCCATAGAACAGAAGCTTAACAACCTGTCCATGGACCTGGCAAAGCTGGGTCAAATCGCTTCAACGCTACCCGAACCGGCCAAGACAAACGTACAGAAGGAGCTGGATAGCATGGAAATCCTGAGCTGGAGGATGAGGGAAATACTGTCCATTGTAAAGCAGCGCGGGGAAATAAGCTATGAGGAGCTGGCGGCTCACCTGAACTACAAGGACAAGTCGGCCCTGAGAAGCATCCTGTCTGCCATGGTAAAGAGAACCAGCGACATAGAAAGGTTCGAGCGGGAAAACAAGGGGTGGATAAAGTACACAGGAAAAGCGGAGCCTACCCCACACATAAATATGTCACAACCTCCTGTGCAGCAGCCCGCCGTACCTCAAAACGACGCGTTAACGCGAATCGATTCGGTGGAAAACGGGGCCTCGCCTCAAAATCAGGGGTAGATAAAGTTATTTTTGCTCTTTTTTAACCCAATAAATAAATTTATACCATATTATTCACCAGCCAAATTTGTATCAGACTTTGAATTATACATAAAGCCGCAAACGCATTTACAATCCAATCAGGAAACACACCGAAAAGCTCTTATTGACGCCCGTACAATAATACACTATGAAGAAGGGAACGAAGGCGGCGAAGACCACACTCAACATAGCGAAGGTGGCGAAGTTCATCGAGGTCAACCCCGACACTCACCTTAGGGAGATAGCTAGGAACCTGAAGCTACACCCCTATGTCACACAGAAGTGCATAAGGGAGATAAACGAGTTCATTGTGACTAGGTCATTCAACGAGGAGGCGGCAAAAACCCTCCCCAACCTCCCGATAATGATCAGGCTGAAGGAAGGCATAACTGCAGAGGGCATAGCAAGGTACCTGAGGACCAGGGACAAGCTGAGGATGCTGCCCTAGGCCGCAACTCACCGGAAATGAACCCCCGAAAGTCATATCAATGGTGTCTGAGAAAGTTTATGAGATGCCCTTTTCAGAATCGGAAATTACTCAAGAGTTTGCAGAACTGATTGGAATAATCATTGGCGATGGAAATATTTACAGCAATTCTACGAGAGGCATTTATCAGCTCAAAATTGGGTTGAATTCTATAAAGGAAAAAGAGTACGCATTTGAAGTAGTAATTCCTATGCTACAAAACATATTTGGTATAAGGTTCAAACATTACGAAACGTCAAAGAACGAACTTTTCGTTTACGCCAACAATAAGATGATTGTAGAAAGTATTCGAGAACGGTTGCCCAACAAACACAGAATTCCATCTTGGTTATTTTACAATGAACTTTTCCTTAAATCATGTATTAGAGGCCTAATAGACACTGACGGCACCGTATTTTCTAAAACTACAAATGACAGCATACCGCAAATAGAATTTACACAGAAAAACATCGAATTGGTCAATGATGTTCGCGTTGGACTGAAATTTTTGGGAATCAATTAGTGCATAAGATTTAACAAGAACAAAAATACATACGAATTGGGAATCTACAAGAAATCCGAAGTCATAAAATATTTCGAAAACGTTGGCTTTAATAACAATAAAAATTTAAAGAGATATTTAAGAATACGTGATAATCACGCCTCGGTCGTCTAGTGGCCCAGGATGTAAAGCATTGACGCATTTGCCTGTCACGCTTAAGAACCGGCCAGAGAGATTTGACCGGCTAAGAAACAGGGGTTCAAATCCCCTCCGAGGCGCTTCTTTTTTTACACTTTTCACGCAAATCTCGTGCCAATAGTAGCCTTTATAAAGGCATGACATCCATAGATATTATAGCATAAACGAAATCGAAAGGTTTCTTCTGTGCGACAAAAAAAAGGAGGTAATAACAATGGCATTCAATGGCGGAGGGTTCAGGAGAGATTTTGGACCCAGAGAAATGCACAAAGCGACTTGCTCCGAGTGTAAGAAGGAATGTGAAGTTCCTTTCAAGCCTACGGAGGGCAAGCCCGTCTACTGCAGAGAATGTTTCTCGAAAAAGAGAGGATACTGAGTTAGTTGATTTAGTTTAGTTCGGAGATAGCATCTCCCCTTTCTTCTTTTTTTACTTATTGCTATTCTACGCCCGATTTACATGGGCATCATCTTATAAAGGCCAGAAGGCATACGAATATCAGATAGCCATGAAAGTGCCGCTAAGTGCAATAATCTTCTCGGCGATGATACTGGGATTGCTGATCCCTGGCGGGTCGCTCCTGAAGGACGCGATATTCCCGCTGGCGATGGCCATAATTTACCTCAACGCCCTGGAGCTGGAGTTCGGCGTAAGGAGGTTCCTGAGGAGGGAAATACTTTTCTGGGCGGCGATAAATGTTCTGGTCCTTCCGGCAGTGGCTTACCTGGCCGGGTCTTTCCTGCCTGGCAACCTGCTGCTTGGCGTGGTGATGGCCGCGCTCGCACCCACCGCGATAAACTCGCTGCTGTTCATAGGGCTGGTCGACGGCAACAGGGAGATGGGCATATCGCTGACAGCCATAGCCAACATCAGCTCAGTGCTTTACATCCCAGCCATGGTCTTTCTTATGTTCGGACTCAGACTCAGCATACCATACGGGCAGCTGCTAACCAACATGGTCGGCATAATCGTGGTCCCGATGGTGTTCGCTTTTGCGACCAGGAAGCTCATGAAACCAGGCCGCCGTGCGCTTGCAAGCCTCTCCAAAAACATGGTGCCCGTGCTGCTGTTCGCGATTGTATGGATAATATTTTCGTCGGCGGCGGGAGAGATACTGGCGTCCCTGGGCAGCGTGCTCTCCGTTGTTCCTGTGATGTTCCTGCTGGCCGCGCTAGGGTTCGGCCTAGGCTACCTGTCCGGCCGGGAGAAAAGGCTGAAGAGGACCCTCGCCATATCTTGCGGCTACAAGAACGAGTCGCTGATCATCATGCTCGCCTACAGCATAAGCCCGCTGGCCATCATACCGTCCACCGTTTACATGGTGGCGCACTACACATTCAACACCCTGGTGGTGTGGCTCTTCGAGAAAAAGAAGATATAGTTTTATAGCAGACCGAAGTCTTCCTTCACTGTCGTCAGGACGACATGCGTGTTTGTCCTTTCAATATAAGGTATCGAAAGCACCGACTTTGTGAACTTGCTCAATTCATCCCTGCTCCTGAACTTCGCCACTATCACCGCGTCGCTGGCGCCGGTCACGTCGTACACCGCGCATACATTGGGGGCTTTTGACACCTCCCTCTCGACCTGGAGCAGCTTTCCCTTAGAGACGGTTATCTCGGTTATGACAGTCAGCTCGTAGCCGAGCTTTTCGTGGTCGAGTATGACGGAGTACTCCTTGATTATCTCCCTCTTTTTCAGCTCCTTTATCCTGTTCAGGACAGTTCCTATCGAGAAGCCGGTCTTCTTTGCGAGCTCCCTGTACGATAGCCTGGAATTCCTCAACAAATGTTTCAAAATTTCAGAGGATTTGTCATCAAGTGTAACATTTGTCATGCAAAATCACGTTTTTTGTTGACGTTTGTCAATGCTTAATTATAAATTCTGGCACACATATATTAATAAAATGCAAAAAATCAGCGCGAATAACGGGATTGCTTCCAAGGCCGATTTCTTGCACCTTCTTATCGTGGACATAGACGGGATTGTCAGAGGAAAGACGCTACACACCAAGCACATAAACGACAATGAGATATCCATGAACACCGACTCCTCTTCCATCCCCGGATTCGACCCGATAGACAACAGCGACACAAAGACCGTCGCCGACATGAGCAGCCTGAGGATGGTCCCCGAGCAGATATCAAACGTATTGCATATGTCCAGGATGACTGGCAAGGCGCACAAGGTCGCTATTGCATTTTCATACAACCAGAGGGCTTCGGACGGCACTCCTCACGCATCCGACCCAAGGGGCATCGCCAAAAGATACGAAGACTCCCTGAAAGACAGGAAAATAGCCGAGGGTGTGGACGGCGCCAGCATAAAGTGCGGCGCGGAACCGGAGTTCTACACGCTGGAGGTGACAGGGCACGATTTCAAATTCGTCGAAGACCTGGGGGCAAGCGAATGGACACAGAGATATTTTGACATGACTCCTGGAAGGGACATGACCGAGACTTACCGCATGGACGTTTTGAAGGCTCTGAACGACATGGGAGTGAACGCGGAGCAGGCGCACCACGAGGTGGGATCCTCGCAGCACGAGTTCATGATGCGGGCCAGCGGCATCGTAGGGACCTCCGATAATGTGATGCTGGACAAGCTGTGCTCGAAATCCGTGGCCAGGATTTACGAGTGGTATGCTAGCTTCATGCCAAAGGTCAGGGAGGGATTTCCAGGGAACGGCATGCACCTGCACATAAGCATGTGGGACAGGGAGGGGAAGGAGAACCTCATGATTCCGGAGAATGAAAAGGAGTATTTTTCCGAGCTGGGTGCGTCTTTCGTTGCGGGCGTTCTTCACTATGCGCCTGTCTACGCACTTATAGCGGCCCCAACAGTGAACAGCTACAAGAGGCTCGTGCCGCACCAAGAAGCGCCAACAATTGCTGTGTGGGACACCGAGAACAGATCCGCGATGATAAGAAGGCCCGGCTATGCGAAGGGCAACGGCGTGAGGTTCGAGCTGAGATTCCCGGACACTTCGGCCAATCCTTATCTGGTCTACCCTGTGGTTGTGGAGGCAGGCCTGCGGGGCATAGCGAAGAAGATGCATCTCGACCCGCCGATAAGGAAGAACGTGTACAGCCTGTCCGAACTGAGCGATCAGGAACTCGACAAGATGGGTCTGAGAAGGCTGCCGGCAAATCTCGGCGAGGCTATAGAGGAAGCGAGAAAGGACAAGGACGGGATAATAGAAAAGGCTCTGGGCAAGGAGATGTTCCAGAAGATGCTCTCGCTGAAGGCTAAGGAGTGGGAGGAATATGTCATATGGTGCAGGAAGAACCACACTAACGAGAAGACCAAGAGCGTGACGAAGTGGGAAGTGAAGAGATACCTCTACTTGTGAGCACTCGACTCTAACTGAAGAGACATTTCATCTTTCACTGTCTGCATGCACGTGCTTGTATATGTTCTTTCTATGCCCTTGATGGTTCGTAACTCGTCCACGACAAAGGAGCTTATCTCGTCTATGTCCTTCCCCTTGACCTTCAGCATTATATCCCAGTCGCCGCTGATTATGTACACGCCCTGGACGTTCGGGTACTTGGATATCTCCTTTGCTATTTCCCTCTGGGAAAGCGGCCTGGATTCGCCAGGCACGTGGTACGCTATGCGGGCAAATATGAAAACGGTAAAAGGCCTGTCCAGTTTTTTGTCGTCAAGCACAGCGACATATTTCTTGACCAAACCCTCCTTCTCGAACCTCTTTACCCTATCGTAGACTGTCGTCACGGGGCTCTTGATTTCCCTCGCAATATCCTTTAGGCTGCGCTTGCAGTCTTTCTGGAGGATTTCCAGCAGTTTGACATCCTTATCAGACAATTTCATAATTACCGAATAATATTCGGATTCTTTCATATTTAAACATTATATTTTGCATAAATCACGACTTTTTTTGTAAAACGCTTAAGGGTATGCTGAATGTAATATCTACTTGTGAGTGATGAATTATGTACGACGAGGAAACATTGGACAATGGTGTATTCGAGGCACCGAGCAAAACTTGCAGTGGCAGCAGAACTAAATCGTATGAGGAGACTCTGTATGGGAAAAACATTCTTATCATATCTACCGGAGGGACCATTTTATCCGTAGATACTGACGAAGGAAAAAGGCCCGGCTATAAGGCAGAAGAACTGGTAAATTTTTTCCCTGAAGTTAAAAAGCTGGCAAACATAGAAGGCATGATGGTATACGGCATAGACAGCACGAACATATACTCAGCAGACTGGCCAGAGATAGCCAAGGCACTCGAGGATAACTGGAACAAATACGATGGGTTTGTAATCCTGCACGGCACGGACACGATGGCATATACAGGAGCGGCACTTTCATTTATGGTGCAAAACCCAGATAAACCTGTGGTAATAACTGGAAGTGAAAGTATAGTCGGACAGGAAAGTGATGCCGGACCAAACCTTGTTGGTTCTGTGGTTACAGCATGTTCTGACGTACATGATGTCTGTGTATATTTCCATGGAAAGATAATCAAGGCTAGCAGATTAAAGAAAACTGTAAGCGAAGCCACAGAGATACTGAACTATGATGTGGATGTCTTTTCGAGCGTCAACTATCCCTACATAGGCAGGATTGTGGACGATGCAAAATATGGAAGAAAAATAATGCTTGATGAACGTTATGTTCCGAAAAAGCATGATGACGAGCCGAAATTTTTCCCAAAAATAGAACGCAAGGCCACCGATATCGACATTGTAGAATTGTTCCCGGGGTTCGACCCTGAAAAGCTTGACAGATTGGCTGATTCGAAAGCTGTAATCATAAAGGCGTACGGGTCTGGAAACACCCCTTTCAGGAAAACCCAGGATTATCTTGCTACGGTTGCCGAGAAGATTGAGATGCTTACGAAAATGGGCATACCGGTCCTAGTGACCACCCAAGTCCCCTTCGGCGCCGTGGACATGTCCATCTACGAGGTGGGCCGTAAAGCCGTCAAGGCAGGTGCCATATCCTGCTACGACATGACGCCAGAAGCTGCGGTGACCAAGCTTATGTGGATATTCGCCAATTTCGGGAAGGACTACAAGACCGTCAAAGAGCTCATGCTAAGAAATTTCGCTGACGAGATAAAAACAATCTAATGAATTTCAAACTTTTACAGAACATCGGATTCAAAAAATACTTATCCCCGTATGCAAACCGCATACCTAATTCTAACAATGCGAATTGAGCGCCCGATCGAGGACTCGAACCTCGGACCTCCGCATGTCTGCCTTAGCTAACAGTGCGTTGCTCTACCTGCTGAGCTAATCGGGCTTCCAACAACTTTCTAATCAGCTTCGGGTCTGCAGCCTTTCCGGTCTTCTTCAGTACTTCCCCTAATAGGTATTGCAAACTCTTAAGGTTTCCCTTTTTGTAATCGTCCGCCGCCCTTGTGTTTTCTTTTATCGCATCATCAATAATTTTTCCGAGTTCCTTTTCACCATAGGTCGAAACGCTCTTGCTTTTTACCATGTCTTTGGGGTTCTCACCGCTGACCGCATATTCTTTTATCAGCTCCTTCGCTAACCTTGCCGTAATCTCCCCGCTCTCAATCATCCTGAGCAATTCCACAAAAGTCTCCGCCCTGACCTTGGACTGCCTTAACGACATGCTGTTCCAGTTCAGCGACTTTAACAGGTCTGTCACAATCCACTTGGAAATCTCTGACGGCTTGTTATACAGCTTTACACAGTCCTCGAAAAAATCAGCCAGTGCCTTGTCCAGATAAACTATCACCTTGGACTGATCTCTCGCTATCATGTACTTCTCGACAAACCTCGCGACCCTCGCATCGGGAAGCTCTGGCAGCCTGTCCGCAATGCCCTTCATCCATTCGTCCGAAATCTCTATCATGGGCAGGTCTGGCTCGAAGATGTATCCATAATCCTCCTCGAACTCCTTCTTTCTCAGGCTGGCGGTGGTGTTTGCATCCGCGTCAAAGTGCCTTGTCTCCCTTGTCACGTCAATCCCCATCCTCGCTAGGCTCTGCTGCCGGGCTATCTCGTAGTTCAGGGCCTTCTCCACGTTGGCGAAGCCGGTGATGTTCTTTATCTCCACCCTGCTTCCTCCGTCCACAGATATATTAGCATCCACCCTGAGCGACGCCTCCTTGGAGGAATCATAGACCTCGAGATGCTCGAGTATGGAGCGAAGCTTTGACAGGAACTCCCTCACCTCCTTTGTGTTTTCAAAGTCAGGTTCTGTTACAATCTCTATGAGCGGTATGCCGGAACGGTTGTAGTCTATAAGAACATACCTTGCGCTGGTAATGTCTCCTCCGACATGGATGAGCTTTCCCGGGTCCTCCTCGACATGTATCCTCCTTATCCTTATCTGCTTGCCCAGAATATCCATCAGTCCCTCCACCGCCAGAGGCACCTCGTACTGGGTAATCTGGTAGTTCTTCGGCATGTCGGGGTAGAAGTAGGTCTTCCTGGAAAAGAACGTCTCCCTGTTTATACTGCAGTTCAGCGCCATAGCCACGGTCATGGCGGAGTCTATTATCTTCCTGTTCAGCATCGGCTTTGCCCCGGGCTGTCCGCTGCATATCTCGCAGACGCTGCTGTTCGGCTTTGACTTCTCGTTGTCCGCTAGGCAGCTGCAGAAAAGCTTGCTCTTCGACAGGATGTGCACGTGTATCTCCAGCCCAATCATCGTCTTCATGCGCTCACCTGCTCGAACGTGTACGCCGCGCGGATTATCTTTTCCTCTTGGAGGTGGTCAGACATAAGATGCAATCCAACTGGAAGACCGCCGACAAGGCCCGCACTGACTGATATCATAGGTATGCCAGCCAGGTTGGGTGCGACCGTGAGTATGTCCATCATGTAGTTCTGAATCGGTTCAAGCTTGCTTATCTCGGAGAACTTCGGAGCCACTATCGGCATAGTCGGAGCGGCAAGCACGTCGCAACTTTTGAAAGCCCTCTTGAAATCATCTATCACCTTTGTCCTGACCTTCAGAGCCTTCAGGTAGTACGCATCCCTGTAACCCGCCATTCTGGTGAAAGTGCCGAGCAATATCCTCCTCTTTGCCTCCTCGCCGAAAGCGCAAGTCCTAATCTCGGAAAAATATTTGTCATAATTTCCATCAATCGGCGTCTGCAGGCCGTACCTTATTCCACAAAACTTTGCAAGGTTTGTAGACGCCTCGGCCATGGCTATTATGTAGTAGGCCGGGAGGGCGTACTTTGTGTGCGGCAGGGATACCTCCTCGTATGTTGCGCCGTGGCTCTCCAGCAGCTTGATTGCATCCCAGATTATCTTTGTTACTTTACCGTCTATGTTTTCAAAATATTCGCGCGGCACTCCTATCCTCAGACCCTTCACATCCTCCACACAGTGTTTGGTGAAATCAGTGTCATTTCCCTTCAGCACGGTGGAGTCGTAACTGTCCTCGCCTGAGATGACGGACAACAACAACGCTGTATCATAAACAGTCTTGCCGATGCACCCAATCTTGTCCAAGCTGTTCGCATAGTCTATCAGGCCGTATCTTGAGACCCTGCCGTAGGTGGGGGTGATTCCCACAGTACCGGTGAAAGCTGCCGGGCACGATATGCTTCCTCCTGTGCTCTCCGCTATGGCAACGTGGGGAAAGTCGGATGCAAGTGTGATACAAGACGCTCCTCCGGAACTGCCGCCGCAGCTTCTCTCCTTATCAAGAGGATTTTTGGGTACGCCATACGCGCAATTGACGCTGAACGTGCCAAAACCGAACTCGTCCATAGCTGTTTTCCCGAGTATGAAAGCTCCCTCCTTCAGCACCTTGTCCACACATGTCGCGTCAAACGTCGGCACATAGTTCTTCAGTATCCTAGAACCAGCCGTAGTCTCCATCCCCTTAGTGCAGATGTTGTCCTTTACAGAAATCGGCAGCCCATACAGCCTGCCCTTTGGTATTTTGGCATCCAGTTTTTCTGCTATGGTTATGAACGGGTTGTACTCGGCCTGTATCTTCTTGGACTTTTCCAAGACCTTGCTCGAAAATTCTTTCAAGTCTGTGTTCCCGGTTCTCACATCCTCCAGGAATTCCTTCACGGAAGCTTTCCCTTTCATACAATCTTCGGCCCCCTTATGTACCCGTCCTCCTTGTGGACTGCGTTGCTCAGCATGTCAGACTTGCATTCTACCGCCACGTCTTCGCGCAGCACGTTCTTTATTTCAACCGGGTGAAAGGATGGTTTTACATCCTTTGTATCGACCTTGTCCAGCTCCTTGAACGCGGAGAGTATGTCCTCCATCTGCTTTGAGAACTTTTCAAGCTCAACGTCTGTAAGAATGATGCGCGAGTTGCCAGCGACCCTCTTGACCAGTGCCTTGTCTATAGTCGAGTCAGAATCCTTTCCTTCCGATATTAAAACGACCACCGGTCATCTCATTCACTTGATTTAGTTTGTTTTCGGCATTTATAATCTTATCGCAGTCAGCGAACACCAAATTTAATAAATCGCCGCAGGTGTGTTATATTTATGGAATTCGAAACCATCGACAACATCCTCACAAAAGGTATCGAGGGTAACATAGGAGTCCGCGGCTGGATTCACAACAAGAGGAGCAGCGGGGGGATACAGTTCCTGCTGGTGAGGGACGGCACCGGGTTCATACAGTGCACGCTTAGGAAAAACAGTGTGAGTTCGGAACTTTTTGCTGCTGTCGACAAACTTCCAGCGGAGTCCACCATAGAGCTAACAGGTGTCTGCAAAAAGGACAGCAGGGCGCCATCAGGCTTCGAGATATCCGTAAGCGACATCAAGGTTTTGTACAAGGCAGAGGAGAACTTCCCCATAGGCAAGAAGTTCCACGGCCCGGAGTTCCTGCTGGACAACAGGCACCTCTGGATCAGGAGCAGGAAGATGCAGAATATACTCAGGGTGAAAGCTACCTCGCTTGCGCTGGCGAGGGAATGGTTTTCAAAGAACAGCTTCACGGAGTTCCAGCCGCCTATATTCACAGGCTCGGCTGTCGAGGGAGGCTCCACACTTTTCGAGGTAAAATATTTCGACAGGAAGGCTTACTTGTCTCAGTCGTGGCAGCTATACGGAGAGGCATCGATAAACGCCCTGGGAAAGACGTACACTATATCGCCCTCGTTCAGGGCGGAAAAGTCAAGGACGCGCAGGCACCTGACGGAGTACTGGCACCTCGAGGCCGAGATGCCGTTCTGCAACATCGACGGGCTCATGAAGACAGAGGAGGAGCTCATCAGCTACATGTGTCAGAACCTAGTGTTGAGGAACAGGAAGGAACTTGAGGGGCTGGGAAGGAACGTCGAGGATTTGCTTAAAGTGAAGCCGCCTTTCCCGAGGATAACATACGACCAAGCGATAGAGATTCTGCAGAAGGACGGGGTCAACATAAAGTGGGGCGACGACATAGGAGCAGGAGAGGAGAAAATACTGACCAAACATTTCGACATACCGTTTTTCGTCACCCATTTCCCGAAGCAGATAAAGGCGTTCTACCACAAGCCCGACCCGAAGAACCCCAAGTTGACGCTCAGCGTGGACATGCTCGCACCGGAGGGCTACGGCGAGATAGTGGGCAGCGGTCAGAGGATAGAGAGCTACGAGGAGCTGCTCTCCAGGATAAAGGAAGAGGGCCTTAACCCGGATGACTACAAGTGGTACCTCGAGCTGAGGAAGTGGGGCGCATCCGAGCATGCGGGCTTCGGCCTGGGAATCGAAAGGTTCGTGGCTTGGACATGCAAGCTGAAGCACATACGGGATGCGATAGCTTTCCCGAGGCTGATCAACAGGATATACCCCTGACTGTTGGGAAAGATATTCTGTATTTCGAGTCTAGAAAGAATTTTCCATTAAGGATACCAATCCAATAAATTATTAAAGGACCCGTGTGGTAACTTGGATAGCCGGCGAACTGTCGGCCGATGGCTTCGGATGCCGGTGGCGCGCTTCAGTGCCACTCGACTGGAGTTACCTCGAGATGAGGGTTCGAATCCCTCCGGGTCCATCACACCCGCTAAGAGGGTCTAGCAAAACATTTAAAAAGACAACCATCAGATGTTTGAATATGAAGCAGTTGATACACAACGGGATAATAGTCCCCAAGTACGAGACAAGAGGCTTCCATGTTAAGTTCAGGGGAAACGTTATTCTCCTGACGCCGAAGCAGGAGGAAATGGCGGTAGCCTGGGTCAAGAAGCTGGGTACGGAGTACGTGGAAGACCCGATTTTTGTGAAGAACTTCTTCGGAGACTTTTGTAGGGCTATCGGAGTCAAGGGAACCAGGGATGATTTCGAATTTTCGGAGATAGAGAAGTACGTCAACTCAGAAAGGGCGGATAGGGAGAACATGAGCAAGGATGAAAAGAAGAGGCTGGCGGAAGAAAGGAAGGTAGTAAGGGATGCAAACAAGGAGAAATACGGAAAGGCTGTTGTCGACGGGCAGACTGTCGATGTGGGAAATTACATGACCGAGCCCAGCTCGATTTTCATGGGGCGCGGCAAGCACCCGCTGCGCGGCAAGTGGAAGGAAGGGGCGGCAGAGCAGGATATAATCCTAAACCTTTCGCCGGACGCACCCAGGCCCCCGGGCGAGTGGAAGGAGATAGTGTGGAACAAAGATTACATGTGGATTGCAAAATGGGACGACAAGCTCAGGGGAAGGGAAAAATACATATGGCTTGCCGACACATCGCCGGTCAAGCAGGAACGCGAGATGGAAAAGTTCGACAAGGCGGTGGAGCTCGGGAAGAAATATCAAAATCTGAAGCAGTACATCAGCGACAACATAAGCTCGGCCGACCCGAAGATCAGGAAGGTGGCGACCGTCTGTTATCTCATAGACGAGTTCCAGATGAGAGTGGGCGACGAGAAGGACGAGGACGAAGCGGACACCGTTGGCGCGACTACACTCACCACAAAAAACATCGAGATAGAGGGCAACCTTGTGAAGTTCGACTTTTTGGGAAAGGACTCCGTCAGGTGGCAGAAGGAGGCGGGGCTTCCGGAGAATGTCGTGAAAAACCTACAGGAGTTCATTTCACAGGCACACTCCATGATATTCGACGGAATCAGGTCGGAACATGTGAACGATTTTCTCAGCGCGGTGGTGCCGGGGATAAGCGCGAAGGTGTTCCGCACGTTCCACGCGTCCAAGGTCGTGGAGGACTACCTGAAGAAGGAGAGGGTGAAGGCGAGCGACCCCGAGGAACTGAAGAAGTACGCGGCGACAATGGCAAACCTTCAGGCGGCTATAGTGTGCAACCACAAGAGGAAGATGCCGAAGGACTGGAAGGAGAGGCTGCAGAAGAAAGTTGATAGCATAAAGCAGGCCGGCCTCAAGAAGGGGAAGAAGACAAGGGAGAGGGTGAAGGTCATGAAGCTGAAGCTCCAGCTGATGAAGGAGACGCGGGACTACAACCTGAACACTTCGCTGAAGAGCTATGTCGACCCGAGGGTCTACTACAGGTGGAGCAGGCAAGTGGAGTTCGACTGGAAAAAGTACTACCCGAAGACCCTGCAACGCAAGTTCTCGTGGGTGGAAAAATAAATTTCATATTTTCAACCAGACATCAAGCGTTTAATCAGCTTTCAAAATCTATCATGTCGCATGTGCGACAATCTATAAAAAAAGTCGTTTGTACTGAAAAGTGTTATGCTTTAGCGTGCCTCTCCAGCTGCACAGAGACTATCTTGCCGTTTCTGGGGCCGAACACAACGAAGCTTGTTGGGAACCACTTCTTCGCCTCGACCGAACCCGCCAGCACAGCAAGCCTCTCGAGATGGTGCACATCGAGTATGGCGGATCCCGGGTACGTTTCTTCAAGGAATTTCCTCGAATCAAAAAACTTTTTGACACCTGTCACAACGTGGTCTATGAAGATTGATTTCGACTCAAACATTTCCCGCAGGACAGCATCCTCCAGCCTTATCACATCGCTTCTCGTCTTTGGAAAGTGCTTTAGCTCTGCCGCGACCTTCCTGCCGGCGTAGTGGTCCACGACCTTGTTTATCCTTCTTATATCCTCCTTCTTCAGACCTATCATCCTCAGCCAAGTCGACCTGAACGGGGAGTTGAGGAAAATAACAAGCATTTCCATGTCGGCGATGAAGGACTTGGCCTCCGCCTTGTGCTTCCTTTCGAACAGCCTGTACTGCACCCTTTCCACAACTAATTTTTTGACGGCTCCTTTTAAAAAGGAAATTGGCCGACATCATACCTGTATTATCCTGTCCGACAGCACATTAAGTGTCCTTTGGACAAACTCGTGCGTGTCCCTCTCTATGGTGAGTATCACGCCCTGCAAGCCGTGCTCCCGGACGAGGTTTGTGAGGAGGTGGCCGAACTGCGCGACTGACTTGAAGTTGTTGAACATCAGCAGCGCCGACACCGAGTCGAAGATGAGGAACTTTGCCCCAGACGCCTTGTTCAGCGCGTCCGCCAGGGCCTTTCCCATCCTGTCAAGGTTTTCCGGCGACGCTGAGCGCAATATCTTATCACCTACCTTTCCGGAAGTGCCGGTGCAGTCTACAAAGAAAAGCTTCTGTGTGTCCAGACCCATGCGGGCTGCGTCGGCTGATATGCTCTGCGGCACGCGGTTAACGCAAACATAGATGCCCTGCAGGTTTTTGTCCCGCATGAAGTACCTGAGGACCAGGCACGCGGCTTCGTTGTGGTTGGAGGCGTTGGTCAGCATCAGCACGACAGAATTGCCAAGCAGCGAGGACATCTCCTGCACCACCCTTTCTTCTTCGATGCTCATGCTACTACCCTTCACCCGACGACTTGCCCGAAACGTCTATGACATCGTCCGCCTGCATGGACACTCCCTTTATGAACTCCTTCTGCGCGAGATCCTTGGCCACGTTGAAGACGACCAGCACGTCCTCCCCGTTCTTCTTCGCTATCCTGATAAGGAACTCGGAAAACCTCATCACCTCGGACAGCGGCTTGTAAAGGGCGATGGTCGTCATCGAGTCTATGAAGATGAACTTCCTCCTGCTCTTCATCTTGGGTATGGACGTGTGTATGGCCTTCACCAGCTCGTCTATGTCGAGGGACTTTATGCTTATACACCTCGTGTTCTCCGCCGCAGGTTCGCCCTCGAACGCCGGTTCGACGTCCACAAAAAGTAGCATGTCCGTGTTCACACCGTTGCTCTCAAGCAGCGAGGATATGTTTTTGAACGGCCTGTTGAAGCTCACGTAGATGCCGTCCATCCCAAGCTCTGTCAAAGCCCTGACGGCGGGGTATATCGCCTCGGAGTACTCGTCAGACGGCAGCTCCACCATGATGACTGCCCCCTTTTCATGCCTCTTTGCCGCATCCGCCATCGTCCTGCCTATGCCGTTCGCCATGATTAACACTTACCCCTTTTCCCTCAAATTCTTTCTCTCGCCGGTTGCGCCTGCATGTTTGGAGTGCCTCTCAGGAACCCGGGATGCGCTACCCGCCGGCCTTTTCTTTTCCTCCAGCTCCATTATCTTGATTGCGAACGAGAGGTCCTGCGCGGCCTCGATGAGCAGCCGCAGCTCCTGTTCGTCAAAAAAGTCCTCTTCGCCGGAGTACGCACCTATCACACCGATGACCCGCTTGCCGATTCGTATGGGAAAAGCGGCAAAAGACATGTATCCGTACTTCAGGGTGGCGTCGCGGAAGGAAAACTCACACTCGTCGACATTGTTGCACAAAAAGTGTTTGCCCGCGCGCAGCGCCTCCCCCACGGGGTCAACAGCCTTTTTACCGCCCAGACACACCTTCACCTCCTTGAGATAGCCCCCGTCCGCACCGAATGAGGACACCATGTTGACGCTGCCGTTCTCGTCGGCAAGCCCTATCCAGGCGAACCTGAACAGCCCCTTTTCCACGAATATTTGGCAGACCTCGTCAAAAAGCCTCCTGCGGTCGTGTATGCGCACCACCGACTGGTTTATGCCGCTGACCACCGAATACATCCTGTTCATGAGCCTCAGCTGCTCCTCGGTCTTCCTGCGCTCCTCAACCTCCAGCTGGAGCATCTCGTTGGCACGCCTCAATTCCGGCGTGGTCATCTTCATCGCGAGCTTTAGGCTTGTCACTGTCCTCTCGAAGGCCCTTGCGAGCGCTCCTATCTCGTCCCCGGACTCCCTGAGCCTTGGGTCTATCTCTACCTCGAGGTTCCCGGTGCTCATCTCCTCTATCGTCTTGGTTATCCGCTCTATGGGGTCTATGACGCTTCTGGAAAAATACAGAAGGAATGCGGAAGACATGGCCACCACGAAAATCATCACGAACATGTAAAAATAGGCGAGCGGCACAGTCGGGATGTAGCCAGAAATCACCTCCCGCAGAGGCAACGCCATGCCGATTATGAGTATTGTCGCGACCACAGCAGTTATCGCAATCATCTGTTTTCTCTTGTTCATACACTCACCCATCACGGGTCTGCCATCTGCACAATGGACTAGCTCTCGCTGTCGCCGCCTGACTTTTTCAGGGCAAGTTTCACGCTCACGAGGGTCCTGTCAAAGGCTCTGGCCAGCATGCCAATCTCATCGTCCCTATCCTTGCCGGTTATGGTGATGTTCATGTTTCCCTTGCTCATTTCGTCAATCGCCCTGGTTATCTTCTCTATCGGGCTGACTATGCGCGAGTTCAAAAACAGGGCGACGGCCAGAAGGAACAGCGTGCTTGCTATGGATATGTAGTATAGGGAATTCGTGTTGTCGCGCTCAAGCTTGTCAAGGTCTGCATTTGCGGCGTCAAGGGCGTTGTACTGAAGGGTTACAAACTCGTCTATCCTGTCCACCAGGCTGTTCTTCACAGTGCTCACGCCCGCCTTCTCCTCGAAAAACAGCTCTTCAACTACACCCACCGTAATGTTCCTTGTCTGAAGCTGGGCGAGCACATCGTTAGTGTTCGATTCCGACTCGTTTATCAGCGCGATGATATTGCCTAACAGCTGTAGCTCGTTCGGGTAATTGGATGTTATTGAGGCGTTCAGTTGCTGCAGCTCCGAATCCCTTTGTGCAAGCTGGCTCCTTATGTCGCTTATGCCAGCAGTGACGCTGGCAACGACGCTCTCGTTGTAGCCGTGGATCTCCAGTTGGTCTATAAGGTCGTCAAGGGTGTCGAAAGACTTGATTGTCAGGTAGCGCAGGGTGGTGGCATGCCTCATGTCGCTTATGGCCGGAGATATGACCGAGCTGCGCGTGTAGTCGACCTGGTTTATGAAAGAATCGTAGATGTACACGTGGTATAACGTCACAATCAGCAGTGGCAGAAGGACTAGTGCCAGTATCTTGTATTTGAGCATCATGTTTTCACTTCTCTGGCGAAGTGCTTATTATTGCCTCTATGCTCCTCTTGAAGGCGTCCGCGTCCTCCTTTTTCAGAATCTTCTGCTTGGTGAGGCTGTCTATGTAGCCCAGTATGTTCTCCCTGGTCAGGCCCTTGCGCTTCAGCTCCGAAAGCACCGAGACTGCCAGAGGGCCTATGAACTTCTTGAACTCGGCCTCTACCTTCTCCTCCACGGTCTCTGACACCCTCCTTCCGACTCCTGTGGTGACCGCCTCGTAACCGAACAGCGGCTGCTTTATGATTATGCCGTCACCCGTTATGTCGTACATCCTGAGTTCCTTGCTGTGCGAACTCCCCCTGGACTTTACCACGTTCATAACAAGACGCAACCCGCCCTCCAACTCGACATGCCTCATGATGATTATGTTGTCCATCAGGACGGACAGGTGAGCCTCTGTAAGCTGCGTGAGCGCGGTCGCGGGCGTCATGGCCATGGTGAAGAAGCTTGTCACGCCCTGCGACTTTAGATAACTGCTGAGTGTCTTGGTGAATCCGACGAACATATCATCGTTGAAAGAGCTTGCTATGGAAGACAGCGAATCTACGACACACCTCTTGACTTTCCTCTCGTCAACTATCTTCTTTATGTCAGCCATGTGCGCCTCCAACGACTTTTCGTTGGGGTAACTGCACTTTAGCGTCAGGGTGTTGTCCTTCTCATAGCCATCCAGCTTCCAGCCGAACACAGCCGAATTCCTCATTACCTCGCTCCTGCTCTCCTCGAACGACAAGTACATACAGGGCTCCCTTTTCTTCAGACCATCCACAATGTACTGCATGCACAGCGCCGACTTTCCCGTGCCGGTCGATCCCAACACCAAAGTGGATGAGCCCTTGAACACACCGCCCGTGAATATCTCGTCCAGCGTGGCGTTCCCTGTAGACATCCTTTCGCTTGACGATGCATGTTCCAGGGAGACTTTGAGCCTTGGAAAAACGTTGATTCCCTTCTCGGATATTGTAAAGTACAGCTCACCCGGCTCATAATTCCTTCCCCTGACCTTCACGACCTGCATGACCCTTTTGGTCTCGTCCTTCACCCTGACCTGGTCCAGCCTCAATATGGCATCGGAGATGAACTCCTCCACGCCGTACACCGAGAACTTCTTCTCCTCGGCCACCTCGCTGGTCAGGAAGGTGGTGCATCCCAGGGTGGCGAGAAGCTTCCCCAGCTCGAATATGAACGCCCTTATCTTGTCCCTGTCGTCGAGGCTGTAGGCTATCGCGGTCACGGAGTCTATGCACAGCCTCTTCGCGCCGGTCTGCCTCACATACTTCTCGAGAAAATCGTATATCTTCTGCGGCTCAAGGACGCCCTTCTCCGCGATTATGTCGCGCATGTCCAGTATCTTGAGCTTCTGCTGCTCTATCGCCGACTTGTCGTAAAAGGACATGGTCTCAAGGTCGCGCACCGACTTGAAGAGCGGCTCGGTCAGCGATATATAGACGCCGTTCTCGCCGTGCCTTATGCCCTCGAAGAGCCACTGCAGGGAAAGGATTGTCTTCCCGCTGCCGGAGGAGCCCGCTATCAGGATTGTGGAACCCTTTGGAAAGCCGCCGCCGAGAACCCTGTCAAGTTCGGGCACACCCGTAGACGAAGACTCCGGGTCGTCCCCGGCATCCGACCTTTTGGTCGCCATCGAATAATTATTGGGGCGGTTGTTTCTTAAAGCTTAATCCAATCAATTTTAAACTGCCGCCTAAAAGGATATTCATGACGCCAATCGGCAGAAAGTTCTACGAGAGGCACCCGGTGGAGGTTGCCAGGGACCTGCTGGGTAAGCTTCTTGTGAGAAAGGTATGCGATAATATGCTGGTCGGGATGATCGTAGAGACGGAGGCCTACAGCTCGAAGGATCCGGCGAGCCACTCGCACATGGGAGTGACCGAGAGGAACAGGGTGATGTTCGGCGAGGTGGGGCACGCCTACGTGTACTTCACATACGGCAACCACTTCTGCATGAATGTTGTGGCAAAGGCGGACGAGCCCGCGGGCGCTGTGCTGATAAG
>CAYRSM010000011.1:12238-25943 GCA_964427125.1 uncultured archaeon | reverse complement strand
AGTAGGACGATGCGTTGCTGACCGACAGCCTTGTGCCGTAGGGCAAGCAGGAATTGTTGTACTGGCATCCTTCGCATGACACGGTGTTGGCGGTTATGGTCGGGGTGTATGTGCAGGACTGTCTCTCTGTCGGTTTGTTGATTGCTGTTCCGCAGCTGTTAGTATCGTTACACGTCCTGTACTGGATGCCGTTTTCACTGCATGGCGACCATCTGGTGCAGCTCCAGTTTTCCGTGCAAGTGTTTTTACTCACGGTGTCTGCAAGATTGACAGTTTCGCTCGCAAATGCGGTTCCGCTATAAGACGGGCTTGAACCACAGGACAGCTTTACCAAGTACATCATCGAGTTGTTGCTGCAATCTCTGCCGAAAACAGACCCGCCTAGCATCCAGTTGGGATTGCAATTCAGAGGAACAGAAACGTTTACCGTGGCAACGTAGCTATTGCTGTTTCCCATAGAATCTGTGAGCGAAGCCAATTTGATTCTCGTGTCAGTCGGGTTCCATGTCGGGTCGTAATTTTCACCGACAGAAAATATCTTTTCAGTGTCGTGCCTTATGAGGCTTCCGTCAGGGGAAAGCACATCGTATGGCAGGTTCACGACCAGTGAACACGTAAGGGACAACTCGTTGTAATTCTGCACAAAGATTGAAAAATTTCCCGTGGAATTCCATATCAGATTCAGTGGGTTTGGTGAAACTGTCATATGCAGACCCGCAGAAACATCTTGTGTCGGTGTCGCAGTTGCAGAAACTGTCACGAACTGGGAAAGCATACCTGCAATGGCAAAAATAACCACGATGTAGTTTTTGAACCCTGCCATAATTCTATAACTAACGACAAAATATTTAACGTTTGCAATCAATCCGTTCCTTCAACCAGCTTTTTGATTCCGTCCTCGAGCTTCACCTCGGCCTTGAATCCCAATATCTTCTTTGCCTTTGATGTGTCCGCCAGCGTCTCGGGAACGTAGTTCTTTATGGTGTTCGGTACGTACTTTGCCTCTATGTCCTTACCCAGAAGATTGTTTGTAACATCGATTATAATGTTTTCAGCAAATCGTGTCACGTCATCAATTTGTTTACATGGAGGATTATGTCGAACACGCCCTTGGCATCCGCATAACGCGATGTATACTTTGCGATTTTTTTCACATCGGGAAGTGCATTACTGGGACATGCGGCATAGCCCACGTTTTCCAAGAAAGACAAATCACCTTTGCTGTCGCCTATTCCCACCATTTGGCTGATTGGAACGTCGATCATAGAAGAAAGCATCTTTAATCCTGAATACTTGTCGATGCCACGCGGTGTTATGTCCACAGCGCTCTTAGAGTATGTTATGTTGACATAGTTTTCCTTACCTTTCAATATTTCGACCACATTTTTGTACAACTCCTCTATCTTCTGGTAACCGTTCTCCGGCGTTGTGCCTGTTGGATTTAGGCTTATACATATTTCTTTTCCAGGTTCCATTTTAGCCACATTTTCCAAGACAAGTTTGCCCATAATTTCTTCCTTTATTTCAGCAATAACATCCAGGACACCCTCGTTTATTTCTGGATTGATTTTTATCACGTCCTCTTTCGGAAGATAGACAACTGCGCCGTTCTCGCACACAGAAGGCATAAACCCGCCGATCATGTATAGTATAGCTTCGACGTACGGCTGGGGTCTACCGGTTATAAGCGTCAGCGGCGGCAGACCACTGTCTTCGTAAGCCCTTTTGTTGTATTCGAATATCTTGCTTATAGAAGCGTGGTCCAGAGAACGGGCCTTGCCGGCAGTTATGCACCCGTCCAAATCCGAAACGAATATTTTGAACATGTAATCACAAGCTTGCATGGTACCCCAAAATAGGCAATAATCCGTTGTTCGGACCAAGCTCATCAGGCCAATTTTTTATCGCCGCTATCACTTTTTCTGTCGCTATCAGTCCGGCTCTTTTGTCAGCAGGTGCGTTGTCCTCTATGTATTTTATCAGCCCTGCGACGTCGTCGCCTGTCTTGAATGCAGCACCGTCCTTCCAGATGACATATTCCCCGCTTCTTGCATTAATGACCACGGTATTGCAGTGAAGATACTCGCCGTTAGGCAGGCATTCCGTGTCCTGGTATTTCAAATCACCCAAATCCATTTTTCTGACAGCGTACATGAATAGTTCCATGCTAGAATTGTCTGCCTCGAATGCGAAACCAGCACGGGGTATTTCATAACTGGTGTCCCCTGGGTTTTCATAAGGGTGGATTTTTATCTTAGCATGCTGTTTAGGTGGCAGCATAGTGATTTCGGTGTACAGAATGCCGTCATATGGTATCTTTGCACGCCTTACCTCTTCGAGAATTTTAGAACCGACAGGCTCGGAGTATCTGGAATACAAATCTTGTTTGAAATGAGGTATGTAGACCAGCTGTTTCTCATTTCCTCCGACACTGCCATTCGTCTTCGTTACAATCTCTTCGACCCCCTCTCTGATTATCTGCTCCAGCCAGTCATGTTGGGCGTCTTCCTTCCCATCGTCGCATCTCCCGGCGGATATGTCAAGGACGCCAGGCCTTATAGGAGCGTCCACGCTTCTCTGATTGAACATTACATACTTTTCGCCATTGCATTCTACCACGTTGACAAGCCCGCCCTGCCATCCCCTGATCCACGACGGGGAAGGCCAGCTCTTTGTAAGCTCTACTGTGGCATTTTTCCTTTGTTCAATAACGTCGTACAGCTCTTCGATTCGCGATTTGAAGAAATCTGTTTGTGAAAACTTGGTTGCTGTCTTGAAAGGTGCCGTGTAGTCCTGCTCGAAAAGGTCTATCGTAAGACCACTGGCGTCCAATTTCGCTACAACATCATAAGCTCTTGACATACAAACCACATATAGCTATGTAAAAAACAAGTATTTAAATGCTACTCTAGAGTAGTGTCAGTTTGACCTTTTGACGAGCCTTTTGATGCCTTCCTCTAAATCAACCTTAGCCTTGAACCCAAGTGTCTTTTCGGATTTCTCTGTGTGCGCCAGAGTCTCCTTGACATAGTTTTTTATGTCGTTCGGCACGTAGGTCGGCTTTATGTCCTTGCCCAAAAGCTTGTTCTTGATTTTAATCACGTGGTTCAGGCTGTGGCTCTTTCCGGTGCCTGCATTGAACGCACCTATGGTCTCCTTTTCCATGGCAAGAGTGAACGCCTTGACAATGTCCTCGACCCAGATGAAGTCCCTGGCCTGCGTGCCGTCGCCATAGATGACGGGAGACTTGTCGTTCTTCATGTCCCACAGAAACTGAGACACCAAGTTTGCGTACTTTCCCTTGCTCTCCTCTCTGGGGCCGTATACGCTGAACGGCCTTATAATTGAACATTTTGTGCCGTACATCTTGTCGTACACGGCAGCTATCCTCTCCATGGCAATCCTTCCCTCAGTGTAAAAGTCCGAGGGCGCTAGATCCGCATCCTCCTTCCATGGCGTGGGGCTGCCGTTGTATATCGATGAAGACGATGTCAGAACCACCTTTGTTCCGTGTTTCTTGGCGAACTCCATCACCGCGATGAAGTCCTCTATGGCCTCGCCGAGGAGGAACCTGTTTTCCTTGTACATTGGAGAAGACGAATAAATGCCCAGATGGTAGATTCCATCAACCCTTTTGTTTATAGACAGTATCTCCTTCGACCTTCCCTTGACGAACTCTGCATCCATGCCTTTTATATTGTTGAGACTTCCTGTGTGGAGGTTGTCTATTACTGTCACTTTTTCCCCTTTCTTCAGCAAATCCTCTACCAAATGACTCCCTATAAACCCCGCCCCCCCGGTAACTATGAAAGCCATAATCAATTACCAATAATATTACAAATAGCATAGAAAACGATTTAAACCTTCCGATTACGCATTCCTCTTCTTCAGCACCGTCACGTAGCCGACCACTATGTTCCTGAGCCTCTTGGACTGCACCTTCAGTATCCTGTCGACTATCACCTTGTTCTTGGCATAGTCGTCCGTGTACTGGTCCTTGCACTGCTCGTAGGCCTTTGTCGCCACGTTCTTTATGACCGAAGTCTTGACCCTTCCCATAAAATCGCCTTATAATCTTTGACACAGTGGATAATAAAAGCTTGCCATTTCCATCGACCTATGGAGTAAACCTCTGGATTATGTAGTATGTGACCTTGTTTTCTCTGTCACACACGGCCCAGATGAATGTCGCCCTTATGTTGTGGGCCAGCCTCACCGCGCGTGACATCTCCGGCAGGCTGAACGCGGCCTCCTCCGTGACTGTGTGCACGACGAATTTTGTGTGTTCGTGGGCTGCTTTCGGCCCTCTCTTAAGTTTGACCCCGCGCTCATACACGCGAAAGTGGGACCCGAATATGTAGCCTGTCTTGACAAGGTAGCCCCTTTCCCTGAGGTCGTGGAAAACTACATACTGCTGCTGAAACTGGTTGACGCACTTGACGGCATACTCATAAAGATCCTGGAAATCGAACTTCTTTTTCTTGTCCTCCTCCTTCTTGTTGACCTTTATCTTCCCCTTCTCCAGAAGGTACACCGCCTCTATCAAATCCATCTCCAATCTTGTGGGCTCCTCCTCCGGCTGCGGCTTCCCGTACCCCGACTCGTCATAAAGCACAACGGCTTCCTTGTCCCAGAAGACGACCCTGTTCTCTATCAGCTCGCCCTCCCAGACCTTCTCCTCTGCCATACTTAATCTATAGTGTGGAGAAGGGCATTAAAGCTTGATGTGCCGGCGGTTTGCCTAGCGCACGTTTATCGGGGCATACACGGGCTGGCTCCACCTGTTGCCCAGGTTGGCCTGCACGGAGACGTTGTACTGCCCTATGCTGGGCAGGTTGTACGGTATGGTCAGCATCCCCGAGTATGTGCTGTTGGAGCCGGCGGTGAAAGTGCCGCTCGTCACGGTGTTGCCTGAGAAGTCCAAAAGTTTGGCACTGACCTGGGCAGAGCCTATCGGGTTGTACAGGAGGTCCGTCACCTGACCTGTCAGGATGATTGTCTCACCCCTGCCGAAGTCGTACTTGTTCAGGGACAAGCCGATCTTCAAATCATATGTCGTGGTCTGCGGCGCTGAAGCAGGCGGCGCCTGGGGTTGCTGCGTGGGCGTCTCTCCGGACGGTGCCGATGTAGCCGGTTGGTACACGACCTGGACCTGTTTGAAAAACGTGTAGGAAACGCCAAACCCGATTATGAACGCGACTATGGCGACGAGCGCGACAAGCTGCATGCCTTCCAGCCCGAAGATAGGATTAGCCATGAAAAAGATATGCCAAGGGCTAGTTAAAAAAGGCGATGGGGTCGCTGAGATTTGAACTCCTGCCGGTTTTGACGGTCTCAGGTCGCAAGGTCCCAAACCTCGAATCCTTTTGGTACTTTCGTTAGACCAAGCTAGACTACGACCCCGTAAGAGTGAATTGTTGTTTTGAGGTTAAAAATAGTTGACGCGCTTACTAGACGTCTTCCATCTGCCTGACCTTGGCCTGTCCTATCGTCACGAGCTTCTTCTCGTCCCGCCTGAGGTAGAACAGCATGGCCGAGGAATAGTCGGGCAGACGTTCGGTGCCGTAATATCTCGCCTTTTCCTCGAACTCATCAGTAATCACAACAGTGGCATATGCTTCCCCATCTCCGCTCCATGCAAGCACTTCCGAAAGAAAGACGGTAGCCTCGGCCTCCGTGTTGCCCGCTACGTAACCCATTTTTTTATAGTCCGATTTTGTCAGGCTGGAAATGTTCCTGTCAGTGGAATAAACTGCAGTGTATTCCCTTTTTGCATATAGGCTTGAACTGTCTATCATTATTACTCAATGGTAGTTATAGCATTTAAAGATTTTGTCTATACATTAATCACACAAGGATATCATATGATTGTCGAAGCAGCACGAAATTTCCGTCAGGGTTGAATTGTGAGAAACACCGTTACCTTTGTATCACTTTTCTTCAGCTTCTCAATCAGTTCCTTGCTCAGGTCGCTGGCGGACTTGTCTGCCATTATCGCCACCACCTTGTCGTCGATGAAGTCGTCCTTCCTTATGACCATGCCCTCCTCGTCCGACACCGAAAGCGCCGGCGAGCCGAAGGCCTCGAAGCTGTCGCTGACCCCGTCCGCCTCTATGGTTATCTTGACCTTCCTCCCCCCCTTCAGCGAGTCCCTGAACTCGTCGCCAAGCTCCTTGCACGATTTGTCGGCCTTCACCCCGATCATGCAGTCCTTCCCGTCGGCATGCACGCTCTCCGATTTTGTAAGGCCTATGCTGTGCGTGCACGTGGCGATTATCCCGTGGCTCCCGGAAGCGCTCACAGTCTCCGTGACCGGCTTTATCTCCGTGAGCAGCCTCCACCCCTTCTCCGTCGGCACATAGACGCCGCCCTCGGAGTAGTAGAGCAGGCCGCGCTTCTCCAGCGTCTGGTGAACGAGCTTTATCATGTCCGGCGTTATCGTCGGACCGTTCTCGGGGCACATCTTTCCGTCTTCCTTCGCCATAATCTCAACCAACCTTCCGCGCAAAAGTGAGCCAGCCGGTGTGCATCAGGCCCATCGTCTTCGGCCTTGTGGTGCGCTCGGTCTGCCACTCCCTTACAATATTCTCTACGGTTTTCGGTTCAGAAAAGTTTAACTTCCTGACAACCTTGACAGTGTCGATGAGCTCTTCCGCAGTGGGGGAATACACCGCTATGTAGCCGCCCATCTTCAGCGCCTTATATGCGTGGCTTATCGCCTTTCCCGGGTGTTGCATGTCCAGGGTAACAAGGTCCACGTTCTTGTCCGGTATGCCTTTGTTCACGTCCTTCAGCTTTATCGACAGGTTAGCCAGGCCCGACACCTCTATGTTCTTCCTCGCCACCTCGAAGAACCTTTTGTCCTTTTCGTAGGTGACGACCTCCCCGTGGGGAAGCATGTTCGCCATGAATATGGATAAGAACCCTGTGCCTGCGCCGGCATCAACCACTTTGCTGTCGGGTCTAATCCCCGTGTAGGAAAGTATCAGCCCGATGTCCTTCGGTAAAATCACCTGTGCCGCCCTCTTCGCTCCCTTGTAAAGTATGTCAAGAATTGAAGGCCTGACAACGTAGAACTCCTTGCCGATGTGGGTCTTTATGGTGTCGCCGAACTTTTTCTTTTTCAGCTCCTTCGCCCTCACTATCCCGCTCTTGAAGCTCAGGTCCCTGTCCAGGTTTGTTACAAGGTATGATTCGTCCTTTGACAACAGCAACAAAGTCTGCATACTATGAAATTAGTCCGTACTTGTTATTTAAGAAAGTCCAAGCGGCGCCCATGACAAGAAAGACAATCACGCCCACGATAAGTGCCCTTTCAATCCCGAGCCTTGGTGTAAGATACATCAGCGTTATCAGGTACGGCATCCAGACGATGAAGGCGGAAACGATTGTGGACTTTACGCTGATGGCGACGGCCTCTGCGCCGACAATCTTGCCGATGAAATAGTAAGAGACCAGGGACGTGCCGGGGAACAGGATCGCCAATGCCGACAGGAACGGGTTGCCCGCCTCCGCCAGCAGGACAGCCGCCGTGACCGCGGAGCCCCCGACTATGAAATAAAGCAGTATGTTTAGGATTTCCATAAGGCGACCCAGAATAAATTGGCGGCCCGGTTAATTAATCTCTTTGACTGATTACGTGTTAATTGAATGTTATCACTTATCTCACAATTTTAGATGATACTCTTGGCGGGATGTTGAGCCACACCAGTTCCTACCGAATCGCTATACCACAGGCAAAGAGCAATTTTCAGGAAAATCAGTCTTTCGACAAAGTATACAATGTTGCGAAGGCTAAAATTATAGCCATTGTGGCAACTGTCATCCCAGTGGGGTAATTTTGCCACAACCAATCACCACCATGATTTGCAAGAGCTGCGGTCCAGAAGTCGGCTTTTACCAGTTCTGGGCGTATCGTATAATTAGCTTTTGCCACCGCTTCGCCATATAGGCTAGCCAAATAACCTAGCCCGCTGCCCACAGCAGTCGATATAGCATATTTCATTTTTCCCATATTCGACACCATATGTACAGTTACTTAATGGTAGTTAAAGTATTTAAAGATTTATTTGTGGCAATTTCGTACTCATTATGTCGTTGCCAAAGAATTACTTACCTAGTGCGTTCGCCAATTCCTTTAGCTTTTGTACACGACTCTGCGTGCTGGGGTGAGTCGAAAATAAAGAAACGAATGTGTCTCCTCTGAACGGATTCACTATGAACATGCTTGCCGTGGCTGGGTTTCCGCCCAGCCTCACCTTCGAGACGCTGCTCTCTATCTTCTGAAGCGCGGACGCGAGTCCCATCGGGTTCTTCGTGATTATCCCGGAGTCGTGGTCTGCCTTGAACTCGCGGCTCCTGGATATGGCCATCTGCACAAGGGTGGCCGCGACCGGAGCCAGTATGAGCAATGGGAGCATCATCGCGCTGTTGCCGCCCCTCTCCCTGCTGTTTCCGAACAGCGTGCCGTACCATGCAATCTGGGCAAGGTATGCGAGCGCTCCGCCGATCGTCGCTGCCATTGTCTGGGTGAGCGTGTCATAATTCTTTACGTGGGACACCTCGTGGGCAAGCACTCCTTCGAGTTCCCCGTCGTCCATTATGTTCAGTATGCCGCTCGTCACCGCAACGGAAGCGTGGCTCTTTGACCTCCCCGTGGCAAACGCGTTCGGCATGTTCGTCTCCACAAGGTACACCTTTGGCTTTGGTATGTTCGCGCCGCGGGCAACCTTCTCCACTATCCTGTGCAGCTCCGGGTTCTGGCTCCTCGGAACCTCCTTCGCCCTGTACATCGAAAGGACTATCTTGTCGGAAAACCAGTAGGATGCGAAGTTCATCGCAAACGCGAACACCAGCGCGAGCGTCATGCCCGACGTCCCGCCCAGCAGGTAGCCTACGGCGAGGAATATCCCGGTCAGTGCCGCGAACAGCAGGGCGGTCCTTATCATAACAACCTAAATTTAACTGTCCGCATCGGCTTAAATAACTATCGTTTGGCGGGCTGCTTGCCGAATTTTTCCAAAAACTTCTCGTACACAGGATCGGGGACATATATCTTAACCACCTTTTCCCAACCGTTTGGTCCCACAAGTCCTTTTACCATGCTGGAACTAAGGTCCGCAATCTCCCTCGGCGGCATCAGAAATACGGTGACGACATCAGGGTTCATGTCGCTGTTTATGTTCCTCATCACACGCTCGTACTCATAGTCGCCGTCCGTCCTGATTCCCCTTATCATGTAGTTCACGCCTATCGATCTCGCGTAGTTTACAAGGAACTGGTTTTCAAAGGTGGCCACTTTTACGTTTTTAAAATCCTTTACAGACTCCTTGAGCATCTCCAGCCTTTCCTTGAGGGTGAATGTGCATCTCTTGTCGGGATTGTCCCCTATGGCCACCACAAGCTCGTCAAACATAGTCGCGGCATGGTTAATCATCCACAGGTGGCCGTTCGTTATCGGGTCGAAGCTCCCGGCGTACACAGCGTTCTTCATAATTAGTGGATGATGTCAGCAAGCTTATAAAGTCTATCGAAGCAATTTGCTTTTGTTGAACTACATGGCAAAACTATTGGACGAAATAAATTTGGAAGAATTGTTTAATGTCATAAAAACCAAGTACATCCCAGCCAACACTTTTAATGGTGATTTTAAATATCTGAATTTCTTCTTAAAAAGAAGGGATGTCTGGGACAACCTTGACAGGATATCAGTGGAAGACGTTGATTGCATTGTTTTGCGTTTTCTGAATGAGTGGAAATGTCGTATTCCTTACAGTTGCAATAAAACGCTTCAAAAGGCGCTTCAAACTTCTCACGACAAATTTGAATTGATTAGAAGTGAGAATCTGAAATCTATTGAGTTTGAAAAAATCATAAAACATGATGGTAGGAATGTTAAGATAGGAAATTTAGTAGAAGAAATTTTCAACACACTGTCTTCTGTCAGGGCTGGCAGGAGAACCGTGGGGTACACAGCAACTACAAAAATAATGCACATGGTAATGCCAGAACTATTTGTCATGTGCGACAAAGCTATTAGGGAAGGCTATGGTATTGGAGATAATAGTCGAAGTTACTTGAATTTTCTTATCAGAATGCAAAACGCAACGAAAAAGTTCATGAAAGAAACCGAATTTCAATTGTATAAAAAATTGCACAATGATGAAAGAAGCTTCATAAAAGTACTTGATGAATATAATTATGCTGTACTTACCCTGAAGCGATAATGGCCTCCTTAATTATTGTCAAAAGTAAACACGCCAATATTTATGGAAAAAGACGAGCAAAGGGCCATGAAGACGATCGAGAGGTTCGCTGATAGCCTGCCGAAGCTGCCGGACGGGAGGATAGACTACACCGATTCCGACACCGCCCCGGTCGTTCTGGTGTTCGTCAAATGCGGGGACAGGTTCCTTCTGCTGAAAAGGGGCGACAAGGTGGGTGTGTACAAGGGCAGGTGGAATGTGGTCGGTGGCTATCTGGACGAGCCGAAGCCCGTTCGAGAGAAGGCACTTGTCGAGGTGCGCGAGGAGCTTGGCATAGAAGAAGGCGACATCACGTCGGTGCGCTTGGGAAAGTCCTATGTGACGCTGGACAAGCAGATAGGGCGGATGTGGATAGTCTACCCTGTTTTGGTGGAGCTAAATTCCGAACCAGAAATAAGGCTGGACTGGGAACACACGGAGTACAGATGGATAAAGCCCGAAGAGCTTGGCGATTTTGACACCGTGCCCGACCTTGGAAAGGGTCTAGAGTCCGTGCTCAGCTTGATGCAGCCTTGAGGTTCTTTTTGAAGGCGTCAACAAGCTCGTCGTTGTATCCCACAAGGATTATTTCCAATCCCTCGAATTTTTTCATCTCCCCGATCATGGACTTTGCAGCCGTCATGTAATCCACGCCGCCAACGCCTGTTCCCATACCGGGAAACGCCATGCTCCTTATGCCCAGACGCGAAGCCAGTTCAAGCGCGGCGCGCGTGGCATTGCGTACGTTGTCCACCTTGATTTTCTCCACGGGTTTCTCCATTGTCGGGGCGTGTATGACGTACCTGCACATGAGCCTTCCGGCAGATGTAGCGACAGCGCTGCCAACGGGAATCGGCGCCTTGGACATTGCCTCCTCCTCTATCCTACTTCCGCCCGCAAGCCTGATTGCCAGTGCCACCCCTCCTCCCATCTCGCCTGTCGAGTTGGCCGGGTTTACTATCGCGTCGCACACGCCTTTCGTGATGTCACCCTTCTTGACGGTTATCATAAAGTAAAATCTTGTCACACCTGCTTATCAAACTTGCCACGGCGGTCAGACAGTGGTGAATATGATGCTCAGAATGTGCCCTATCTCGTAGCCGATGAACGCCGCAGCAATGCCAATAAGTACGGACTCCAAGCCGCTACTGATAAGCTTGTCCGTCAGCTTTCCCTTGATGAGACCCAGAAAAAGAAGGGCCACAGTAGAAAGCGCGACAGTCCACACCATAGCATTCGCCACGGGCATTATGAAAAACGGCACTACTGGTATCAGGGAGCCTATCATGGTCGCGACGAACACTGTCAGGAAACTGTACAATGGCCTTGCGCCGCTGATTGGTGCCATGTGGAGTTCCTCAACCATCATCGTGTCCGTCCACACTCTTTTGTTGGACACTATCTTGTCGACAACCTGGTCCAGCAGCCTGCCGCGGAAGCCCTTCTTGTAGTAGATGTCCCTTATCTCCTTCCTTTCCATCATAGGAATCACCCTTATCTCCTCGGTCTCCTTCGCGCGCTCAGCCACGTACAGGTCGCGCTCCGCCTTGGTGGAAGTGTACGCAACGGCGGCCATGGAGATGGTCTCTGCGAAGGTTGCTGCCAGCGATGCCACAAGGACTATCAGTGCGTTGCTGGTGGCGCTAGCCACACCCAGAACCACGCCAAGGACGTTGACTATGCCGTCCTGACCGCCCAGTATTATGTCCCTGAGCTGTCCCCCGCCCCTGAAGTGCCTTTCCCTGACGAACGTCTTGCGCATCATTTTACTGATTATATGTTTGAGGCGTCTTGTTAAAAGCGTTTGGCAGATTTATTAATGGAAAATTTCAATTAAGAATTATGAACTGTCCAAGATGCGGTTCGGACAAGGTCGCGTTGCTGGAGGGTGGATACCCGGAGGCCTTCGAGTGCAAGAAGTGCAAGTTCACGTTCCTGAAGACGGGCCAGGCTTTGACCGAAGAGGGTCCGCAGTAGATTACCTGTAAAGCTTCTGCACCTTTTTGTTTCCTTTTTCGCTTCGTACCCTGCGTTGGGCATGTACGCGCTGCTCCACGGAAGGTAGACCTCGGACTGCTTGCCTCCGCTGCTCACTGTGTACGCCCTGCCGGACGATGCAAAGGACTTTCCTATGTCGCCGTAGGAGAACTTGATGGAAGTGTCGCGCCCCTTCAGCTCGCCCAGTATATTCTTGATTTCCAAAACCTTTGACACTGGTAGGCTGGCCTCTCCCAGGCGCTGCATCAGGAGCCGCCAGTCCTCTTCCGTTAGCTCGTCCCACGACATGAACACCTTGAACTGTGACGAGCCTGTCAGGTCGGCCTCAGCTAGGTTGACGTTGATGAAAGTTATGTAGGACAGTTCCGAGTTCCTGATGACGGTCCTGTTGAACGTGGCACTCTCAAAGTCCACGCTGCCCATCTTCGAACCTTCGAAGCTTGCTTTTGTCAGGTCTGCAGAGAGGAACGTGCAGAACTTCAGGTCGCATTTTTTGAAGGAAGCTCCCGCAAGTCTGCTGTTTTCGAAAAAGCACCACTCGAACGACGAGCCGTCGAACACCACGCCGCTCAGGTCCTTGCCACTGAACTCCACCCCGTAGAATTTCGAGTTCCTGAAGTCCTTCATCCCCTTGCTAATCATTTCCAGGATATCATGCAGCGACACTATTTTCGGGTCGTTCATATGGATGGTCTTTGCATGGACGACTATTTAAGCATCTTTGCTAGACGCAGAAGCAAAGTATTTAGAACTGTCACACAAACTGATAAATAGATTGATTGCCGAGATGGCCCAATCAGGTAAGGCGCACGCCTGGAATCGACCCGAAAGCGTGTGTGGTTCTACCACTTCTGGGTTCAAATCCCAGTCTCGGCGCTGATGGCGACAAGAAAGTCCCTGGCCGTCGAGCTTGAGGATACGCTAGCAATGATGAGGGACGCCGGCTTCGAGGTTGATGCGGACGTCGATATCGCAGTGGACGAGTCCCTTCCCTTCATGGGGTACACTTCCGAAAAATGGGAGAAACACACAATTGTAGTTTCCGGCTTCGCTGCAAAATCTCCGATGATGAAGGGACTCTTGCTGCACGAACTGTCTCACATATACAGGGACATCACAGGGCACCCATCGCACGACTCCAACCTTGTCTCCGACGTGCTGGGCTCGTTCGTAGGCAGGCACAAGCTGAGGGACGGTTACAAATACAAAATACTCCACCAGATAATCAACCATATTCAAGACCTTTACGCGGACGACATACTCATGAAGGTGCTGAAGAAAAACAGGAGCAAGTTGTTTCCATCCAAGGCTATGAGCGACTTTTTCCTTACTTGGATAAGGGAGAAGCCCGATGAATCAAAGGGGATCCGCGGCAAATGGATGAACGCGTCGATATTGCTGAACAACTGCTTCGCGCTGAGCAACATGAAGAGGCACGGGATAAGGGACATAGGCGGCAGGGC
>CAYRSM010000011.1:0-12138 GCA_964427125.1 uncultured archaeon | reverse complement strand
GCTTCGCGCTGAGCAACATGAAGAGGCACGGGATAAGGGACATAGGCGGCAGGGCAATAAAGAGAAACAGATTGTTCTTGTCAAAAATGACCCTTGATGCCGCGCAAAAGTTCAGATATTTAAATGATTTCATGACCAACCTGCCGGAAAATATTGGCAACAGGGAGTTTGGAAGTAGGCTGAACAAATATATTGAGGAATTTCTGGGGCTGGTAGACGCCATTTAGGCGGTCCTCAAAAGCTTTATTTATTTAACTGTCGCCAATTATGTTAAGTGATACAATGCTGCAGGATACGCTGGCTGACGCGCTGTGCACGATAAAGAACGCGGAGAGGCTGGGCAAGGGGGAGTGCACCATAAACGCCTCCAAGCTCATAAGGGAGGTGCTGAAGCTACTGGAGGCAAAGTCTTACATAGGCACTTTTGAGTTCGTGAACGACGGCAAGAGCGGCAGGTACAGGGTGGAGCTCGCCAAGAAGATAATCGACTGCAACGTCATAAAGCCCAGGTTCTCTGTGAAGGTGGACGAGTTCGACAAGTGGGAGAAGAGGTTCCTTCCAAGCAGGGAGCTTGGTATGCTCATCATATCGACCCCGAAGGGCGTCATGGACCACAGGAAGGCGAAGGAGATAAACACGGGCGGGAAGCTGCTCGGTTTTGTCTACTGATTTCTTTGATTGTATGTCCGACATATCTGTATTTCTGATTTCAGGCATGATTCTGGGACTCAGTGCAGGGATGTCACCCGGGCCGCTGCTTGCCCTTGTATTTTCCGAGACGCTGAAGTACGGCAAGAAGGAGGGCATCAAGATCGCGATATCTCCATTGATAACAGATTTGCCCATCGTCCTGTTTGTCCTGCTGGTGCTGTCCAATCTGGTGAAATTCAATTTTGTCATCGGGGCGATCACACTGTTCGGCGCGGGTTATCTGATATTTTTGGGAATCGAGAACTTAAGGACCAAGACAGCGAAATTCGAGGTGAAGCTGGAAAAGAGGGACGCGCTGAGGCGAGGCGTCATAGCGAACTTCCTGAGCCCCCACCCATATCTGTTCTGGCTGTCTATCGGCGGCCCAATCATCTTTCAAAGTCTCAGTGTTAATGCCTCTGCGACCGCGCTATTCATACTCGGTTTCTATCTGATGCTTGTCGGTTCAAAGACCGTCACAGCTCTGGTGCTGGACAGGTTCAAGCATTTCGTCAAAAGCAGAAAATACATCTACGCCGTCCGTATACTGGGAGCCATATTGGTCGCGTTCGCGATGGTTTTTGTGTACGACGGCCTGAAGCTGCTCGGGTTGTTTTAGTGCCGGCTCAGAATAATTAGCGGCAGAGGACACGCCGCCGGTCGACATGGAAACACAGGCTAGTTTGGCCCGCACATCCTTCTCCATCCAGGGACCTACAAGCATCAGACCGTCTAACTTAGGGCTGCTCCGTTCCCGGCCTGACCCGGTTCATTAGAAGGCTGACCACATAGGGCTGGACTTCTCAGTCGGACGCGCGGACTAGACCGCACACCCACGCCTTCCAGAGACTACTGCCCGTCGTGAACCAGATCTACGGTCACAGGGAACTGGTGGCTCCCCGCAGTTGGTCCTCTGCCAAAAGAAATTGGAGCATCGATAGACTTAAATGTTCCTTTACAAAGCATGATTTGCACTCCGAATCGCCAAGTTTTAAGTGTTTTTCGCACAAACATCTAGTTATGAGGCTTTCGGACTTCTCGAAGGAACTCGTCATCTCCCCGCTGAGGGAGATAGCCGCAATGATAGAACTGGCGCGCGAGGACCCCGCCATGATAAGTTTCGGAGGGGGCGCACCAAGCTTCGACCCGCCGGAGTGGCTGAAGGAGGAGATAAAGGTCATATCCATGAACAGCCTGCCCTACAAGTACACGACCGCTGCGGGCATCTACAAGGTGAGGCAGACAATAGCGAAACACCTCAAGGAGGAGAAACACATAAATGCCGAGTTGGAGAACGTCATGGTGCAGCCGTGCGGCCTGAGCTCTGCGGTCGCTTCCGCCATCTTCGCAACTATAGGGCCGGGGGACGAGGCGATACTTCTCAAACCTGTCTATCCGTCTTACCCTCCTCTCATAGAAAATTTTGCCAGGGGAAAGATAAAGTGGGTGGACACGCTGCCGGACACGGCTTTCGACATCGAAAGGTTCAAGGCGGCGATAGACAAAAAGACAAACGCGGCCGTGATAATATCGCCCGACAATCCCACCGGCAGGGTGATGTCAAAGGAGGACATGAAGGCCATAGGAGACCTGGCGGTCGACCATGACTTTTGGATAATCCACGACGAGGCGTACGACGAGTTTGTCTACTCGGGCCACAAGCATCATTCCTTTTGGGAACTGGGTTTCGGAAGCCACACGATCGGGATAAGGGGGATGTCAAAGTTCGGCTCCGCGCCCGGACTCAGGATAAGCTTCTCGTACTCACCGAAGGAGGCCAGGGAGCTCATGGAAAGGATAAACGGGTACGGCTATCTCTGCCCGTCCGCGCTCGCGCAGCTTGCCATGCAGAGGTACATCGAGGAGAAAAAGAAGAGGGAGGAATACCTGGACAAGGTCAGAAAGGTGTATATGGAAAGGAGCGAGGTGATGTCCAAATCGCTCAAGGAGTTACTTCCGGATGCAAAATTCATCGAGCCGCAGGGGGCATTCTATATTCTTCCAAACCTGAGCGCGTACACAAAAGGGAAAAAGGACAGGGACATATTCAAGAGACTGCTCGACGAAAAGAAGGTCGTCATAGTCCCGGGCTCCGGATTCGGCATAGACAACACCAAAGGCTACTTTAGGATGACGTTCGTCTCCGAGCCCGACGACAGGATAAGGGAGGGCATAAAGCGCATTGCCGATTTCTTCTCGTCGTCCAAAAAGTCGTGACATAATCTGTTTTTGCCTCACGGTTTGATGTGTTTAAATTACTTACTATCGAAATGTTTTTCAATGAACCCGGAACATAAGGGCAAGGGCGTTGAGGGTTTGTTAGGTGTCTTGGAGGAGTTGGTCTATTCTCGATTTGCCATAGACATCCTTTATTCGGAGAGCAGCAGGATGCTAGAGAATGTGGATTACAAGCTCGAAGACGTGGAGCTGATATGCCCGTTGATGGCGGACGCTCTATCCAATATGATTGACGGCTATGCGTCAAGCAGCGCATCCCATGAAAGCATTTCCCTTGTGAAGCAAAACATGGGGGTGTTTGTGTCAGCCGCTATAAACCGCATAATCGAGCCTGCAAAGGAAGTCAGGCTGTACTTCAGGGGCGCAGAGATGGACTTTTTGGGGATGTATCTGGAAAGAGGGAAAGTTGTTGTGGAGGGGAATGCGGGATGCCGGGCGGGTTATGGCATGAAAAGGGGTAGCGTGCTTGTTGTGGCCGGAAATGCCGGGGACGAGCCGGGACACTCTATGAGCGGCGGAGACATCACAATCAGGGGGGATGCCGGAGAAAACGTGGGCATCTACTCGAAAGACGGAAGGATATGGCTGCACGGCGACTATGTCGACGTAGGTCCTGCATGCGGCGCCAAGGTGTACCACAAGTATGTGCCGTTGGACAACGAGGTAAGCAAGGCGTTCGAAACCTGTATGATTGATGCTTAGAGGACAGATTTTATCCAGCTTAGCGTGACATCATGTATTCTTCCAGCTTGTCGAATGCCTCCCCGAGCACGTCAACCTTGGGAAGTATGACCGAGCGCAGGTGACCCGTTCCGTACTCGCCAAAGCCCGAGCCGTACACTGTCGCAACTCCGGTCTTGTTGAGCAGGTCAAGTACAAACTCCTCGTCGTCCTTCCATTTGCCGCCAAGCTCTATCTTCGGGAATATGTAGAAGGCGCCATCGGGTTTTTGCGCGCTCACGCCCTCGATTTCGTTCAGCCTCCTGTACGCGAACTCGCCCCTTTCCCTCAGCTTCCTGTTCAGCTCTTTGATGTGGTCCTGCGGGCCGGTGTACGCCCTTGCACACGCCTTCATTATCGGCGTCGCCATCGACAGTCGCATGCGGGCAAGCTTCTTTGCGCCTTCCGGTATCTGGTAGTCCTTTTCCAACCCTTCGGCAAACTTTCCGGCAGGATCATAGAACGCCATATAGCCGCAGCGCCAGCCCGGCACAAGATACGCCTTCGAAAACCCGTTAAGGTAGATGACAGGCACGTCTTTGGAAACCTGGATGGGGCTGGTGTGAGTCTTGTCCGTGAGCTGGTCGTATATCTCATCCGACACCACCGGTATCTGATTCTCACCCGCTATGTCAACTAACTCCTTGATAATCTTCCTGTCGTAGACCGCGCCGGTCGGGTTGTTCGGGTTTATGATAAGCATGAACTTTGTCCTATCGGTTATCTTATTTCTGATGTCCTCCGTGTCCGGCTGCCAACAGTTTTCCTCGTCGCACCTGTACGACACCGGATTACCCCCGCGTAGGCGGGCTGCGTCAAAGTACTGCGGGAAGCCGGGATCCGGCACTAGGATATCGTCGCCGGGCTCGAGGAACATTTCCATGAGCCAGCTTACCCCTTCGCTTATTCCCGACGTGACGACAACATCGGACGGGGTGATGTTTGCATTGTACTTGCCATTTATCCAATCGGAAATGGATTTAACAAGTTCTGAATCGCCTTCTGATTCCGAGTACCATCCAGCCCCGCTTGAATCCTTCAGTGCCTGTTGGAGATATGCCGGAGTCTCAAAATCAAACTTGTTTGGATCGCCTATGTTCAGGGGGTAAATCCTGACACCTTTTTCCTTGAGTTCGCGCGCCATTGTGGATATCTTTCTGATGGGAGCCTGTATGCAAGAGACTCTTTCAGTGCAGCGTCCCCAAGCTCCTTTCTGGTCTGACACCATTGGTCGCCTTGTCCGAATACCACTTGTTGCAAAAACTTTATAAGTCCTCCAGCATGGTGTTGGAAAACCATAAAACTCGTTTTCGCGGCATTTGGAGGCTGTCTGAAAGGATTTAAGGTTTTTAGGACTATTCTTAATTGTGTTTTCATGCCGATTGAAGAAGTCGATTACATCTGGTTCAACGGCGAGGTTGTTCCTTGGCATGATGCAAACATTCACGTACTTACGTACGGTCTGCTGTACGGTTCGGGCGTGTTCGAGGGGGAGAGGTGCTACAAGACGGCAAAAGGCCCTGCTGTCTTCAGACTCGACGATCACAACGACAGGCTATACGACTCCGCAAAGATATACAGGATGAGCATACCCTTTTCCAAGGGCGAGATTGCCGGCGCCACGAAAGACATCATAAGGAAAAACAGGCTCGACGAGTGCTACATAAGGCCGATTGTGTTCAGGGGGTACGGGGAGGCCGGCCTTAACCCGCTGAACTCGAAAGTGGATGTCGCAATAGCGCCATGGCCGTGGGGCGCCTACCTGGGTGACGACGGCATGGAGAAGGGCGTGAGATGCATGGTATCGTCCTGGAGGAGGCCTAACTCGCAGAGCACCCCTATGAAGGCAAAGGCGTTGGGGAACTACCAGAACGCGCATCTAGCAAAGATTGAGGCGGTCGACTGCGGTTATGACGAGGCGATAATGCTTGACTCACGCGGCTTTGTGTCGGAGGGGCCGGCAGAGAACATATTCATGGTGAAGAAAGGAATCCTTTACACTCCTCCCCTTCACGCGTCGATATTGCCCGGCATAACCAGGGATACGATAATACGCCTCGCCAGAGACAATGGCATCGAGGTCAGGGAAACGGATATCACGCGGGAGGACCTCTACAATGCGGACGAACTTTTCTTTACAGGCACGGCGGTCGAGGTGACTCCGGTACGCGAAGTGGACAACAGGACTATCGGCTGCGGCATGCGCGGTATGTTTACTCAAAAGCTGCAGAAGACTTATTTTTCAGTCGTGAGGGGAGACATCGAAAAGTACGAAGACTGGCTGAGCTACATCTGATGCACATTCCTTGTCACATCGGCAGCCTGAAAAATCTAATCGCGTTTTCTGTGGTTGCACCGTCCACCTCTTCAAACTTCATCTTCTTTATCTCCGCTATCTTTTCCGCGACGACACTGACAGATGTAGGGTCGTTCCTCATCTTGACGTGCTCTGTGAAGACCTTGGGGTGGTTCCAAGGCGCGTCCGTCTCCAGCAAAAGTTGCCCTAAAGGTATGCCCCTGGCTATCTGATGGTGCTTCTTGCTGCTGAGCACTATCGGACCCATCGAGGCGTACCACCCATTTTCCGAAACCCTCTTCACGAGTTTGTTGTCGCCGAAAAGGTGCAGGTGGACTTCCTTTGCGTCCTCCTGTTTCAGTATTTTCACTACATCCTCGTGCGCATCGCGTGAATGGATTGTGAGGGGCTTTTTAATCTCCTTGGAAAAACCTATCATCTGGACAAAAAGTTCCTTCTGCTTCTGCCGCCAATCAGGCTCATGAACCCAGTAGAAGTCCAGACCAACCTCGCCTATTGAGACTATGTTGTCCCTGTTCTGTTTCACCAGTTCAAGATACTCTTCAACTTCGGAACCTTTGATTTCCTTTATGTATTCGGGATGTATGCCGGCCGACGCAAAAACAAACCCTTTGTATTTGTTAACCAGTTCCATCGTCAACTGAAAGTCCCTTGGGTGGGCGCATGACGTGATGACAGCCTTCAAGACCTTCCTGCAATTTTCAATCACAGTGTCTCTATCGCCCTGGTAATCCTGTTGCTCAAGATGGCAATGGCAATCTATCATAATCAGAACTTCTCCCTTAATTCGGCTTTAAATATATGTTGTACAAAAGAGAATTATTAAAACTGGAGATAAGTGATTGAGACATGCAAGTGGCGAGGATAAAGCTGGCGGGAAGGGACATGGGCGAGCTTAGCGGTGTAAGCAACGAGATAAGGGACATCGCCAAGAAGTTCGGCGTCAACTACAGGGGTCCGATACCGCTGCCCACGAAGATACTGAAGGTCACCACTCTGAGGACCCCGTGCGGGGACGGCTGCGGACACGGCAACGCCACTTGGGACAAGTTTGAGATGAGGATACACAAGAGGCTGGTCGAGGTGCAGGCGGACGACAGGGTCCTGAGGCAGATAATGAGGGTCAACATACCGAAGGACGTCAAAATAGAGATCAAGATGATTGGGTAAGCGCATTTTTTCAACAATTAAACCGACGGATTACCAACAATAATTTGTATTCAGAAGAGTCAGGAAGTCAAGAGTCGAAAGGGAAGAGATAGTCGCAGATTTTGTGTTTGTGTTGGTGTCGTTCCTTGTCGCGGAGCTGGCATTGTACATATTCGATATACACTGGAACTTCTACCCGGGCGGCCAGCTGTTCCCGCCGGCCAATCACATTTTCAGCGACAGTGTGATTTACGTGTGGGGAGGACTCGCTGGGGCGATAGTGGGTTTGTTCCTGATAAAGTTGTTCCTGTTCGGCCTGAGGGAGGAGGAGGTCGTCTGGAAAAGAAACATGGCTAGAAAATAGACTTATATCCTTTTCATCCACTCAAAATATATTTCTATGAAGATAGTCGTAGCGCTCGGCGGCAACTCCCTGATAAGGTACGGCCAGAAGGGGACGTACGGGGAGCAGCTCGAGAACATGAGGGTCACCTGCAGGCAGCTGGCCAGGATGATAAAGGCAGGCCATGATTTGGTCATAACACACGGCAACGGGCCACAGGTCGGCAACATACTGCTGCAGCAGGAAGCCACGGACGAGGTGCCGAAGATGCCGCTTGATGTCTGCGGTGCGATGACGCAGGGCGAGATAGGATATCTCATACAGAGCGTCCTGAGGGGCGAGCTGGAATCTGCCGGAACAAAGAAGGAAGTCATAACAATCGTCACTCAGGTAATAGTGGACAAGGACAGCAGCGCGTTCAAGAACCCCACGAAGCCGATAGGTCCGTTCTACAAGGAGAAGTCCGAGGGCATGGTCTACGTCACCAAGAAGGGATGGCGCAGGGTGGTCGCGTCTCCAAAGCCTATTGAAGTAGTCGAAAAGGACATTATTAAAAAACTTGTCTCTGGCGGGTTTGTCGTGGTTGCCGGCGGGGGCGGCGGAATACCTGTCATTAAGAGTGACGGAAGGCTTTCCGGTGTGGAGGCGGTCGTTGACAAGGACTTTTGCGCGGCGCTGATAGCAGAGTCTGTTGGGGCAGACATATTCATGATTCTAACGGATGTGGACGGCGTCGCCATAAACTTCGGAAAGCCAGACGAGAAGAAGCTCGACAGGATGTCCATAGCCGAGGCGCAGAAATACATCGATGAGGGCCAGTTCGGCGAGGGAAGGATGAAGCCGAAGATAGAGGCCTGCATCGGGTTTTTGAAGAAGGGCGGCAAAAAATGCATAGTGTCGTTGCCTGAGACCGCCCTAGAGGCTGTCGGCGGAAAAGCTGGCACTGAGATATTCAAGTGACACTTTTAATTAGCCTGCTTGTAACCAGCCTTTCCAGCTTGCTCTCAAAATCCTCCCTTTTTGCCGGGAATTTCACTATCCTCAGGGGCTTGTCGGAATATTTCACGCTGAAGCTTTCCCCCGCGTCCAAGGTGCCCACTTCCTCGTTGTCCGTCCTGAGCGTCCCCCTGCCTTTCAATATCTCCACCTCGAACTCGTCCTTCGCACCGGCCACCACGGAATTCTTTATGGGCGCGTCCACAAGCATGAACGTTATGCAGAGAAGGTCCGGTATCAGCGCTATCGGCCCGCCTGCCGACTTGTTGTAAGCGGTCGACCCGATGCTGCTGGCTATTATGATCCCGTCGCCGCTTGTCACAAAAGGAAACAATAGTTTCTTTTTACCGTTCCTTACCCTGAAAATTTTGAAGCGTATCGCGTCCGAAACATTGTGCAACGACACCTCGTTGACAGCATAATAGGTCTTGCCTTTGTATGATAACCCAACTTTTTTGCAAAGAGTCTCCACTTCGTAAGATTTTGATTTCAGACTTTCTATCACAAAATCCGCATCGTTGACAGTCACATCCGAAAAATAACCAAGCGTGCCCGTATCGTTAGGGCGTATCGGCAATATGGGTCCGTCATAACTTCTTGCTGCACGCAGGAACGTGCCATCGCCGCCAACAGCTATGCATATGTCACCGTTGCCATCGGACACGTCCAGATTTTTGCGGAACTTTTCAAGACCCGCATACTCCTTTTTGCTCACCAGCTTGACTTTCATGGCAGACACTTAATAATTCGCCGAACGGTCAGATATTGTTGTAGAGCTCGAACTCGGCAAGCCTCTGCATCTTGTCGGCGAAGCTCTCCCTCTTCCCGTCGAACTTTATCATCCTGATGGGCTTGCCGGAATCCTGCACGTAGAACCCGTCCCCCCTGCCCAAAACAACATCATTCATCTCCGCGTTGTCGTATCCCAGGCTTCCCCTCCCCTTTACGACCTCTATGTAAAGCCTGTTGTTCTTGTCCATTATTACGGGGTTGTGTGAAAACGTCCCGCCGCAGTTCAGGAACGTGACGCAGAAGAAACCCGAGTCGTTTGTAATTATGCCGCCGGCGTTCCTGTTGTATGCCGTGGAGCCGAACGCCGTGGAGACTAATAGGCCGTCCCCTCCTATGGCGTGGTTGTAAAAGGGCTCCTTTCTTCCGTTCAAGACCCTGTAGACCCTGAAATATACCGAGTCCTTGACGTTCTTCATAACAACCTCGTTCGTGGCGTAAAACACGCTGTCCATGTAATTTATCTCCAGTTTGTTGCCGACAGTCTCTTCGGTGTACTTTCCTTTCTTCAGGGCGTCTACCACAAAGTCCATGTCCTCGAGGGTCACGTCTGCGCAGAACCCCAGGCTGTTGCTCTCCCCCGTGCGGATCGACAGTATCGGGCCGTCGTATTCCCTTGAAGCTTTTACAAATGTGCCGTCGCCGCCGACAGCTATGCAGATGTCCCCGTCGTCGGACACTTCGAACTCCCTGTACAGCCTTTCGAGTTCCTTGTAGTCGCCCTTGCTGACAAGTTTCACCTTCATTGTTCCACGATTTAAACTTGACAGCAAACTTTAAAAGAGCTTACTTCAGGTTGGCGAAGAGACGCCGACTTGCAGCTGGCGATGGGGGCATCCTGCGCTTGTGCTCGTTGGCAAGTTCCCTTTTTTTGATATCGTGCACAGCGCGTTCGCTGATCCCGAGTTTTTTCGCAATTTCTACGTCACCAAGACTGGCTCTCGAATCCTTCAGGTAAAACATCACAACATCCAGCGTTTTGTAGTCGATGCCGAGTTCGTCTTCCGCGGAGTGGCCCTTCCACAGCCTAGGCGACGGCTTCTTCTCGGCTATCCTTTTCATCACCGGCATCTTCTCCTTTTCGGAGATGTACTCCAGCAGCTTCCTCACCTGCGTCTTGTACAGGTAGCTCGGCGCGTTCAAGTCCACTGCACCGTCGCCGTACTTTGTGAAGTACCCCATTATGTGCTCGCTCCTGTCGTCGGTCCCCACCACAAGCCCGTTGCGCTTGTTAGCCTCCTTGTAGAGAAGCGTCATCCTCACCCTCGCCTTGACGTTGGCGTATGCCATCCTGTTCCCGGGCTTTGCCAAGTCGGGGTCCTTTTCTGAAAAATGCCTGACTATCCCCGTTATGTCCGCGTAGACCTTCCTTACGCCAAGGGATTCTATGACTTCCTCCGCATCCTTTATGTCTTCAGTAGGTGTCACGTCATCCTCCGGCATCATCACGCCGATTACATTCTCCTTCCCTATTGCCTTGGCTGTCAGATAAGCGGTGAGCGCGGAGTCGCTGCCGCCGGACACGCCGATCACAGCTGTCCCGATTTTTGCATAGTCGAAATAATCCCTGAGCCATGACACGCCGTACTCTATGGCCTTCTCCCAGTCCAGCTCGAGCTCCCTCGGAATCTCCATACTATCAATTACTTAAGGTAAAAGGCTTTAACTTTAGGTTATGAGGGCGCTTTTCATCGGAAGGTTCCAGCCCTTTCATGTGGGGCATCTCAGCTCCATAATGCGAATCAAAAAGGACGGCTTTGACGAGATAGTCATAGGCGTGGGGAGCTCTCAGGAGTCGAACACCGACAAGAACCCCTTCACCGCGGAGGAAAGGAGGGAGATGCTTGAGACGGTGCTGGTTAAGCACAGCGGGCTAAAATACAGGATAATTTTCATACCTGACATAAACAACAACCCGAAGTGGGTCGGGCATGTCGAGAGCACACTGAAGGAAAACGGCGTGGAAGGCGTGGATGCGGTGTACACCAACAACCCCGTCGTAAAGGAGCTGTTTGAAGCTGCACAGTACAAAGTGGTCGAGCCCGAGCTGGTAAGGGACGGAGACGACATAATCATGGCCACAAAAATCAGGGAGATGATTGCGAAAAACGACGCCTGCTGGAAGATGCTCGTGCCCAAGGAGGTCTACGAGAAGCTGGTAAAGTTCGGCGGCATAAAGAGGATAAAGCGAATCTATTCCGGTTTGGAAATCAAGAAATGAGACGCAACAACCGGACAGTCGGCCGGCGAACATATTTATTATCCCCGCCGCAAATTAGGATTATGCGCAACGCTGGTCGTAAAACGGGGGGGGGGCTTGTACGCGCTCTCCGCAAATCTTGCGCGTCAAACACGCTTCTTGCGGCCTCGGCCTTTTCGATCGCGCTTTTGTCGCTCCCTTTCGTGTCCCTGGCCGACACGGGAACCACTCCGATAAACCCGGGGCATCCGCTGTCGTCGATTTGGATCGACACCAACCTGAACATGGGCGGCTATAACGTCATGACATCCGGCAATCTGGGCGTTGGCACCTCCCTGCTTGTGTCGCTGTTCAACCTGTTCCGTTCAGGCTCGAACACACTTCTCAACGCAAGCAACGGGACCGTGAATGCGGGGCTGTTTGTCGGGACATTGCTGGGCGGCAACGCCGGCGCGAGCATCGGCACGAGCAGCCTCCACCAGTTCAGGCTGTACACCAACAACACCGACAGGCTGACGGTCGACACAGGCGGCAACGTGGGCATCAACACGACCAGCCCGATAAACGCATTGGATGTCGTGGGCACGGCAAACGTGACAGGTCAGATATGCCTCGGTGGCGTGTGCCAGAGCTCCCTGTCTTCGGGCGGGGGAGGCTGGACATCCTCGGGCAGCTACCTGTACAACAGCACCCCGG
>CAYRSM010000010.1:0-26184 GCA_964427125.1 uncultured archaeon | reverse complement strand
GTTTGTCGCGTTGAGCCACTGCCCCGACACGATGGAGTTCGACGAGTTCAGGTCGAGGTTTCCTCCCATGATTATCTGGCCGTTCCTTACAATCAGCTGCCCGCCGTAGACCATTATGGTGATTGCGAGAAGCGAGACGACAAGCCATGCCACGCCCTTTAACAAAGACTCCCTGTTTCCAAACCTAAGAAGAAAACAATTTACAGCACCGCGGGGTTTCCGGCGGAACCGTCCAAGCCCCCCCCGTTTTACCGGCTATACACATAATCCTAATTTGCGGCGGGGGTAATAAATAGATTTGCACGGCAAGCCGAATCGCCGGTTGCTTTGGCGCATTGTGTGACTCCGCACTGCGCGATGCCTCGCAAAATTTTTCCAGCATTTACGAAAATCGAACCGGTTTCTATAATATTATTTTTGCAAAAAACATCGCGAAACCATACTTTGAACAATACAAATCTTTTTAAGAAGGACGCAGAATGTGAATATGTATGAGGTCGCTTATTTCTCAAGTCACCAAGCGTGACGGTTCCGTCGTCGGCTTCGACCAGAGCAAGATAATCAACGCCATCGAGAAGGCGTTCAGGGCCACCGGCGAGCGCGACGGCAAAAAGGCGAAGAAACTTGCCGACAAGGTCGTGACGATACTCAACAAGAAGTTCGGAAAGAAAAAGACTCCGCACGTCGAGGAGATACAGGACGTCGTAGAAAGGGTCCTCATAGACAGCGACTATGCCCGCGTCGCAAAGGCGTACATCCTCTACAGGCAGAAGAGGGCCGAGATAAGGCTGGAGAAGATGAGGATACTCGAAAAGGAGACAGTCGACGAGGTCGACAAGCAGTTCGACACGAACGCGCTCAGGGTTTTGAAGGCGAGGTACCTGAGGAAGGACGAAACGGGCAAGCTCATGGAGACGCCGAAGGAGCTTTTCACCAGGGTGGCAGTGCACGTGGGCCTGGCTGAGATATTCCTCGACGAGAGGGTGTTCGATAGGAGCAGGGGAAGCATGCGCCACCCCGACGAGGAGCTCAACAACGCCGAGCAGGACGGCAAGGTCTCCGTGGGAAAGTACAGGCTGAACAGGTACCACCTCGAGGCCATGAAGAGGCTCTACGACAGGTTCAACAGGGACAGGAAGATGAAGGTGAGCTGGACAAAGTTCTTCGACATGGTAAAGGGGGGCGAGTTCGGCCAGCACGAGAAGAAGATGGACGATTATTTCAACCTGATGGTGTTCAAAAAGTTCCTGCCGAACACGCCGGCCATAGCGAATTTCGGCAACCCGCTCGGGCAAGGATCGGCGTGCTTTGTTTTAGAGATAGAGGACTCCATCGACAGCATAATGGACACTCTGAAAAAGGCGTCGGTAATCTTCAAGGCGGGAGGGGGAGTCGGCTACAATTTTTCCGGCATAAGGCACGAGGGGGACTATGTAAAGTCCACTCACGGCATAGCTTCGGGTCCCGTCTCGTTCATGCAGCTCTTCGACTCCATGACCGAGGTGATAAAGCAGGGGAGCATCAGGCGCGGCGCGAACATGGGCATCCTCAACATCAACCACCCTGACATCGAGAAGTTCATCAGGGCGAAGGAGGGAAACAAGGCTCTAAGGAACTTCAACATATCGGTGCTTGTTCACCCCGACTTTTGGGACTACTGGAAGAAGGGAAAGCCCTATCCTCTCGTGAGCCCGAGGACGAAGCAGGTGATAAGCTACATCGACCCGAGGGAGCTCTTCGACAGGCTGTGCTACCAGGCTTGGGAGTCGGCCGAGCCGGGCGTGATATTCTACGACCATGTCAACGAGTACAATCCTTTCCTGAAAAGCCTGGGACCGATTGTAGCGACTAACCCTTGTGTCGCATCAGACACGTTGGTCAGCACAGGAAACGGTTTGGAGAGGATAGATTCAATTTCATCGGACTGCATAGCGGTGGATGCTAGGCTTATGGACTGCAATCATGGTCAGCAGCTTTTACAATTAGGCACAGAGTTTGTAAAGCCGGCGAACATAATGAGGACTGGCCTTAAAGAGACATTCAAGCTGACTACAAACGCAGGATACGAGTTGATTGCGACGCCAGACCACAGAATAATGACCAGCAATGGGTGGAAGCCGCTCGGCGAGCTGACATCTGACGACCATGTCTACGTACAATCCGGGGAAGGAAAGTTCTGCGAGGATAGGAAGCTGCCGTTTGATGTTGTCAACGAATATACCGGCGGCAATGGCAGAAAGTACATGCTAAACCTGCCAAAGGAATGGACGAAGGAACTCGGGTTGATTTTGGGGTGGCTGGTCGGGGATGGCTTTGTTGAAAAGAAGGGGAGGACTGTCGGGTTTGTGTTCGCGCCAGAAGACGAAGAGGCGAGAAGGATTATACAGCCTGTCTTCGAACGCTACTGCAACAGAACCATAAAGCCGTCAAAGTATCCAAACGGGTGTTCGCAAATAAGGTCGAACAGCAGCCGCATCGTAGACTTCTTTGTCAAACTAGGTTATAATCCGTGCGAAAGGGAAGTCCCATCTTCGTTGCTCAAAGCCCCCAAAGACGTTGTGCTGGCCTTCTTGGTCGGTCTGTTCAGCTCCGATGGCACGATAGGCACAGGGAGTGAGAGCAGAAACTATGTTAGACTAAATTCAAGTTCTCCGAAGCTGCTCAAGCAGGTGCAGTTGCTGCTGCTGAACCTAGGCGTAAAATCATCCATTTATGACAGATCCACAAAGCCGAAAGTTTTCAGCTACGCTGCCAAGAACGGGGATACAAGATTTTATGAGACATCGGGCAAAAATTACGAGTTGAACATCAGCAAGGACAATCTTCCAAAGTTCCTGAAGGTAGTGTCGTTCATACAGAAAAGGAACATTGACAAGTCTGACTATCTGGCGGCGTTTGACTTCTACGGGGAAAGATTCCTGGATGGCGTGAAATCTGTGGAATATGCTGGCAAGAGGGAAGTGTGGGACATACAGGAGCCGCTCACGCACTCTTTCATAGCCAACGGCATAGTGGTGCATAATTGTGGAGAAGTATTATTGTATCCGAACGAGTCGTGCAACCTCGGCAGCATAAACGTATGGTCGTTCGTAAAGGAAAGGAAGGACGGCGGGAAAATCCTGGACTGGGACGCGCTCAGGGACACGGTGATTCTCGCCACAAGGTTCCTCGACAATGTCATCGACGTCAACAAGTACCCGCTCCCCGAGATAGAGGAGATGACCCTCAACACAAGGAAGATAGGGCTGGGCGTGATGGGACTGGCGGACCTGCTCTTCGAACTCAAGCTCACCTACAGCTCCGACGAGGGCAGGGTGTTCCTGGAGAGGCTGATGGAGTTCATAAACTATTATTCGAAGCTCACGTCCATTGAGCTGGCGAAGGAGAGGGGGCCGCTGCCGTTCTTCGAGAAGAGCTTCTTCCCAGAGGGCAAGATGCCGTTCGCCGGTTTCTCGGACAAGAAGAGCTGGCACTTCAACTGGGACGAGGTCGCGGAGAGGGTGAAGGCGTCCGGCATAAGGAACGGGTTCACCACAGTCATAGCGCCGACAGGAAGCATAAGCATGCTGGCCGGCGCGAGCAGCGGCATAGAGCCGATGTTCAGCCTGGTCTTCGAGAAGAACGTGAAGGTGGGGAGCTTTTACTACATCGACCCTGTCTTCGAGGACGCGATGAGGAACGAGGGGCTCTACGACGAGGAGCTCATAAAGGCGATAAGCGACAACAGGGGGAGCATTCAGAAGATAAGGTACGTACCCGACAAGCTGAAGAGGGTGTTTGTCGTGGCCATGGACATGAAGCCCGACGACCACATAAAGGCGCTGGCCGCCATACAAAAGTGGGTCGATTCGTCGGTCTCAAAGACGAACAACTTCCCGGCGGAGGCCACCGTCGAGGACATGAAGAAGAGCTACCTCCTAGCCTACGAGCTAAAGTGCAAGGACGTCACCGTGTACAGGGACACTTCGCTGAAGCAGCAGGTGCTGGCCGTTCCGAAGAAGGAGGGCGCGGCGGAGGCGGCGCCGGAGGAGAAGTTTGTCGTGAAGAAGGAGAGGGAGATGAACGGCGGCAAAAAGTGCCCCAACGACGGCAGGAGCCTGGTGTTCAAGGAAGGGTGCTGGAGCTGCCCGGAGTGCGGCTATGGCTACTGCAGCGTGGCGTAGGCATTCTTTTCCAATCTAGGCAACAGTTTGTCCTTGTGTTCTGCCCACATAGCAATCTCGTCGAACGGCTGTACGTATTCTCCTGTCGATAACTCCGCCTTGGCTGGGCCACAGCTGATTACTATCCTCTCCAAAATATCCTTGTCGGCACAATCCTTGAGTGAATTGTGAGCTTCTATCGCCTTGTCGAACCGCTTTGCAAAATAAACCGACAACTCGCTTTTGAAACTGGTTTTGTCGCTCCCCAGCAGGGAAATGATGTCGCAACCGTCCAATTCCTCGGTCACGGCATTGGCGTATTCCTTCGGGTAGCGGGTCCTTTCGCCGGAGCTCATCCTCCCATCGTATGCGAGTATCTCGCCGAGCATGAATATCTCCGCGATGGCGTAGCGGCTCTTCACAAAATCCATAGCCGTGGACGGTTCGCACTCGAGAATGTTGTTTGTCGGGACACCAAGCTCACCGTGACGGACGTGCGACCTTTCGTGCTTGTAATTTGCAAGACCGCTGAAAAACACCACGTTTATCCCGTAAAGATGGGAGCCTTCGTTGAAGCTTTTCTTCAGCAGAGTGCCTCCCAGTGCTGCGCCCGCGTTCACCTTTTCCATCATTGGAATATGCTTGTCGTCCTCGACTTTGATGCCCAAGATCGAAAAGTCCTCGTCAAAGACGAACATCGCGCCTTCTATGTCGGAATCGTACACTTCCTTTACAAGGTGTTTGTAGTTGTTCATGCCTTCGACTATGGTCTTCCTGAAATTTTCAGGGTCGGTCTCGAGCATATTCTCAAGTGCCCCAATTTTTGGGCTGGCCTCCAAGGGGGACTCCAACACATTTCTCTCGTAGTGCTCCAGAAGCATTGCCATTTCTGCATCGTCCATGTTTCATTCACCTACATCCTATAGACTGTTTGTCGGGGTGCCTTGGGATTTCTCATCATCATGATGCGTCTTTCTTTCCCTATACTCTTTGTCTATCGCCAGCACCTCATCGACCACTTTCCCTTGAAGCCGTCTTTTAACCAAGGATAGACATCGTCCAAATACATTGTAATCCATTCACTGATTATTTTTTTTGTATTTTCTCCGTCGCTATGGTTTTCCGCATACGAAACTGATTTGACCTTTTCCTCTATCCCATTCTGCTTCGCCAGCTTTTGTACAAAAGAACGCGATGCGCACAGTGACTTCAATTCATCATGCCTGACAAGATATTCGATGTAACGCGCCGGCGTGTAGACTGCCTTGCTCCAAAGCTTCACAGCTATTTTGTGTGACAACGCATCGGTGGCTGCCTCCCCACCCAAGCCGGCAGTCGTCTCCCTGTCCAGGCAGAGTTCGTTCAGGTTGGCCTGCCTTTCGAATATCATGTAAGCCTCTTCCGAGGCGGTGTCAAACCTTATCCTTTCCATCCTGTGGTGCATGCTTCTGGAACTGAGGGGTCCGTCTATAAGATGCCCGTTTTTCTCGTGACCAAGCAGCTCCTCTACGATGCTATCTGCAAGCTCTGACCAGACATTACGATTGTCCTGAAGGTAGCTAAGGCATTTCATTCCGGCGTGCAACCTTACCCTGTTGTCGTCGTTGACATAAAGCGCTAATGAGGACACTCCGCACGTCCTCTCCAGCTCAAACTCGTAGAAACCTGCCTTGCTTCCCTCTCCCAAAACGATTTCGGCGATAGGTTCAAGTCTGGAAGGCACGTCCCTCAGCGTGTACATCATGGCTTCCGACATACTATCACCACTGATAAGTAGTGTGATTTTAACCTTATTAAGGCTTGAGACCACGAGCGACCGTTGCCATTTAAAACCTGCCAAAACAACAGTCTATATGAGAATCATGCCGGAGGAATTGTCGGACGAGGCGAAGGAGCTTTTAATCCAGTTCCAGGGCTACCAGCAGCAGATGCAGAACGTGCTGATACAGAAGGAGAACTTCAAGCTACAGTCCATGGAGGTGGACAGGGCCCTTGAGGAGCTTGGCGCGACAAAACAGGCGTCGGCCTTCAAGGTCGTGGGCAGCATAATGATAAACAAGCCCGTCGAGGAGCTGAAGAAGGAGCTAGGCGAGAGCAAGGAAGACTTGGGAATAAGGCTAAAGTCCATGGACGCAGTGGAGCTGAAGCTGAAGGAGAAGCTGAAGGACATACAGGCCAGGCTCAAGGGAATGATGAAGGGCTAGGCAGGGCTTCGGTTTTTTTAGTTTGGGAATACTCGCAAAACCCTCGGATGTATTTATAAAGATTATTCCAAAGTAATACTTAGGTGGGCGCCATGATAAGCTTCGATTCTCAGCTCAAGAAAAATCTCAAGGAGAAGATGCTGGAGGAATCGGCGCAGCTCCCGCTGAACGACGGTGGTAGTGTGCAGCTGAAAAGGGTTATGGACATACTCGAAGTGATACTGAACGACAGGACCGTGCCCAAGAACATAAAGGCGGTCATACAGGGCTCGAAGGACATGCTCTCATCAAAACAGGCGAGCATGGAAGTGAAGATAAGCAGCGTGATAAACGACCTCGACTCCGTCATAAACGACCCGAACATGCCCCTCTACACCAGGACGCAGATATGGAACCTCGTGAGCCTTCTGGAAGAGGAAAGGAATAAAAGCACCAAAAACAAATAGACAATCAGGTAATTCAAGTGGCCGTGTTTGAGAACAAGGAAAAGAAGCCAGAGGAAGAAAGCTACGTAGAAGTCAGCGAGACCGCATCGGACCGCAACAACATGAAGATCAGGATAGAGGAGCTTAAGGAGTTCGCCGACACAGAGAGGATACAGAACCTCGTCAGGGACGGCAATGTCGTATTCCTGAGGATAAAGGACATCAGGCAGAAGGACATCAACGAGCTGAAGAGGAGTGTCGAGAGGCTCAAGAAGACCATAGCCGCGAACAACGGCGACATAGTCGGGGTCGATGAGGACATACTGATTCTCACGCCCAGCTTTGCCAAAGTGTCAAGGTAAGCGCAAATGTACCTGATGCAACGGTCTTGATTAGCGTGTGTGTTAAAGAATAATCTGCACGCCAAAGATTTGGACAATTGTGTTTTCCTTTCCCAGCAAGTTCGACAGGGGGCATCGAAAACCTGGCAAGGTTCACAAAGGAACTGGAGATATAGACGCCATTCTGAAAAATATTCTTAATAACACCCGACCACATTGTAATTATGCGGGTGCGCAACTACAGCGATGCCGACTTTCAAAGGGTAAAAAATTTGCTTGAACTTTCCGGGCTTTATTTCAGTCCGTTGGACAGGAGAGCCCTTTTCAGAAAGAAGATACGACACGATCCGCAGTCCATAGTAATTTTAGAGGACGGTAAAAAATTGGTCGGGGTCGTTTTTGTGATATTCGACCCGTGGGCTTCCTTTGTCTACCACCTTTGCATCCACCCCGATTACAGGAATAAAAGACTGGGAACGCTGTTGATGAATGAAGCAGAAAGAAGGCTGAGACTGAGGGGAGTGCATACCGCGACGCTGTTCGTTGAAGAGGGAAATTATGGCGTGGTCAGATTCTACAAGAAGCTGGGCTGGACTGTCCTGTACAAGACTGTGTGCATGCAAAAGAGGTTTTGAACGACAGAAATTGTCAATTTACAGCAGTCTAAAGTTTATGCCCTTCGTTTACAATTGTCGCCAACATTTTTCGGGTTGGCAATTTCTCACAAACCTGACCTAGATTGGCATGTAAGACGTCTTACATTTATCGCAGATGCACCATGAAACTTTATTGCATTGAAGAAGTACGTCTTTATACATACGTACCAAAAATTCTGAACGCGGGCCCGCAAACAAGCACCGCGCCGATTTCGGCGGCTTACACGTCAAAAGATACTCTACTAGACTAATTTTTTACCCATGTGAACTGTACAAGTCGTTGGGAAATCTTTTTAATCTAAAACAGCCTACTGGTGTTTTATGAAAAAGGAAAGGTTCAAGGTGATACCGACTGTCCACCTGATACTTGTGAAGGGCGGGAAGATTCTGATGCTCAGGCGCGCCAACACAGGATTCGAGGATGGGAAATATAGCGTTGTCGCGGGCCACCTCGACGGGAACGAGACCGTCGTGCAGGCTATGGCGAGGGAGGCAAAGGAGGAAGCGGACATCACAATCATACCGGAGAACCTCAAAGTTGTCCATGTGATTCACAGAAAACAGTCTAAAGAACTGGAGCGGATGGATTTTTTCCTGACTGCAAAAAAATGGGAAGGCGGGCCGAAGAACATGGAGCCGGAAAAGTGCTCTGACCTTAGCTGGTTCGACCTCGGAAATCTTCCAAGCAACACGATACCCTACGTGAGGCAGGCGATAGGGTGCGTACTCAAGGGCGTTTTCTACAGCGAGCACGGATGGTAAATGTTCCTTATGCGTAACGCTACGAAAATGGAATAACAAAACTGATCAAACTGCTTACATTATGTATGCTGCTGTAGGCTCTGAGGCGGCCATTTTCATTCTTAAGAGTTTTTCATTTTTAGGCCGAGGCAAATGAAGCGATAGCCACTCCGTGTCCTTGCCAGCATATTTTCCTGCACGAATCAGCCCAGTTATTTCTTCGACTGAATACATGTTTGGCAACGGCAGCCTCTGAGGTATGCACTGTCCAAGTTCATACACCTTTTTTGCAACGTCTTCCACTGGCAGCACTTCAAGCGCCCTTTTCGAGACTGTTATCCCGCCATTAGTAGCGTATGGGATTTCAATTGTGTCGGTGCGCCAAAACGTATCCCCTGTTACAGGGCATTTTCCGCTATGGAAGTCGCCGATGTCGATGCCGGTATTAAGGTAGAATCTCGATAGGAAATACAAGTGATCCGCCAGACGAGTCGAATCTGAGATATCGGCCAACGAATCGATTGCGCTCCCTATGGCATTTTTTATCTTCTGCCTCATCCATTTCGCCTTACTTGTTTATGCACCAAAAAGCATTTAAATTGTTTGTTACCGCAGAATGACACTATTTCCAATATCACAACTTAATTTAGAAACTGCAAACTCGGATGTTTCACAGGCAATATATTACCCAAACGCGAAATATTTTTCGTGGATGAAGACCAGATAGTCGAGATGATAGGAAGGGTCACGAAGAGCGTCGTAAACATAAACACGCTCATGGTCTTCCACGACATCTTCTACAGGACGGTCCCCGTGAGGGGGATGGGTTCCGGCTTAATACTGGACGACAAGGGCGACATACTGACAAACAGCCACGTCATAGAGCAGGCCGAGAAGATAGCCGTCACGCTGGCCGACGGGAGGATTTTCAAGGGCAAACTTGTCGGCACGTGCAGGAGCACCGATTCGGCAATCATAAAGATAGACGCCAAGAACCTAACTGTGGCCGAGCTGGGGGATTCAAGCGGACTCAAGGTGGGTCAGAGGGTCTTCGCGATAGGCAACCCGTTCGGCCTTGCAGGAGGCCCTACGGTCACGTCCGGCGTAATCAGCGCGCTGAACAGGACAATCAACTCCGAGGAGGGCAGTTTTACAAACCTCATACAGACCGACGCGGCAATCAACCCAGGAAACAGCGGCGGCCCCCTCATAGACACGCAGGGGAAGGCCATCGCGATAAACACCGCAATCATACCGTTCGCGCAGGGGATAGGGTTCGCCATACCGATAAACGAGGCGAAGGAATGCACCAGCGACATAATGACCCACGGCGCACGGAGGGGGGCGTGGCTCGGGGTGAGCGGGTTCGGCATAAACAAGGACCTGGCCGAGCACTATGAGCTTCCTGTGGAGAGCGGTGTAATCGTGACGTCCGTGGAGCCTAGAGGACCGGCCGAAAAGGCGGGAATTGAGCGGGGTGACATCATCATAGAATTGGACGGAAGGAAGGTAGCCGGCATCCAAGACCTGCAGGATGTTTTGAAGGCGAGCAAGCCCAGCACGAAGATCCAGCTGACGATAATGCGGGGAAAGAAAAGATCCAGACTGACAGCGGTGCTTGAGAGGACGCCGTAAGACCAGACACGCATTGAATGAACAATAGTTTATTTTTCAACTATGTCACACGTGTGACAATTTGACTCGATATCGTGTCTCATATGAGACAAATTGCACATGATTCGAATGATGCAAGAAGACAACTTGTTTCCGCTTTCAAAAGCTTACAGCAACTTTTTTTGCAGTGTTATACGTATAACAGCATTTGATACATATGTATCATTTGCTCTCAGAACATGCCTAATCAGAAACGATGTTTTTGTTTTTTCTACTTCGTCAGGTTGGCCGGCGGTATGTAGCTCAGAGCCTTGCCGAAGTAGCCCTGCTGGTTCAGGTAGTAGAGCAGGAATATTATCAGTATGACCGCGACCGCTATCAGGAGCTTCTTGAACCTCCTCTTGGTCCTGGCCGCGCCCACTTCGGCCTTCGCCTCCTCGTACTTCTTCTGCTCCTGCTGTATCCTCGTGCCGACCTCTATCTGCTCCTTCTTCATCTCGCCCATGACGAGGTCCCTCTGCTCGTTCCTCAGCCTGTAAAGATAGTCCCTGTCCTCTATGGGCTCCTTTTTCTTCTTGTCGTCCTCGGCCATTCCCACTAAATATAGAGTCTGTCTTAAAGATTAAATCGTTTTGCCGGCTTGACGGAAACTGCTAGTGCAACTCCTCCTTTTTCTCCTTCAGGAAGTACCTCCACTGCTCCAGGAACTCCACGAACGTCTGGAAAGGCATGTCTATCAGGGAGTTGAATACGACGACCAGTGCGTTGTGCCTCTCCCACTCGTCATACAGCCACTTGCCGCCCATCACTATCGGCAGGACGAACCAGTCCCAGAGGCTGCCCAGGAGCCCGGCCTTCTTCTCCTCCTCGATCTCCAGCTCCTTCGCCCTGCGCCTTATCCTGACGCCGGCGAAGGTTATCAGGCAGAAGAATATCAGGAAGATGGTTATCGACATCACCCCGAAGCCGAATGCGCTGAGCACCAATGCGATAGCCCCGAATGTAACCAAGTATGTCAGGACGTACGCCACGTTGACAAAGGCCATCAGCGCCAGCCCCTTCTTCTTTGGCACGTTTATGTCGTACGCCTCCTTCTTTTTCTCCGGGTAGACTATCTTCACAATCTCGTCCGTGACCCTTCCCAAGTTCGACTTTCTGGGCGCGATGGCCGTCACGACGAGCAGGAGCATCAGCATCGGCGGCACAAGCAGGTTCACTCCGAGGGCGGCCTCGCTGAACTGCCCCGTGATGTACTTGTCGACGGGTATCTCCAGCGCCAAAAACAGGAACACCTTGCTGAGGAATATCGACAGCGTGCTGTAAATCGCCGCCCTCCTCATCCTCCTCTTCACCTTCTTGGATCTCTCCTGGTACACCTGGTTCACCGCCCCCTTCAGGGCCTCCGGGTCTTCCAGTATCTTCTGCGCCCCGGCCGGGTTTTTCGATATGATGTCCGACAGCACCAGGTAGGCGGCGTCGTATTTCTCGCAGACCCTGTAGAATTTCTCGGCCAGGGGATGTTTCAGTTCCCCTTCGATATCGTTGCGTATCGTGTAGATGTTTTTTGCAACCTCCTCAAGGCCGGCACCCGAAAGGCCGGACCAGTCCTTGTACCGCCTCTTCAGAAGGTACAGCGTTATGGTCGGTGCGTCCAGCTTGAAAAGCGTCTTCCTGACGGCTATGAAGATCTGCGTGTCCTTCGCCTCATCGCCAATTTTCATTATCGCGTGCTCCCCCTCGTTCAGGCGCATCCTGTCCCTCATGAACCCCTCCATGTATTCCATCAGGGCCTCCTCGCGTATGGGAGGGTCGAGTATCTCCTCGACCTCGCAGGCCGCGACGCTAAGCAGCCACCTGGAAAGGCTGTTCCTCTCGCCGTCGTTCCTCGGGCGCGGGGCGTTGTCCATGATAAAGACGTACTTGTCGACCGCATTCTGGACCTCGACTATCTTCGCCTCGGGGATGGTGTCGTTGGGAAAGTACCCTCCGCGGACTATGTCCAGCACAAGGGGCTCCGCTATCTTTTCCTCCTGCTTCTTGAGCATCACCCTCCTCCTCAGCATCCTCTCTATGGCCGACTTTATCAGGAGGTGCTCCTCGCGCCAGTTTATCACACCCCTTATCTTCTCGTAGAAAGACGCCACCGCCGTCGCCACCTCGTCGACGTGGACTGTCCGGACGCCCTCCGGCTTCTGCCTAGACTTTGACCATTCAAGATACCTTTCCACCAGACTTTTGGCCGATTGTTGAAGCTCTGCCATAGTATAGTACCACCATTGTGCGGCTGCCCTAAAAGCCGAGTGCAGCCTGCTGTTCCTCGTTTGACCTGAATACTTGTAGTGGGCGTAAGGTATTTAAGGGTTGCCAAAAGCCCCGCCGGCGGCGGCAAACTCGCCTGTTTGCGGCTCCGCCCAGCCGGGGTTAAATTTTTAATACGTCGCTACGCCAAATAGTACCTATGAAGAACAGCCTGTTTCTCCCACTGGTGCTCGCTTTTTCGGTGCTGATGCTGTCGTCAGCATCGCTGGCGGCCAACGGAGTGACGATGTCGGTCGATAAGTCGACCATGGCAATCACCGCGGGCGGTTCGGACTCTGTCACTCTCACGATCGCCAACAACCAGGACGCGTCCGACGTGTTTTCGGTGTCACTTTTCCCCAGCTCATGGAGCGGACTGAACATAATACAGCCGACCAGCCTCCTGCTGGTGTCCCCGCATTCGACTGCGACGACCCAGATATTTTTCTCGGTGCCTAACTGCACCGCCGGATCGCTCATAGGTTTCACTGTCTCCGCCACATCGGTGAACAACAAGAGCATAAGCAGCACGCAGAACTTCAACCTGCAGGTGGTGGGGTACAGCGTCTGCATAAATTCGATGAAGGCTGACAAGTTCGAGCTCAACCCCGGAGACACGGCCACCATAACGACAGGCGTGGAGAACCTGGTCCCGTCGGCGATAACGGACAGCGTCCTCACTGTGGCCATATCGAAGGACGGCAGCCTCGTCAAGAGCATTGACAACACTATCTTCCTCCCGTCAATGAGCGGCAGGGAGTACGCGGTGAACTACACCTTCGACAGGCACGCGGCGCCCGGCACTTACGACGTCGACATGGTGCTGAAGAACGGCGGCAGGATAATAGACTCAAAGTCCACCAGCCTTAAGGTCAACGAGGTTAAGAACGTTGTCACGTCCGAGGCCGAGAGCAACTACGTCGTGCTGAAGAGGACCATGACCACAATAACCAACGACGGCAACATCGCGTCCGATTCCTTCTTTTACAACAAGTCCGTGCCGAGCTATCTCAGCGTCTTCTTCGAGCCGGCGACCGGGCCTTCCAGCACAAGCTACATCAGCGGCAACACGGTGTACTCGTGGCAGGTGCCCCAGCTAAAGCCCGGGGAGGACTTCCTGGTGAGCTACAGGATAAACTTCGTGAACCCGTGGACCATAGCCATAGTCGCGGCGATAGCGCTGTATGTGATTTATCTGAATTTCTACTCCCTGGCTGCGGTAAAGAGCTACTACCTGAAGGGTCCGCTCGCCAAGGACAAGGAGGTTGCTGTCTCCGTGGAGGTGAAGAACAGGGGCTACAGGGAGGTCAGGGACATCGTGGTCAGGGACAAGGTGCCCGCTGTGGCGAAGCTCGAGGAGAGGTTCGAGACGCTGAGGCCGCTCACAAGGAAACTCACGGACGGGACCGAGCTTACTTGGAGGATGGACGCCATAAAGCCGAGGGAGACCAGGGTGCTCACCTACAGGATAAAGCCCGTCATGGAGATACTCGGCACGCTGAACCTGCCCGAGGTCAAGGTCAGCTTCGTGGGCGCGGGCGGCAGGAAGACCACAAAGTTCTCCAACATGGTAGAGGTAAGGTAAACCAATCGCTAGTTTATTTTCTCGCAAAAATACATCAAGCTTACCCGCCTTAGCTATAAGGGTAACCAGTATAAATATAATTTCTCATGAACAATGTGTGGACAAAGGAAAAGGTGTTGGAAAAGATACAGGAGTTCCACCAGAAGTTGGGCCGCAGGCCTAGCAAATACGAAGTTGGTTCTCTTTATATGGCCGCTAGAAAAGTCTTTGGTACTTGGGCAAATGCTTTGCGGTGTGCCGGGTACGATGTGAAGCCGATGCAAAAAGTGCGTCTGCCGGAAGCATTGACCAGGGAGTTGTCATATTTCGTTGGGCTTGTTCTGACGGACGGCCACATTGTCCACAAACACACACTGGACAGGCAAAACAAAATGAAGGGCGATTTTGCGGTCAAATTGTACACTAGCTACGAAGACGAAAAGAAAATTATTATACGACTGATAAAAGAATTGTTCGGCTACACGCCTTTGATCAGACCCAGAAAATACGGCTTCAACAAGCCGACAAACTACGAAATAATCGTTTCGTCTAAGATTTTGACGGAATTTCTAATGAACGAGTTCCAAATGCCCGCCGGCAAAAAATCCAGCAAGATAAGGGTGCCGAAGATATTTTGGGGTCACAAGTTTTTCCCGGACTTGCTCAGAGGCATAATAGACGGTGATGGCGGCGCTGGGACCGAAGGCGTCGGCATATATTCGTCATCCAAGGAATTTCTGACCGACATAATCTCAATACTGGCCAAAATGAAAATCAAGACGCACAATCCTTCGAAGTCCAAGTCGAATGTTTGGCGCACCACCATTCCCATAGTTGCCAGCATGAGACTGTATGGAAAATTGTACAAGGGTTCCAGATACTTCTACCCGAAATTGAAAGATGCCTGGGAGAAAAACATTTTAATGTATGACAGGCAAACTATTACTAGACAGCCCCCTGTAGCTTAAATCGACAAGGAGAGCAATGGTAGAGCACTCGCCTGTAGAGATTTGCAATGGCATTTCTCAGTCAGGATTTGCTCACACAGACAGCGAGTGGTTGGGAGTTCGAATCTCCTCGGGGGGATTTAGGTTCTTTCCTGAACACAGTCTCGGCAAAGGCGCGAAAACCTTTTTAAACCCGAACTGCCCTATAGTTATTTGGTTGACGGGCCAAAAAGGGAGGGAAACACCTGTTCCCGTTCGAACACAGAAGTTAAACCTCCCGTTGTAGTAAGCTGTACTCTACGAGAGTAGGGGAACTTTACTATGTCCGTCAGCCGCTCTTTTTCCTTTTAAACAATCCCTGCCATAATTACATCAGGTATACATGGGTTTCAAGGAGTGGATAATTCCTCAGGACAAGGTCTTCTTCGAGCTGTTTGCAAGGCAGTCCAAGAACGTCGTGGCCGGCTCGGAGCTCCTGCTGGACATGATAAAGAACTTCGACGCGAAGAAGATGGAGGAGAGGAAGGACAAGCTGAAGGAGATGGAGAGCATCGGGGACGGCATAGTGCACGAAATTTACGAGAAGCTGAACACGAGCTTCATAACGCCCATGGACCACGAGGATATGACGAGGCTTGTGTCAAACTACGACGACGTCATCGACCTGATGTACACTGTGGCGAACAGGATGTGGCTGTTCAGGGTCAGACCCACCCCCGTGATGGAGGATTTTGCGATACTTATCAGGAAGTGCGTGTCGGAGATAGACAACGCGATGTCGCACATAGAGAAGATAGACCAGAAGGAGATAGCGAAGAGGTGCATAGAGATACACACCCTGGAGAACCACGGCGACGACCTCCTTGACGAATCATTGGAGAAGCTGTTCAGGGGGAAGGACCCCGTGGAGATTATGAAGCTGAAGGAGATGTACGAGTTCCTTGAGACGGTGACCGACAGGTGCGAGGATGTGGCTTTTGCGATAAACGACATAGTGCTGAAGCAAGGCTGAGCCGCATGCTCGAGCTGATAATGCTTACAATCCTGATTTCGCTGTTCTTCGACTTCCTCAACGGGTTCCACGACTCCGCCAATGCCATCTCGACCGTGATAGCGACAAAGGTCCTCACTCCCCTGCAGGCCGTGGGGATGGCGGCGGTGGGAAACCTCATAGGGCCGCTCTTCTTCAGCACCGCGGTGGCGGCCACGATAGGGAAGGGGATAATAGACACCGCGGAGATACAGAGGGTGCTCCCCATGCAGGACTTCGTGGTCATGATACTGGCGGCGGTCGTCGGTTCGATAGCTTGGGACGTCATAACATGGTGGCGCGGCCTCCCGACGTCAAGCAGCCACGCGCTCATAGGCGGTCTGGTCGGGGCGTCGCTCGCTGCTGTGGGCGGCAACTACATCGTCCTGGCCGGGCTGGGAAAGGTCGTCGCCTTCATGATAGTGTCGCCGCTGCTGGGGTTCGTCGCGGCGTTCGCCTTTGCTGCACTGGTGATACGGCTGATAAGGAGGGCTGACCCGCACAAGATAAACAGGCACTCGCGGCGCATCCAGCTTTTCTCAGCCTTTTTCTACTCGGTCAACCACGGCACAAACGACGCGCAGAAGACCATGGGCGTGATAACAGTCTTGCTAGTGGCCGGGGGTGCGCTCTCCACATTCAGCGTCCCGATCTGGGTCATACTGGCGGCTCAAATCTCGATAGCGTTGGGGACTTTCCTCGGCGGATGGAGAATAGTCAAGACGATGGCGCACAGGATAACGGACCTGAAGCCTTACCAGGGGTTCTGCGCGGAGACTGCCGGAGGCGTGGTGCTGGCGAACATGGCATCTCTGGGCATACCTGTCAGCACGACACACGCGATAACAGCGTCCATAATGGGCGTGGGCGCGACCCACAACTCCAGGACGGTGCGCTGGGGAGTAGCTAGGAACATAATAACGGCTTGGGTGCTTACGATACCTGCTAGCGCAATCGTGGCGGCAATCTCGTTCTACATTCTGCACATTTTCATTTAGGAACATATTGCAGGGTTCGTTAATGCAATAACAAAATGTGAAACGTTTCACAAAAACCTGAATGGGGAAAATGATACACGTGTATCAAGTGATGTCATACGTATGACACATCTGGGAAACTGTTTGACTACAGATAAAAAGTGTGTTCAAGGCTTCACGACTTGCGATAGGATTATCAGAGCGGGGTTTATGACGAAGATTATGTTCAGCACCAGGAAGATTGCGGCTATCCTGACCTTGAGATGGAAAAATCCGATGGCAGAATAAAGCGCGACAATGATTCCGCCAGCCGCAAGAAGAGAGTTGAACATCAACGGATTAGCCGCCGCATCTGTCGCCAAGCCAGCGGCAAGTACCAAAAGACCAAGACCTCCCAGGGGCCACCATGCATCCTCCCTCGAATAGTTTGTCTTTGTCAGGTACGCCATACCGACTACCCCGCCGCCTACGATTACCGCGTATCGCGCCTCCTGAGGGACGCCCGAGAAGAATGCAAGCACGGCGCCCAGCGACACGACTATCTGCAGCACAATGAACATCTTCTGCTTGTTGGTCCAGGCAGTCAGTCCCAGCACGGGAGCGCCTATCAAGAAGAGCGTCTTCTGCAACAGCGAGCCGCCCTGGGCAAGGGTGGCGATTATTATGAGAACCATCGCAACTATGCCTATCACCAGGGAATTCCTGTAGACAAAACCCGGAAGCTTCATAAGAACCATTGAATGGCCAAAGGATTAATCCTTTCCCCGAGCATCCTTTGTTATGAGGAATGCATTCGTAATCTGCCCTGTCAGGAACATGACTGACGAGGAGAGGAACTATCTGGACTTGTACGTTGCCGACCTGGAGGGAAGGGGCTACAAGGTGCACTATCCTCCGAGAGACACCAACCAGAAAGACGCAATAGGGATAAGCATCTGCATGCAGAACAGGAGGGCTATAGAAGAGGCCGACGAGGTGCATGTCTATTGGAACAGTTCCAGCGAGGGCAGCAAGTTCGACTTTGGGATAGCGTTCGCGATGAAGAAGCCGATTTACATCATCAACAGGGATGATGTGAAGCCCACGGAAGGCAAGAGCTTTGACAATGTCCTTCTGACACTGGACTGGTACAGGAAAAATCTGTACGATAATCAGGCGTAATTTAAAAACAAAAGACAAATCTTGACTTATGGCGGCAGGCAAGACAACGACCATAAAGCAGACGGTTCTAATCCCGGCCAAGCCAGAAGAAGTCTACGATGCGCTCATGGACGGCAAAAAGCATTCTGCATTCACCGGAGCAAAGGCTGTAATCAGCAACAAAATCGGCGGAAAATTCTCAACCTGGGGCGGCTACATCTTCGGAAAGAACCTTGAGCTGGAAAGGGGAAAGAGGATAGTGCAGGAGTGGAAGACGACAGAATGGCCGGATTACCCACCCTCGATTGTCGAGTTCAGGCTGAAGAAGAAGGGCGAGGGGACTGAACTGTCTATGGTGCACTCCAAGGTCCCGGCTGAGCAGTCTGACTCTTACAGGCGGGGGTGGATCGACTTCTACTGGGAGCCGATGAAGAAATACTTCAAGGGAAAGTGATTCCAGGTCGAGCCAACGCACAGCGCTCAGAACCTATGACCTGTAAGCCATCTTCCTTGCGATTTTCAGGAACGATTTACTCACCGCTCTGTCCGTCTGTGACTTTGACCTTCTGTAAAGGTTTGGCGCATACACTGACAGGATCCGCGACCTCTTCCTGCCAATCTCCAGAGTGTCCGAACAACCTGTGCTGCACGGCACATGCGAGGCGATGTCCAGGAAAAACTGCTGCTTCGCCGGCATGTCACGCATCTTCTTTTTGAACTCCTTATACGACGGACGCTTCAAGCGCTTTCCCTCTATAAAATCTTCTATGCAGCATTGCGGGTATCCGAACACCCTGCCGAGCCCCTCGTGCCTTTTTTCTCTCTCAGCTTCAGAAAGTTTTCCCGCCTTTTTCCCGTACTCGTGCCAGGAATAGCCCTCCTGCAGCATGTACGAGCTGTTTGATACCAGAAGGGCGCACTTCACGCCGCATATCTTGTCGTCAGGCGGGATGCAACCGGCTACAGTCTCCACGACCTCTTCCGGAAGATGTTCGTACCCGACTCTCCCCCTATCAAGATAGATTTTCCCGGGCACCTCTTTTGAATATATTCCGCAAAGATTTTCCACAAGGTCCTTGTGCTTGTACGAAACCAGGGTGGCGCGCTTTTCTCCAAGGAGGACCATGCTCAAGTCCAGCTGCTCCTGAATCCCCATGTCGGAATGCTCTATCTCGTACAATTGCCTCTTGAGCTGCGGGTCAATCATGAATAAAATGTCGGGGATAGGCTTTTAAAAGCCGACAACGAATCAGAACTTGTACCCTATCTTCCTCAGGAACACCATCCTGTCCTGCATGTCCTTCTCCGTCTCTATGCCCTTCGACTTCATCCCGTCCACAACGCCGAGTATGCCCCTGCCCTGCTCGGTCTCGGCTATGATTACATCCACGGGGTTGGCAGTCGCGCAGTAGATGTTCGCTATCTCCGGAACCTCCTTGAGCCTTGGCAGGACGTTTATCGGGAAGGCGTTCTTTATCAGGATTATCATGCTGTGGCCGGCGGAGAGCTTCAGCGCCAGGTCTGCCGCCAGCTTGTCCAGCTCCGCGTCGTTGCCGGTGTGCCTAACCAGGCAGGGGCCGCTAGATTCACAGAAGCCGAGGCCGAACTTTATAATCGGGACGCAGTTGACCAAACATTCCGCGGCATCTTCCACTACCTTAATGAAGTGTGCCTGAATCAAAATTAATTGTGTGTCCTTGGGCAACTCTATCCTCACCGTCTTCAGTTCCATAAGCTTAATTAAGCTTTCCCGCATACTAAAATTTAACAAGGCTCCCTTCGTCTAGCCCGGTTAAGGATTCGAGCTTCTCGAGCTTGAGAGCGAAAGCCAAGATACAGGGGTTCAAATCCCCTAGGGAGCATTCTGACATCGTAACAATTTTACTAAGTTTGTGCAACTCGTCCAAAAACACGAAAATCCTCAGGCTGAGGAAAACGCCAAAAGCTTTATATTGATCTTTAGCAGTAATCAATCGTATGAAATCAAAATTTGCTTTGCTATTTTTAATCGCAGTCGTAGTGCTTACAGGTTGCACGACAACCACGCCCAAACCTCCGACAATAACTGGAAACCCTATCCTGTCAGACTATGCAATCGGCAATGTTACTAAGAATGTCAATGACACTGTCTATCTTGCCGCAGAAAGCCTGTCAACACTTCCTCTTCTTGATGAAAATTCGTTCAACCCTGATGGCTACAAGACTTTTGCGGATTATGCAAACTATGCAGCCAAGATTCTTGAAGAAAAAACAGGTTTAGACATGCCAAGACTAGATTCAACCCAACGCGGCTGGGACAAATTCTCCAAAGTTGTAACAGAATACGCGCCCTTGGTAGGAAACTACAATAACCTCATCAGAGCTGCCAAAAATCTGAAAGAAAACTATAGCGAATCCTCATTAAATAATTTTTATGCCAACTCTACTATTTTTGGAGCAGAAGTATCGATAATCTATTTTACAGCTTTTGCGGACGTAACTTATCAGAGTGTAGGTGTGCTTTACCGTGCTAGTGGCATACAGGCATTTGCCTTCAAATGCGGCGCATGCATTTCGGCGGCTTTAACAGAGTCTCATTGGCTTTTGCGAACAGCATTGGTTGAAACGAGTTCTAAAGCACTGGAATCCGTAATCAATATTACAGAATATATTGCCAACAATGGCATAAGCATCCAGGAATTTGAAAATGCACCCGTAGAAGTCATGAATAAAATTTCAAATTATTATACTTCCCTCAACATCAAAATTCCTATAATCATACTGCCCAATGTCACATTAAATCAATGACTTTTAAGCGAAATTTTTCACAGGGACTGCGTAACCAACCAATCGATTGGCCGAGCTCATCATTTTAAAACGGTCTTATCACCTTAATTTATGGCGGATGTCTTTACGAAGGAAAAGCGCAGCTGGATAATGAGCAGGGTAAAATCTACCCGCACCAAAGTCGAAAACTTATTTGAGTCTTTGCTTAAGAAAGAAGGTATAAAATACAAAAGGTATCCGAGGCTTGCAGGAAGACCTGATTTCCTAATAGGAAACGACATTGTAGTTTTCGTAGATGGCTGTTTTTGGCATAAATGTCCGAAGCATTTCAGGAACCGTCTACTCGAAGGGACTATTGGCTACCTAAAATCACTAGGAATGTTGAAAGGCGAAAAAGCGTATCGAAAGTTTTAAAGAAAGACGGTTTCGTGGTTATCAGAATATGGGAGCATGAGCTGAAAGCCCCGGAGAAAACCGTCAATAAAATTCGTAAATCAATCAGATTCTAGAATCTTCCACTCGCCTTCAAGTTTTCCAGCCGAGTACCCTCTTTTCTTAAGAAACGGCTCGATTGCCGACGTGGACGGGAATTCGTTAGCGAATTCTCTCTTCAAATCAGAAAGCAGTTGCTTTCCCAAAATTTTGTTGTATTTCTTTGATAAGCACAGTTTATACCAATGCTTCAAGTCAGACAACGTTATTATTCCTTGTATCCGTGAGCCGAATGGCAACTGATTCATTATCTTGTTTATCATTTCGGCTTCTCCGTCCAAGCAAACCAGCACGATTTTGTCGGCAGAAAGATTGTCAGAAACATCTTCTGCAAGCTCTTCCGATAACGATATGTGTTTGACTTGCACAGCAGGGCCGAAATTGGCCCACATATCTAATCCTCTATCTGCCGCATTTGTGACACCCACTCTGAATAGTTTTGCAGGGATTGTAACCTGCTTTTTGCTCTTTGAGAGCCCCAAAACAACTTGCACAAATTTGTCAAAATCTGATAAAATAGACTTGTCGGCATTTTTAATTGACAGGCTAACCTCAACTTGAAGAGCCCTAACGATAGTGCTAAATAATGCGTACACAGTTATCTCGTATGCTTTATCGACGCTCCTTTTCAGACCAGGTTTTTCACTGAAAAGCGACAAGAACTTATTCAAGTCAAAAGTTTCAGTTGTTGACTTGTCTACGTATGTAAATGCCTCAAATACCATTGTGAGACGGCTAAATAGCTGATGGTAGATGTAATTTTCGACCACGCCCTTTGTTTTAGCGTTATATTGCGCGAGTTCATTCAGCAAAGAAGGCGGCATAGCATTTGCTTCAAAAATGTTATCTTGGAACTTTTGCGAAGATGTGGAGACTCTTCCTACCAGCAGCTTTGTAACTTCGTCTCTCCATCGTTTGCTTACATTACGATAAGACTCCAAATCCAGAGGACTAACGTTTTTATCTGTCCTGTGATGATACAGAATCTCCGCTATTTGTATAGGTTTGTAAAGATGTACTCGACTTTTTCTTATTATCTTGTCCAATGCTATTTTGCTTTTCATGCCATCGCCATTAATCTGGTCTGTTTTGACCCGTTTATAACAGTTATAGTCTGGGAAAGCTGCTGCGTAGCCATCGCCTTAATCATGTTCCTGGCGACTGCCCTTATCATAGGAACGGGAACGCTGTTTCCTGCAAGCTTTCTTACCTCGCTGTCAGAAACAGCTATTTTAAAATCCCTCGGAAACCCTTGAAGCGACAGCATTTCCCTTGGGGTGAGCCGTCTTATTCCGTCAACTAGCAAATAATTGTGCGAGGCACCCGCCCTCAAAGCGCATGAGAAATCATGTATCCCGATATCGCCCCCCTTGTTTTCGTGCCAAATAGACGGTTTTGGGACAGACCTTCCATTTATTTTTCCCATCCTTTTTTTTACAATATTTTCTGATGCAAAAAATTTTTTATCTACTTTGGAATGATCTTCTATAATATCGTTCAAGCTTGTTCTTTCACTGCAGGGTTCTGGAAAACTAAATGGGCAATTCCTCCTGAAACCAACAATGATGACTCTTTCCCTTTTTTGAGGCAACCCGTAATCCAGTGCATTCAACACTTTCCAATGGACATGGTACCCCAATTTTCTAAGCTTTATCAAGATTTCATTAAAGGTTCTTCCTTTATTGTGGCTTGCGAGTCGTTTCACATTTTCCAACAAAAAAGCCTCAGGCATCTTGTCTCTCAAGATTCTTTCAATTTCAAAAAACAGTGTTCCTCTTGTGTCAGCAAAACCCAGTCCTTTGCCTATTATGCTAAAAGGTTGACAGGGAAAGCCAGCCAATAGAACATCGTGATGGGGTATTTCTTCAGTTGAAATTTTGGTTATGTCTCCGTAAGGCATATCACCGAAATTGGCAAAATACATTTCTTGCGCAGATTTGTCCCATTCGGATGAAAAAGCACAAGAACCTCCCAGTTCCTCAAACGGAATTCTTATGCCACCAATTCCCGCAAACAAATCGATGAATTTGAAGGGTTCTTTCATAGTATGCTAATGACTAATTGAATTTATTAAATCTTATTTTGAATGTGGCAAGAAGAACATATAACTAAACGCTCAGTTGAACGGATTCCCCTCGCTGACAGCCTTCTCTGCCTGCCTGAACTCCTTCTCCTCGTTTATCGGTATCCAGCTCTCGTAGGGCATGGTGAAGCTGTAGAGGACGCGCCTCCTCACAAGCTCGGGCACGACCACGTCCTCGAAGTCTATCGGCTTCTTCTCCAGGTCGACGTGCTTGTCTATTATGCCGTAGACCTCCGGCTCCAGAACATAAATCGCGACGTTGGCGGGCATCATCACGAACGGCTTCTCCTCGAAGCTTATCACAAAACCCTCGTCGTCCGTCTTCACAACCCCGTACCTGTACTGTGTCTTGTTCACCCTCACCACTGTGGCGAGGCATCCCTTCTCCCTGCCCAATTCATGTCTTCTGACAAGCTGTTTGGGAAAGTCCTTGTTCAAAATCAAATCATCGGGGTACGTTATGATGCACGGCCTCGTCCTGTCGATGACATTATTATCAAGCGCGTACTTCAGCGCTCCCGCCTTGCCCAGCTTCTCGTGCTCGATTGAAAACTTCGCATTGATTCCGAACCTCTTGCCGTCGCCTATGTACTCCTTGAGCTTGTCGCCGCCGTGGCCCAGAAGGAAGGAGAAGTCCTTGAACCCGTGCCGCGTGAACATCTCGATGCAGTAGTCTATTATGGGCTTTCCGTCCAGCGCAAGCAAAGCCTTCGGAAGCTCGTCGTGAGTCCTGTGCCTCAGCCTCTCGCCCATCCCGCCCGCTATCAGGAGCACCTGCACGTTCCTGATGTCCGTGTCCTTCATTCCCATTCACCTGCCCTTTGCGAAAAAGTCCTTCACCGCCTTCTCATAGTCCTCTGGCATGCCTATGTCCGCCCAGTAGCCGCCGTACTTGTAGGCGAAGAGCTTCCCCTCCTCGACCAGCCTCGGGAACACGTCGCTCTCCATTGAGGTCTTATCCCCAGGCTTCATGTAGTCGAAAATCTGCGGCTCGAAGACATACATGCCCGCGTTTATCCAGCCCGCGTTGCTGTACTTTGGCTTTTCCAAAAACCCTGTGACCTTTCCCTCCTTGTCCGATTCAACAACACCAAATCTCTTTACATTGCCAACTTTTGTAGTCACCAGAGTGGCGAGCGATTTCTTCTCCCTGTGGAACTGCAGGACCTCGCTTATGCTAAGGTCGCGGAATATCGTGTCGCCGAACATCATCACAAAAGTCGAGTTCATGAACTTCTCCGCGTTCTTTATCGCGCCCGCGGTGCCCAGCGCCTTGTGCTCCGGAGAATATTCTATGTTCACCCCGAAGGCGGAGCCGTCCCCGAAATACTTTATTATCTGCTCGCCGAGGTACCCTATCGCCAAGACAAAACTGTCCAGACCCTGATCCTTGAAGTAAGATATCGTGTGCTCAAGCATCGGCTTGTAGCCCATCGGCAGCATCGGCTTCGGAGTCGAGAGCGTGAGCGGCCTCATCATTGTCCCTTCGCCCCCGCACAGAATCAAAACCTTCTTCGATTCCTTCCTCAGCTTGTCCTTTATTGCTTCAATAATGAAAGTTGACTTTTTCCTCTCGGGTATCGTCGATGAAAGCTGCTTCCAAAGGTCGGCCGGGAATTCTATTGATGTCCTGTGCTTCATTTTGACCCTACTTTACATAGAGCAATATGTACATATAAAGATTATGCAAATCCCTATGCATATACTATTTAGCGAAAGGTACTATTGATATGGAGAACAAAGCAAAACTGAAGGAAATCAGGAGACACATCAGGGACTGCAAGATAACATTTCCTCTTTTCAGGAAATATTCCAGCGAGCACGAGAACAACCTAATGGCCATGATGGCGAACGACTACTACTGAGATGAAATTTATGGTGAAAGAAATAATAAGAACACTCCACTTCATTTCATACATACGCAGGCAGCACATGCTGAGTGGTTGACAATGATAAGGGTGGGCGTGAACGGCTACGGCGTGATAGGCAAGCGCGTAGCCGAGGCAGTGGCGAAGCAGGACGACATGAAGCTCGTCGGGGTCGCGAAGGTCGAGCCGGACTACAGGGCAAGGATTGCAGTGCACCACAAGAAGATGGACCTTTATTGCTCGGGCGACGTCGAGAAGTTCAAAAAGTCCGGCATAGAGTCGAAGGGAACGCTAGAGGACATGTTGTCCAAGGTCGATGTCATCATCGACTGCACCCCGGAGGAGATAGGCGCGCAGAACAAGAAGCTGTACGAGAAGTTCGGCGTGAAGGCTGTGTGGCAGGGCGGCGAGGAGCACGAGCTGACTGGGCTGTCGTTCAACGCTTATGCGAACTATGAGAAGGCGCTCGGCGCAAAATATGTAAGGGTAGTTTCATGCAACACGACGGGCCTTACCCGTACACTATGGTCTCTTTACAAAGAAATCGGGGTACAGGAGGCCGAGGCTTTCCTGGTCAGAAGGGCAGCCGATCCCGGCGAGACGAAGAAGGTCACCATGAACGCGATAGAGCCCGAGCTGGATCTCCCGTCGCACCACGGGCCAGACGTGCAGACGATAATACCGGACCTCAGGCTGGAGACTGTTGCAATCAAGGCGCCCACAACGCTGATGCACCTCCACCACGTGAAGGTGAGGCTTGCAAAGAAGGTTAGCGAGCAGGAAGTGCTTTCGATATGGAAAAAATACTCGAGGATAATGCTTTTCTCCGGAAAGGACGGGATAAAGTCAACCGCGCAGATAATGGACTTCGCCAGGGATTTGGGCAGGCCGAGGGG
>CAYRSM010000009.1:0-28414 GCA_964427125.1 uncultured archaeon | reverse complement strand
GCGGGGCCGATGAATCCTATCATGCCAAGCTCGTGCATCGTCAGCCTGGACTCCCTGAACATCCACCTCGCGTGCCGTTTCGGGCTTATCACCGTGGCGCCCGGCGCCGCGAACTTCACGAAGGGCAGGAACATGGTTATGAGCCCGATGAACAGCCCCTCCGGCCAGAGCTTGAAGTATGCCTCGCACCCGTACCTTATCCCCATGTACTTGTGCGCCATCTCGTGGAACAGGAATGCCGTGACGACCACCAGGAACGCGGGAAACAGCAGCGAGAAGTTTATGCCGGGGTTCGGCAGCGGGTTAAACGAAAATATCACTGTCAGAAAGATTATCGCGACCGCTATGTCCGCCACTTCCTGCCTGGAGAACTGCATCATAGAATACATTTTATGTGGCAAGTATTTTTATACCAAGGTGCATTGCTAGAATATCTCAGTCGATATGCTCTCCTTCGCCACCCCAAGCATGTCCAGACACCCCTTCTGCTCGCCGGGGTTTGTCATAGACACGGGGTTGCACGCCGCCTTCAGGAACGCGGGGCTACCGCACAGGTAGTAGTGGCACTCCCTTGGATTCAAGCCGACCTTGTCTAGGCATTCCTTCACCATGTCCGCGTCTATCCTCCTGGTGTAGCCCTTCCACACCTGTTTCTCGTGCTCGTTCAGCCTTGTCAGTGTGTGGAAGACGTGTATGTTCTTTCTGGCGCGGACTATCTCCTCCAGTTCCTGCCTGTAGCTTATGTGCTGCCTGCTCCTGCTGCTGTAAATCAGCACGAACTCGCCGTTGAGGTCCTTGTCCACGACGTTCCTTATCATGCATGTGATTGCTGCTATCCCGCTGCCCGCCGCCATGAGGCACACCTTCTTGTTATTGTCGTCGAAAAAGAACCTTCCAAGAGGTCCGGCAATCTTGACCCTGTCTCCGACTTTTGCGTTGTCCACGAACCATGGGCTGAACGAGCCGCCCTCCACACTCTCCACTATGACTTCCAGGTACCCCTGCCTGCTCGGCGGGTTGCATATCGAGTATTCCCTGGAGTTTTTCTTTGCCCTGACCTTTATCCTTTCCATGTCCTCCGGCTTCAGCTCTCCCTTTGCAAGCCTTTTCTCGGCATATTCCAGGACGGCCTTTGGGTCGAAGTAAATTTGGAGGAACTGCCCAGTCCTGTAATCGAACGGCCTGTCGGCCAGGTCAAAAACATACACCTTGGCGTTTGCAGCAGTGGGTATGATATCTACAATCTCCACCTCGTACTCGTACCTTTGCTGCGCCATAATCAACACACTATGCCGGGTTTCCTGTCACGCTCTGCTTGGTTTTCCAGTCCTCGAAGCGCTTCTTTTCGTCAGGCGTCATCTGCTGGGAGAACCTGAACCACTTGTCCTTCTTCTTCGAGGCTTCGGGCGCTTCCGTGGTTTTCCATATGCAGCTCACCGGGCAGACAGGTATGCAGTCGAAGGCGTCCCTGCACTTGTCCCAGATGAGTCTAGCCTTTCCCTCGGAATCAAGTTCGAAAGCCTGATACGGGCACGCGGCCACGCACGCGCCGCAGCCGATGCAGATGTCCCTGTCCTCGACGACGTTCTGGAGCTTTCCCAAGTCCTTCTCCTCTGGCATAAGCTGCATCAGTCCGCTATCTTACTGTTTCGTTTCCGAAGATATATTTCTGACAGTTCTTGGACGTTTTCCGGGATATTTAATTCTTGCAGCCTCATAAGATTATTATTAGTGATGCCGATCGCCGAGCCCATATCCACGTTTGTCCTGCTCTCAGGGATGAGCCTGTTTTTTGTCTTTGTGCTGGTCGCGGTTGCGCGCCTTCTGCGCCCCACCATAACCGACAAGGAGGAGAAGGTTCCCTACGAGTGCGGCGAGATGCCTTCGAGCCCCGCAAGGAACATGGGGTTCGGTTATTACGTGTATGGAGTGATCTATCTTGCATTCGAAGTTTCTGTAGCGTTCGTGCTGTTGATTGCGGTATCCATAAGCGCTTTCCCCAACCTACTGACCATAGGAATCATGTCCGCACTTTTCGCGATTCTCTCGCTGGGTCTGGTGTATTTTTACAGAGAACTGAGGAATGTCAAGGTGTAACAGATGATAATCGCGGGAAAGCTTGAGCGGCTGATAAAGAACGTCCAGAACTGGGGAAGGAGCTGGTCGATGTGGCCCCTCACGTTCGGCACGGCATGCTGCGCGATAGAGATGATGGCGATGGGCTCCCCCAGAACAGACTGCGAGAGAAGGGGCATACTATTTTTCGCTGGTTCGCCCAGGCATGCGGACATCGTGATTGTCGCGGGAACAATAAACGAGAAGATGAAACCCAGGTTGAGAAGGCTCTACGAGCAGATGGCCGACCCCAAGTGGGTGGTGGCGATGGGCGCGTGCGAATGTGGCGGCGGGCCTTTCTGGGACGGCTACAACGTGGAGAAGGGGATAGACGGTTTCCTCCCGGTCGATATCTATGTGCCGGGATGCCCGCCTCGCCCGGAGAACCTGTTGGACGCGCTCATCAAGCTTCAAGGAATTATCAGGAAGGACAGCATGGCTCGGTACAGGGCCGGCAATCCATTGTTGTGATTTTTATGGCACAGAAGCTAGTTATCCCAAATGATGTGATTGATGACCTGAAGAAGTTCAAGTCGGTTGGAATGGAAGGAGAAACTGTCACTGTCGATGCATCATCGATAGTCGATGTGTGCAAGTATCTGAAGGATGAGAAAGGATTTGACCATCTCGCAAGCCTCTCAGGCGTGGACATGATCCAAAACAAAAGCATGTCGGTAGTTTACCATCTCTGGTCTACGGAAAAAAATCAACTCGTCGTTCTTAAGGTCGTTGTCGCAAGGGACGCAGGTGCGCATGTCTGTCACGAAGGCGGGGAGTGCGATGGCGCCCCCGAGGTTCCGTCAATTGCGAGTGTATACGACACTGCCGAATGGCAGGAGAGGGAGGCGTTCGACCTGCTGGGAATAAATTTCAAGGGTCATCCCGACCTGAAGCGCGTTGTGCTGAAGGACGATTGGATTGGACACCCGTTGCGGAAAGATGACACTAGCGGCGTGCCTCCCTACCAGATAGACTGGAAGCTCGCAATGCTGAGGCAAGATGAGAAGGCTGTTTTCAACATGAAGTCCATCCAGGGCAAGCTGGACAAAATAGCTGAGGTGAAGGGAAAGTGACCGCTGCGAAGGAAAAGACTGTGGAGTTGAACATGGGGCCGCAGCACCCGTCCACTCACGGGGTTTTGAGGCTGCTGCTGAGCATCAGGGGCGATGACATAGTCGGGGCGTCGGCGCACGTAGGATACCTGCACCGCTGCATCGAGAAGCTTTTGGAGAGAAGGTTTTACGCGTGGGGCATACCGCTGGTGAACAGGGCGGACTATGTCTCCGGGCTGCATCCAGAGCACATGTTCGTCCAGACTGTCGAGAAGCTGATGGGAGTGGAGCCGTCCGAAAGGGCGCAGTACATACGGGTCATCCTGCTCGAGCTTCAGAGGATAGCGAGCCATCTTGTGGCGATAGGGTCGAGCCAGCTGGACATGGGACAAACCACCTCTTGGATGTGGTGCTTCAGGGAAAGGGAGGCCGTGCTCACCGTCATGGAGGAGGTCACTGGGGGAAGGCTTTTCCACAACTACCTGAGGTTCGGCGGCCTGAAGCACGACCTGCCGAAGGGGTGGACGGACAGATGCCTCTCTGCGCTCGACTATCTCGAGAAAAAGTTCCAGATGTACCCCAGGATGATAGAGAGCGACTTTTTCACAATGAGGATGAAGGATGTAGGGACGGTTAGCAAGAAGGATGCTAGGGAATGGGACCTTCACGGGCCTAGCCTGCGCGCCAGCGGATGGAAGCTGGATGCGAGAAAGTACGCACCTTATCTTGTCTATGGTAAGATTGATTTTGATGTGATTGTGGAGAATGGGGGAGATTCGTTTGCAAGATACAAGGTCAGGTTGGGGGAGATGATGGAAAGTATAGGGATTGCTAGGCAGGCAATCAAGGCGTTACCTGAAGGGTCTGTGGAAGGGCAGAAGGCACTTTTCTTTACAAAGCCAGTCCCGGCAGGCGAGGCGTTCTCAATGAACGAGCAGGCAAAGGGCGAGGGATGCATGTACATGATAAGCGACGGAACCAACAAGCCGTACAGGGTGAGGTACAAGACGCCATCCTTCTGCAACGTTGCCGCGCTGCCAAAGATACTCGTGGGGCACAAGCTGGCGGATGTCGTTGCGATAGTGGCAAGCCTGGATCCGGTCTTCGGGGAGGTTGACAGGTGATGGAGAGTGTATGACAAAATACTGGGCCCTGTAATTGACGCGGCGATTGCTATGTTCGGCATACCGGCATTCTTCAGGGACTATATGTTCGTGGCAGCCTACGCCGTTTTCGCGTTTGTGCTTTTCGTAGCCTATGTGTATGTCACGGTCTATGCGGAAAGGAAGCTGATGGCGCGCAGCCACTCCCGCTACGGGCCGGTAAAGCCCGGGCCTTTCGGCATCTTTGTGCTGGCGGCGGACATGATAAAGCTCCTGAGCAAGGAGGACACCGTGCCCGATGGCGCGAGTCCGGTCATATTCAGATGGTCTCCTGCGTTCCTCGCCATGATCACAGTACTGGTTATAATGCTGCTGCCCCTTGGCAGGTTCTACATAGCGGACCAGACCTTCTCGCTCATCGTTCCCATAGCCTTCCTCGCCCTCGTACCGATGATAATACTCCTTGCTGGCTGGTCCTCCAACAGCAAATATCCATATATGGGTGCGCTGCGCAACGCCGCCTTGCTCATGTCATACGAGGTGGTGCTCATCCTCTCGGTTGTTGGCATCGTCATCCTGACGGGAAGCTTCAACATAGTCGATATCTCACTAATACAGCAAAACGGTGTCTGGTTTGTCCTGCTGCAGCCCATAGGTTTCGCCCTTTTCATGATGTCGGCCATAGCCGCGGCCGAGAGGCTGCCTTTCGACATGCCCTTTGCCGACAACGAGCTGGTCGCCGGATGGAAGACAGAGTATTCTGGAGTGCGCTACCTTCTCACCATCATGACGGAGTACGGAATAATGCTTGCGACGTCCGTCGTGTCGGTGTTTCTTTTCTTTGGCGGATGGGCCGGGCCGACAAGCTTGGCGGGTTTCGCAATACCTTCCGAGGTGTGGCTATTTTTCAAGGTCGCTTTGATAATATTCTTTTACATCTGGCTGAGGGCTACCTTCCCCAGGCTCAGGATTGACCAGCTGCTGGGCATGGCATGGGAATACATGATACCACTTGCTGTGGTGAATCTGGCGATTGCGATTGCGGTGAGGATATTATGGATGTGAGAGGCATTGTCGAACCACTGGTGCTGACGCTGAAGAACATGCTTGCAAAGCCCACTGTGATAGAGTACCCGAAGGAAAGCCTCTATGGAAGGCTGCCCGAAAATTTCAAGCAGGGCAGGCACATAGTGGACTTCAATTTGTGCGTGGGATGCCAGCAGTGTTCTAGGATATGCCCCACCAGGTGCATAGAGATGGTCTCGATGCCTGTAGACAAGGGCGGAAATCCTAAAATCAACAAACCCTTGCTCTACCCCGCAGTCAGCCTGGAGACGTGCATGTGGTGCAACCTTTGCGAGGAGATATGCCCTACGTCCCCCAAGGCGATAAGGTTTTCAAAGCGCTTCGAGAACGCGAACGACAAGAAGCCACAGCTGGTTTTCCATCCTCTGGACCTGGACGCGGCCAAATACAGCGAGGTGGACTTTGTAAAGTATGACGATGTCAAGGACGTTGTGGAGGGCAAGCGCCTGCCAACGAAGAAGACCACAGGAGGGGACGCCTAGATGGAAGCAGACATCGTTTCATTCGCGGCAGTCTCTGCACTTAGCCTCCTGTCAGTGATTTTCATGATAAGGTCGAAAAATATGATGCACAGCGCCGTCTATATGGCCCTTTTCTTCCTGTTCTCGTCCGGAATACTGGCTATTCTCGGAGCGGTTTTCATAGCCCTTCTGCAGGTCCTTATTTTCACAGGCGGCATGGCGGTCCTGATTGTAATGGTGGTTATGCTTTCCGAACACAGGGATGAGAACTTTGTCATAGACGAGCTGAAGAGTATGAGGTTTATTGCGATGATTGTGTTTTTCATAGTTGTAATGCTGTTTATACCTTCATCCGGACAAACCAGTATAGCTACTTTCAGCGTTGGCACGCTGGGCACGTTGGCGGTTGACAGCTACGGCATGGCGCTGCTGGCCTCTGTGATGATACTTTTCGTGTCGATCATATCTTCGGTCTACTTTTTGAAGGGGGAGAGGGAATGATACCGCTTGAGTACGTGATTGCGCTGTCAACAGCACTGTTCGCGATAGCTGGATACGGCATGCTTTCTAGGAAGAACATACTCGTCGTCTTCATGTGCGCCGAAGTGCTTATGGTAGCTGCGTCAATAAACTTCGTTGCGTTCTCCGCGCTCGCCGTGAACAACGCCGAGGGGCAGGTTTTCGTGGTTTTCGGCTGGACGCTTTCCGTAGCGGACACTGTGATAGCTCTCGCCCTTTTCCTCTACATGCTGAAGGAGGAAGGAGACATAGACTTGACAAAGCTGGGTAGGTTGAAATGGTAGTTGAATCGGTGTATCTTTCAATAGCGCCGTTCATCGCGGCTTTCGTAGCTCTAGCTCTGTTTGGTAAGACACTTAGAAGGCACTCGGCAATATTGGCGATTGTCATGGCCGCGTTGTCGCTGGCGATAGTTTCGATGGGCTTTCTGGAATTCAAAAAACCGTTCGAGATTAACTTCAACTGGCTTTCATTTGGCAACATAAACTTCCAGTTCGGCTTTTCAGTCGACAACATAAGCATGTTGTTCGCCCTGCTCGTTTCATTCGTCTCACTGCTTGTCTTCGTTTACTCCTCGTACATGAGCAGCAAGGAGGACCTGCCAAGGTTCTATGCCGAGATGAGCCTGTTCGCCGGGAGCATGCTGGGCTTGGTGTTTTCCAGCAATTTCGTGACTTTGCTTATTTTCTGGGAGATTGTCGGGCTTTCGTCATACCTGCTTATCGGTTTCTGGTACGACAAGAAAGGTGTGGCCGCCGCTGCAAAGAGGGCTTTCGTAATAATCCTTCTGGGTGACATCTCCATGATTGGCGGCGTCGCGCTTCTCTCCGCTATGTTTCCCAGTCTTGACTTCAATTATCTGAACGCAAATGCTGCGTACTCATCTTCCCTGGTGCTCGCACTTGCCCTTGTGCTGGTCGGTGCGTTTGCAAAGTCCGCACAGTTCCCGTTGCACGTCTGGCTTGGCGATGCGATGGAGGGCCCCACACCTGTCAGCACGCTGCTTCACTCTGCGACGATGGTAAAGGCCGGCATTTTCGTCATAGCCCGCCTGCTTCCCATGTTCGGGGCGGCCAACATGCTTTTCCCGATATCGCTTATCGGCCTTCTGTCGGCTTTCGTCGGTGCCACCATAGCCTTCTCAGAGCTGGACATCAAGCGGATACTTGCCTTTTCGACTGTCAGCCAGCTCGGCTTCATGACTCTTGCGCTGGGTATGAACAATCTGGGTGCTAGCATGCTCTACTCTGTTGCACAGACATTCAGCAAGGCTGCCATATTCATGATAGCAGGGATTGTCCTTCACAGGTTCAACGAGGAGAGGGACATAAGGAAAGTGTTCTTTGTGCCGGGCAGCGGGCTCTTTCTGATTGCGCTTATCGGCTCCCTTGGTGTGGCTGGACTTCCGCCCCTTTCGGATTTCTGGGGCAAGGACGGCATACTCGGCTCGGTGTATTCTTACAACACTGTCTTCTTTGCTTTCACCATGCTGACGTCGTTTGTGAGTGCCCTCTACATGTCCAGATGGCTGTTCCTGCCGGCAGGCAACTTTTCAAAGATTTCAAATAGAGCGTCTCTGGCATCAGAGGAAAATGGGAAAGCTATACCTCTTGCCATGCTTGCGCCCGCACTCATACTTCTTGCTGGTGTGTTGGTGGCTGGCATATTCTCGCAGCCGGTGCTAGTTTTTTTCGGCGGCACGGAAACAGTCAATATGCCAATTGCCTTGACTGAAACAGCGGTAGTTGTCGCAGCGGTAGCCATTTCCTATGCAGTCTTTTACAGAGGAATTATGAAACCAGAAATGCTTTCAAATGGTGTTGTGACAGGACTGGTATACAGGGTGTTTGCTAACAAATATTGGATTGATGTTTTGTACAACCGGCTTGCTTCCAGTGCAATCAACCTTGTGTTCGGCGGCGTGGACTGGTTCGACAGGAACATAGTCGACGGTGCGGTTAATATGTTGCATCCCGTGACAACAGGGACAGCAGGCATCTTCAAGAGGGCATACTCAGGACTGGCAGAAAACCACGTAGCGGGCATTTTTGTAGGGCTGGTTCTCATAATAGTTTTGATACAGGTGTTTAGGATGATGGGAGGCTTGTGATATGGCGTTGCTTGGCCTGATGCTTGTTATACCGCTGGTGGCGGCTGCGCTGGCATACATTTTTGGCAGAAGAGCTTTTTTGATATCTGTAGCAGGGACTCTTCTTGTGCTGCTGCTTGCGTCTTACGCTGTCCTCAACTTCGGTACAAATGTAAAGTCCTACCAGTTCGTGGAGACCTACCAGTGGCTGCCGTCGCTGGGTTCTTCGGTGATTCTGGGCGTTGATGGCCTTGGCATTGCGATGGTAGTCCTGACAGCAATACTCTTCTTTGTAGCCGTGCTTGTGTCGAGTCACCTGGTGCACCAAAACCTGAGGCTGTACTATGCCGTTTTTGCCGTACTGGAGGCACTCCTCCTCGGGGTGTTCATGTCTGTGGACCTTCTCGTGTTCTACATCTTCTGGGACCTTGTCGTGGTGGCGATGTTCTTCCTCATACTAGCATGGGGAGGCTCCAACAGGAGGTATGCCGCGATGAAGTTCATAATCTATACAGGGTTCGCCAGCTTTGTCCTCTTGCTGTCGATACTAGCGGTCTACCTGCAGTCTGGCCTGTCAACGTTTGACATGAGGGAGCTTGCCGCCGCAGTCTACCCGCAGACATTCGCCATGGTGGTGTTCGCGGCGTTCTTCTTGGCGTTTGTGATAAAGATGCCCGTGTTCCCGTTCCATACATGGCTTCCCGATGCGCATGTGGAGGCGCCGACTCCGGTGTCGATAATCCTGGCTGGCATACTGCTGAAGATGGGTGCTTACGGCCTGATTCGCCTCCCTTACACCATGTTTCCTCAGGTTGCGTCGTCGCTGTTTATGTACATCGCTGCATTTGCTGTTGTAAGCATAGTCTACGGGGCAATAGTCGCTATAATGCAAAGGGACCTTAAGAGGATGGTCGCTTTCTCAAGCGTTATGCACATGGGTCTGGTGCTGCTCGGGATATCAACAATGACGCAGGCCGGGTTCAACGGGGCGATATATGAGATGTTCAGCCACGGGCTGGTCGCGGCGCTGGGATTTTCGATAGCGGGGTTTGTCCACGAAAAGCTGGGCACGAGGACAATCGGGGAGTTTTCGGGGATTTTCAGGCTGGTGCCGAGGATTGCCTGGATTCTTGTGTTCGCTTCCTTGGCCGCTTTCGGCCTGCCCTCCACCACTGGCTTCCCCTCGGAGATACTAATATTCATAGGCTCATTCCTTTCCTACGGCGCATTGACGGTGTTTGCCATAGGCGGCGGGGTAGTCCTGGCTACAGGCATGATATGGATGCTGCAGAAGACATGCTTCGGTGAGGTGTCGGTTTCTGGCATGCCCAAGGACCTGAACTACTCCGAGTACCTGCCGTTCGCCATCCTGATAGTACTGATATTATTTTTCGGTCTGTATCCGCAATTTTTAATCGACATGATAAAGTCGTTCCCAGCCGGACTGGGCTTTGTGAGGTGAATGTATGTTTCCACCACTAGTGACAGCGGCTTTCGCATTCGCACTGGTGATTGCATCGTTCAAAGACGGCATTAGGAAATTCCTGCCGCACATAGCGCTGATTGGTCTGTTAGCCTCTTTAGCGGTCGTCGTATACCAGTTTTACTTGCCGGCTTATGACTTCTTCAATGTGTTCCGCATCGACGGCCTATCGCTCGTGTTCGATGTGTTGTTCCTTGCTGTAGCCATGCTGGTCGTGTTGCATTCCGGAGGGGCGCGCAAAACATCGCTCGCATACTATGTATCCATACTTTTCGCCACGGCCGGGGCGATGCTGGTGTCACATTCCGTTGATTTGATAGGTCTCTTTGTCGGGCTGGAACTGGCTTCCGTATCATTCTACCCTCTCATATCATCGAACAGGGACAAGGAAGGGCTTGAGGCATCGGTCAAGTTCTTTGTGGTGAGCATCTTCTCGGCTGGCGCGCTGCTGTTCGGCATGTCCCTCCTCTACGGGGCGACGGGCAGCACAAGGTTCGCCTCGATACTATCTTCTGTGACAGGCATGTCCCCTTCCCTGCTGCTAGCAATAGCGTTTATCGGTGCGGGGCTATCCTTCAAGATAGGTGCCTTCCCATTCAATCTCTGGGTACCGGATGTCTATGAGGGTGCACCAGGCGGCATTACAGGATTGCTGGCTTCTGTATCGAAGAAGGCCGGTTTTGTGGCTCTGTTCAAGATATTCATCCTTACCCTTCCCCTGGTCAAGTTATACTGGATATGGCCGTTTGCCGTGCTCTCGCTAATCACCATGGGTGTAGGAAACATAGTGGCCGTCGCACAAGGCAGCGTGAAGAGGATGTTCGCGTATTCGACCATAGGACAGGCGGGCTACATTCTCATAGCTATGGCGGTGCCGACAGCGCTGGGGTTGGCTGCTGGCATGCTCCAAATTGTCACACACGCGATAGCCATGGCAGGCGTTTTCATAATAGTGTCTGTCCTAGAGTCGCAGGGCATCAGGAAGGCGGAAGACTATAGCGGGCTGGGCGGCAGACAGCCCCTTCTCAGTTTCGGCCTGTTGATATTCATGTCTTCGCTTGCAGGCATACCTCCCCTTGCCGGGTTCTTCAGCAAGTTCTACCTTTTCTCCGCGGCGATAAAGGGCGGCTTCTGGTGGCTGGCTGTGGCGGCCATTGTCTTCGCCGTGGTCTCCCTTTACTATTATTTCAGGATTGTCAGGAGGATGTTCCTCGACGAACCCAAGCACGAAGTGAAGGTATCGACCAACTCCAAGCTTGCTATATTGGCGGCGGTGTTGTTCCTCTTGCTCTTCGCTGTCTTTGCAGAGCCGGTGTTCAGTTCGCTGATTTCGATAGCTGGAAGCATTCTGGCGAAGCCTTAAGGGATGTTGTACATTTGTAAACCTATTTACGTGCTTAATAGCCCAAAAGTCGAGAAAAACCAATCCAATAGGACATTCTAAGAATCTTGTCTTGACTAAGAAAGGGCTATGCCTTGAACTCCACTATATGTACGGCCATTTTCCTCACAGCCTCGGCAGCTTCCAGCATGGATTCGGGGAAAGTCGGGTGCGGGTGTATTGTTTTCATGATGTCTTCCGTCTTAAGGCCGTTCTCCACGGCAAGCGCGGCCTCTCCCACAAGGCTTGAAGCGGCAGACCCCACAATCGCAATTCCCAGCACTTTGCCGCTGTTTTTGTCCTCCACAACCTTGACAAAGCCTTCTGTCTCGCCCTCGACTACCGCCCGTCCTAGTGCAGAGAATGGGAACTTACCAACGTTTATCTCGATGCCCTTCTGCCTTGCCTCGCTCTCCGTTATGCCTGCCACGGCGATTTCCGGGTCTGAAAAAATTACATATGGGACGCACGCATTGTCAAAAACCCGCTCTTTCCCCACAATTGTATCTGCGACAAGCCTGGCCTCCCTTGAAGCCTTGTGCGCAAGCAGCGGTTTAGTAGCGACATCCCCTATTGCAAATATGCTGGGGTCTGCAGTGCGCAGCTTTTTGTCCACAGATATGGATCCGCTTCCGTCGACGGCGACTTTGGTGTTTCCCAGGCCGATATTTTTAGAGTTTGGACTCACGCCCACAGCGACAAGTATCTTGTCGACTTCGATGTCAAACTCCCCTCTTTCCTTCGAGCTTATCTTCGCCTTTAACCTCTCGCCAACCCTTTCCACACCCATTACATTCGCGTTGAAGACAAAGTCCACGCCACCCTTTTGCATCTTCTTCTGGACGACATTCACGACATCCTCGTCGTTCTCCTTGAGGATGCGCTCCCCTCTGTGCACAAGCTTAACATTGCTTCCCATCCTGGCATAGCACGCCGCCATCTCCACCCCTATGTAACCGCCGCCCACTACCAGGAAGTCTTTTGGTATCTCACGCAGGTCGAGAGCCTCGTTGTAACTTATCACGGACTTGCCATCGAAATCCAGTCCTTGTAGGGAGTTGGGCACGGCGCCTGTGGCTATTATAGCATGGTCGAACTCGACGGAGTCTATTTCAGGATTGCCGTTTATCCTTACACTGTTCGACGACTCAAAATGTGCCTCGCCCTTTATCCACCTCACGTTGTTTTTCTTCAGCAGGAAGTCTACACCCGATCTCAGCTTTTTTAGTATCCCGTTCTTCCAGTCCTGTAGTTTGGCTGGGTCGACGGACAGGCCGGACACGGTAATCCCCATATCGCCAGCGTTCTTCATGTCGTCAAAAAATCTGGATGCTGTTATCAGCGCCTTCGATGGTATGCATCCGTGGTTCATGCAGATGCCGCCCAGACCCTCAAGTCCGTCCTTTTCGACAAGTACAACCTGTTTCCCGAGTCTTCCCAGACGGATGGCGGCGACGTACCCGCCGGGGCCGGCACCGATTATGAGGACCTCTGTTTTCAGCATCATCCTAAAGACAATTTTGGATTTTGGTTTATAAGACTTGCAGGTTTCACTTCACAAGGAAGTATTGCAGGGCTTCTTGTACACTCGAAACCTCAACGACCTGTATTCCTATCGTCTGCCTAGTGTCGACAGTCTGCTTGACGTACTCCGTCGTGCATAGTGTGAACGAACCCACCTGCTCGCATGTCTGTTTGGGTACGTAAGTAGTCTGTATGCCCTGTCCCTCTGGAACAAGGAAAAGCGTGGCACCTATGTCCTTGGCGGCCTTTGCCTTTGCAAGGATCCCTCCCACAGGTCCAATCGTGCCGTCAGGGTTTATAGTGCCCGTCATCATCACGGACGCGTTGAGGGGTTTGTTTTTCAATGCCGCAACTGTGGCGACTGTCAGTGCGCCCCCAGCCGAAGGTCCCTCTATCACGGTGGCGTTCGTGTCTATGGAATAGATGACATCCATGTTGGACATGTTGACCTTGGTCAGGTTTTCAGCGACACTCTTGGCTGTCTGTATCGACTGCTGCGTGTCCACCCAGAAAAGAAGGTTGTTTATGTTGGTGAGTATCCTACCCCTGCCGGGAATCAGCTGCACGGATAGCGTGGTCGCCACCCCGTTTCCCTCGTTGTCCACGGCCGGAGCATATATCGACACGCTGGTATAATTGGCACCATACTGTGGGCTGGGGAATACCTGCACAGGCTGGGATATCTTGGGCGGCGCAACCACATTCTGCACGGAGCTTATGTTTATGTACAAAGAACTGAACGCCAACAGCAGCGCGATTACAGATATGACCAATGCAATTCTAGCTACCAACCGGTCCACCTTCCAATTAAACTATTTAAAACACGTTTTTAATAAATAACTTTAAGGAACGGCTATGAAGAATGTTGTCATGGTTAAGACCGAGAACTGCCCTTACTGCCCCAGCGTGGACAGGCTGTGGAAAGAGTTGAAAAAGAAGTACGATTTCAACTACAAGTCGGTGGACGCCACATCCGAGGAGGGCATGAAGCTGGTCGAAAAGTTCGGCATAATGTCCGTCCCTGCGACGATAATCGACGACAAGCTCAAGTTCATAGGCATGCCGAGCAGGGAGAAGGCCGAAGAGGCTGTAAAGTAAAAATGTGACCGCATGGCGAAAGGCAAGACCGAGCCAAAGTCGACTTATGATGTCATAATTGTAGGTGCTGGCGCTGCCGGCCTGACAGCCGCGATTTACACCAGGAGAAAACTTCTTAGCACACTGATAATCTCCGTTGACATCGGCGGGCAGAATCTGCTGACTGAGGATGAAGAAAATTACCCGGGGTATACTGGACTGAGCGGTTCGAAGCTGATGCAGACAATGGACGAGCAGGCTACTAGGTTCGGCGCGGAGCTTGTGATGGGACGCGCTGAGAGGTTGGACAAGCTGGGTGAAGACCACTACAAGGTAACACTGTCAAACGGGGAAAGCTACGATGGCAGGACAGTCATCTTAGCGATAGGAAAAATCCCTAAGAAAATGGGTCTGCCAGGCGAAGACAAGTTTGTGGGGCGCGGCATACACACGTGCGAGACGTGTGACGCTCCTATGATGAGGGGAAAGGTTGTCGCGGTGGTGGGCGGCGGCAATCCGGCGGCGGAGGCGGCCGAACTATTGACAAAATTCTCATCGAAGATATACCTCATACACAACGAGGACAGGCTGAGCGCAGACGATGAAATCGTCAACAAACTGAAGCGTGCAAAGAACGTGGAGATGATTTTTGGCAGCACACCGGCTGAAATAAAGGGAAAAGAAAAGGTGAACGGTTTGGTGGTAGAAAACATAACGACGAAGTCGAAAAGGGAACTCGATCTGGACAGCATCTTCATCGAGATTGGGTACGAGAAAAACACGGGATGGGTGAAACACCTTGTCAAGCTTAACGGTTCTGGTGAGATAATAACCAACGATTATGCGGAGACGTCTCATCCGGGAATATTTGCAGCAGGAGAAGTCACAAGCAAGCCGTACAAGCAGACAGCCACCGCGACAGGCGAAGGCGCGTGTGCCGACCTTAGCGCCTACAACTACCTGATGAGAAAGGAAGGCAAGCCCACGGTCAAGCAGGACTGGACGTAGCTTGTTCATTTGGCTTTGAGAAAGTTGGTTCTGTACAGGAAGTAGAGCAGGTTTCCGGTCAACAATGCGATAAACAACGGGTATTTGGCACCATAAGATGTGAGCAGGAATGAGAGGATGGCCACACCTATCCCGAACACAAGCTGTTGCTTTATACCATAAGGGGATGTCTTCGGCTCTGAAACCATGATGAACGCGAAGTAGAAATAATAGGAAATAGCCAGGAGGTCGGCGAATCTGGTAGAGTATATCAGTGCCGCGATAACCGCCAAGAATGGCATTGCCACCCCCAGTTTCCCGGCGCTGTAATTTGCTATCGCCAGCAGCGGGGTCAGCGCGATGACCATTCCACCATAAGTTAACCCTTCCGCCGCCCACCATGCATCACCCAGAGAAAACAACGAGAGCGAGACTATAAGGCCGAACGTCGCTGGGTTGAATATGTGGAAGCCCCTTATGCGCATGAACGTCTTCGAGAGTATTGCGACAACATCTCCAACTATGACCACCAAAGGGCTGCTGTTGAACGGCGCTATGGAACCGATTATAAGTCCGGAGATGATTCCCTGGTAGGATATGCCCCAACCCTGCTTGGAATAGTATCTTTTTACCAGAATGTCAAACACCTCAGTGACAGCAACAGAAATCACAAGGTTGGTCGGGAAAGTCCCATACTGGTAACTTTTTAAGACAGCTACAAGGGACAAGAGGAGTATTGCCCACAGGTACATGGGAGCCGCTTCCTTGCCCAGTATTCTCATAAATATAGTTTCTTTAGGGCATTCTTAATTTCGACAGGAGAGTGAATCGTCTTGCGAGCTAAGGCTTTCTGCCCGGGGCATATAACAGGTTTTTTCGGGATGCACACCAATTCCAATGATATCCTGCGGTGCGGCTCTGTAGGTGCCAGCGTATCAATTGTAAAGGGCGTTACCACCGAGGTTGTAGTTGAAAAACCAATTGCAGACAAGCTTGAAATTTTCATCAACGGCAAAACCGACTCGGCTACCGTGACAAGGAGCGTTGTAAAAAACATGATTGAAATGAGGAAGGGGTTTGGCAATCTAAGTATTAGGATAAATCACGAAAGCGATGTGCCGATAGGCTGCGGGATGGGTGCCAGTGGCGCTGGAGCGTGGGGCTCCGCAATAGCACTTGACAAATTGCTGGGGATTGGCCTGACACGCGACGAAGCGGGGCAGGTCGCCCACAGGGCAGAGGTGGAAAACAAGACAGGACTCGGCACGGTGCTCACTCAGCGAAACGGGGGGATAGGCATACGCACAAAGGCTGGCGCTCCTGGGATCGGCCTTGTGGAACAGATACCTTTCGACGATGACTTGCGCGTAGTGTGCAGCTCCGTTGGTCCCATATCCACAAAGGACATGCTTTCAGACCCGGAAGTCACCGCTAGAATCAACAAGCTCGGAGGCAGGTTTGTCAGAAAGTTGTCAAGCGATGCGTCAGCCGAAAATTTCATGCGGCTATCAAGAAAATTCGTTGAGCAAACTCACCTGTTGACAGAGTCTGTTCAAGATGGCCTGTACATGCTTGACAGCAACGGCTTTCACAACGCCAGCATGGCATTGTTCGGAGAGACAGTTTTCGCTTTGGTAAACAAGTACGAATCGAATCACGTAATCAGCATACTGAAAAAATGGAACAACCGCGGGAAGACTTTCTCTTCTAGCATCGACACTGTTGGGGCAAGGCTTCTGAAGTAATCTGTTGCAGTAGAATTGAGACTATTTATAGTCGGTGTATGAAAATTATTCATCGGGAGCGGATATGGCAAGTCAAAAAATCCTGGCGACTCACGATTACAAGCCCACTACCATCAGCAAGGGCTACAACATGCGGACATTGCACGTCAACCTTTCTGCGAGCGAGATTACTGAAAAGCCCGTCAGCCAGAAGATGCGGGACACTTTCATAGGCGGCAAGGGGTTCAACCTCTGGCTTCTATGGAACAGCCTCCCGAAGGGAAAGATTGCAAAGTGGAGCGACCCGGAGAACGAAGTCTGTATAGCGTGCGGTCCTCTGGGCGGGACAAGCACCTATCCGGGCAGCGGAAAGAGCATAGTCGTCACAATATCCCCGCTGACAGGGTCAATCATAGACTCAAACGTGGGCGGTTTCTTCGGCTCTTATCTCAAGTTCGCTGGGTTTGATGCGATAGAGGTCCAAGGCAAGGCTAAGAAAGATGTCGTAGTTGTTATCGACGGAGACACTCATCAGGTGAGAATAGAGGATGCTGGTGATTTTCCTTCCGACACGCACCTGCTTGGCGAGACACTGGGTAAAAGATACGGTGATAAAAATCTTCGTTCGATTTCTTCCGTGTCGGCCGGTTCAGGCGCGGACAACAGCCTGTGGGGTTGCCTGAATTTTTCCTACTATGACTTGAAGAGGCAGTCCTACCATTACAAGCAGGCTGGAAGGGGCGGCACTGGTACTGTCCTGCGTAACAAAAAAATAAGGGCAATAGTTGCAAAGTTTTCCTCTATGTCGCCAGATATGAACCATCCCGCTGATTCTGGAAAGGTAAATGCGGTAGGGAGACAGTACACAGGCCAGATAAGGGAGCTCGACCCAAAGCAGAACGAGATGGCAAGGATTGGTACTACGCATTTGGTGACGATAATGAACGACCATGACCTACTGCCGGTAAACAATTTTCAGTTCGGCAAACACCACGATGCGGAGAAATTGGGCAAAGAGGTCTTTAGAAAAAAGTTCGACCTGGGTTACGACGGATGCTGGATGGGCTGCCCAGTCGCATGCGCCCACACGGTGAAGTGCTTCACGCCTACCACAGGACCTTACAAGGGAGAGAAGGTGTGGGTGGACGGCCCAGAGTACGAGACTGTCGCGGGCTGCGGCTCCAACCTTGGAATATTCGACCCCGATTTTGTCATTGAGATGAACTTCTACTGCGACACCTACGGGCTGGACACGATATCCGTTGGCACGGGGATGGCCTTTGTCATGGAGTGTTATGAAAGGGGTCTGATAAGCAAGAAGGGCACCGGGGGGCTGGACATACGGTTCGGAAACAAGGAAGCCGCGCTCGAACTTCTGCACCAGATTGCGAAAGGCGAAAAGTTTGGCGCGATGGTCGGCCAAGGAATAAGGAGGATGAAGGAAACATTCTCAAAAAAGTTTGGAGCCGATTTGAAGACGATGAACGACATAGGCATGGAGTCAAAGGGCCTTGAGTTTTCCGAGTATATAACAAAGGAGTCCCTCGCACAGCAGGGAGGATACGGCCTTGCTCTGAAGGGGCCGCAGCACGACGAGGCATGGCTCATATTTTTGGACATGGTCCACGGATATCTTCCTACTTTCGAGAAGAAGGCCGAGGCTCTGTACTGGTTCCCGATGTGGAGGACGTGGTTCGGTCTGAACGGCCTCTGCAAGCTTCCGTAGAACGATATAGTGCCGCCCGAGAACAAAAACACCCCGGAGCCGGCAAAGGTGATGCAGCACGTTGAGTGGTACACCGAGTACTTTTCAAGCGTCACCAGTAGAAAGGCCACACCCGATAGCCTGATAAAGATGAGCGAGGCGGTGTACAACTTCCAGAGGATTTTCAACCTAAGGCAGGGCTTCGGCAGGAGGGAGCACGACAAGCTGCCCTACCGCGCTATCGGTCCTTCCACGGAAGAGGAGTACGAATCGCGCAAGGAACGGTATGACAAGCAGCTGAGGGACCTCGGTATAATGAACCCTGACGGCAAGAGCACGAAGGACAAGATGGACGCCCTGAGAAAATACAGGGAGGAACAGTACGAGAAGCTGAAGGATGCGGTGTACGCCAGGAGGGGTTGGACGAAGGACGGAGTGCCCACTCTCGCAAAGATAAAAGAGCTGGGCATAGACTTTGAAGACGTTCTGGAACTCGTGTCAAAACATCAGTGAGGTGTGCGCAATGGAGTGTGAGGTCAGTTTCTTCGGAGGCGTATTGGAGGCAACAGGCAAGGACTCGGCGAAGGTGTCTTTCACTGGCAACACCCTGGGTGATTTGTTGGAGCAGATAAGGAAAAAATGGCCTAAGACGTCGGATTTTCTTGGCGGGCCAAAGAGCGGCGCCGTGGTCTTTGTTTTGAACGGCCAATCATTGAAAGGCCCGAAAATGGCGACTAAACTTTCACCGAGGGACAAATTGTCGATAGTGCATCTCATCGCTGGCGGTTGACCAAACATCATTAATTTCATCAACTAAATGATAATCATGAAAATTGCTGACAAAAATTCAGAACTCGAATCAGTTGGATATCTTATTGTGAATAATGACAATGTGTTGCAAAAATATGTAAAGTCTGATAAACTTGATTTTTCTATCAGTAGCTTAAAATACATAAACGAATATTTAGAAAAGGTGCGCAAAGTAAGAAAGAAATTAAGCAACACAGATGTTAACAAAATTATTTTGAGATGTGGTGTGTACGTTGGAGAAGTGATTAGAAAATCCATACGAAAAGAATTCATTTGGATATCATTTGATGTGGCGTGTAAACTATCTGAAGATATAAAACAATTTGGCAAATCTATGATAACCGAGCATGTTTTATACAATACAAAATCACAGCAATTTCTGTTTCCGCTTAGCAAAGTAAGTAAATTCTTGGAAAACGGTAAAGAAGATGACTTATTTTTCTATGCCAAAGTTATTTTAGACAGTAAAGACGCGGTTTAAAACAAGTCCACGGATTTTAAATCCTTTGTAGTTTCAATCATTTTAGGCGACATCATGGGCTTGCGCGGAATCATCAGGGACTTGGTGGGGATTTATCTGGGATATGAAATTGCCAGGGGTGCATTGACAAATCAGTTCGTTTTGTCTTCTCCCATAATAGCCAGCGGTGTCATACTTTTGGTCTTGGGAATATGGTTCGTGCTGGAAAGGGTCGGCTTGCTGGCTCACACTACTTTCGGCTAGGCCTTTTTGGAGCACACTCTGCAGTATGGGTTCCTCTCTATCTCGACTGTCGTCATCCTCATCGGCGACGCGTAGATGTACATCAGCTTTGAGTTCAGCGGCTTGTCAAACCCTGTAATAATTTTCACCACCTCTGTCGCCTGCACAAGTCCTATCATTCCCGCAATCTGCCCGAGCACGCCAGCGCCCTCGCATGTCGGAAACAACTCGTTGCTGGAAATTTTTGGAAAAATACATTCGTAGCATGGTGTCTTTCCGGGGTATATTGTCGTCACCATGCCGAAGTCGCCCAGCGCGGCACCGTGGACCAGTGGTTTGTTCTGTTTCACACAAGTCTCGTTAATCAGATATCTGGTCTCGATATTGTCGGTGCAGTCCAACACGACATCCATGTCTTTTACAAGCCTTGCACCGGTTTTCCCATTGAACTCCTCGGAGGCGGCTTCCAAATCTATGATGGAATTTATACCCGTCAGCCTTTCCTTTGCAGCATCGGCCTTTGGTCTTGCATCTTTGGCGTCGTTTTCATTGTACAGGACCTGTCTCTGGAGGTTGTTAGTCTCGACGACATCCCTGTCAACGAGCCTTATGTGTCCTATGCCCGCGCATGTTAGATAGAGTGCAGCCGCGCTTCCCAAGCCGCCGAGTCCTATAATCGCCACACTGCTGTTTTTCAGCTTCCTCTGCCCACCCAGTCCTATCTTAGGCAGGACTATCTGTCTGGAATACCTGTCGAGTTCCCTTTTCGTCAGTTCGGTCATAATCCTAATTCACGCACAGGCAATCTTAAATCCTTGCCCACAATCTGTATATGTGTTCGTATGCTTCGTGATATTGTTGTCATAGACGATGATATTACTCTCATCAGCTTGCGAGGTATAGAATCCAACATGTACCTTGTCGGGAAGGAGTTGCTGATTGACACGGGTACGGGCTCGCAGCCTGCTGCGTTGTCGCATGCGCTGGGCAAGGCCGGCGTTTCTTTTGACGACATCAGGCAAATAGTGCTGACGCACGCCCATTTCGACCACATAGGCGGGGTCGGACTTTTCGAGGGCGCGACGGTCGCAGCGCACAAAATCGATTCTGCTGTTGTGGAGAGCGGCGACGGATACGCGAGCGAGGCATCTGCGTTCTCCATGAGCCTAAAACCTAGAAAGGTAGACGTCAAGCTGACAAATGGCGACTTGGTGAACTCTGGCGATATCGAGCTCGAGGTGATTCACACGCCGGGCCACACGAGGGGAAGCATATGCCTGTTCGATGCCAAGCGCGGAATCCTGTTCTCTGGCGACACAGTGTTTGCCGATGGCTTTGGTAGGGTTGACCTTCGGGGCGGAGATATGGGTGATATGAAAAACTCACTGGCAAGGCTTTCGAAGCTCGACATAAAAAAGATACTTCCGGGTCATGGCGAGTGCGTTTTGAGTGGCGGGAAAGAGCGAATAGCCGGCATACTTAAATCAGTGTGATGCCGCTTCGGTTTCTTTTACTTTCATCCTGATGAACGGGGTCGCTATGCGGGTGATTCTTTTTCTCTGCTCATCGGTCAGATATTTCATTCCTCTCACCCTACCGACACAGTGCCTTGAGCCGCATTTGCAGACAAACCCCCTGCCGAAATCCCATTCTGTGGTGTCGAAGTTCCAGAAAAGCTCATTTCCCCTTTTGACGTCCTTCAGCGCCACGAACGTCACCCTGGCTTCGTTGCCCCTGTAGAGCTTTACGCGCACGTTAGGGTCGCACGAGTGGTTTATGTAATTGTCTATGTAGCTGGCAAGTAGGAAGCTCGACTCGCCGGTCTGAAGCGCATAGTCCACGCGCCTCTTCACGACATTTGCTTCTATGTCTACCAGCACCTCCCACTTTCTGATGTCCTCCTTCGCGAACACCCCCGTCTGAGGTATTATCGACGATTTCTTGGCTTCTATCTCGTCAGATATCTTGTAGACTTTCATGCGCATCACTCAGGTCTGTAAATCTTCCCTGCCGCAATCAGTGCGGGGTTTGTGATAAGCTCCTCCATCTTTGAGACGTCCGCCAGAACGACCATTATCCACCTTTCCCCGTTTGTCATGCTGTCCCTCCAGCGCCCTTCGAACGTTGCTTTTTCCACAGGATAGTCAGGCCCGTACCACGGGTCGCAAAAAATCATACTCTCGTTTTTCATGTCCGACACGACCGTGTAATGTCCTGTCTCGCTCTTGTCGTCCACCCAGTCAACTATGACCGGAAGGTTTGCCCGCAGGAAAGATGTCACGTCCTCCAGCGAAGAATTCTCGTGCACAAAGCAGGAGAAGCCCATTTTCCTGCACGCCTCTATCATCCCTCGGTGGGAGGTACCCTTCTCCTCATTAGTATCCGCTATAAGAGCTATCTCCTTCTCGGTCTTTTTGACTCCGAAGTACTCCATCACCATCTTGAGGCAGGTGGGTCCGCAGAAGTATCCGTTCTTCTGGTGGTGGTGCGGCACATCGACGGGCATAAATCAAGTATAGACTTCAGAAACGAAATAGTTATAAGTCTCTCAGGAGAAGCTTTAATTGTTGCCGATGGAATTCAAAAACGAAGACACTTTCGGTCTCGGCGAGGAAAAGGTAAGTAGGCTTTTTGAGGACGCGGTAAAGAAAGTGCAGAAGGATTTCGGCAAGCGTCACCCCATGTACATCGGCGGAAAGGAGGTTTTCTCTGACGAGGAGGTGAAGACCGTCACTCCCGTAGACAGGAGGGTGGTGATGGGCATCTTCCAGAAGGGCAGGATGGAGCATGCGAGAGCAGCTGTCCAGTCGGCCAACAATGCATTCCACGATGTTTGGAGAGACTTTGAATGGGAAAAAAGAGTAAAGATTGTAAGGAAGGCCGCCGATATCATAAGCAAAAGGAAGTTCGAGATAGCTGCGATACTCAGCTACGAGAACGGCAAAAACAATGGGGAGTCTCTGGGCGAGGTGGATGAGGCGATAGATTTTTGCAGGTATTATGCCGGCATAGTCGAATCAAACAACGGCCTTGTCATTGACAGGGGGGCATACGCTTCCTCGGAAAGCGATGGAAAGCTTGGTCATCAGGGTGCTAGGTCTTCCGGTGAGAGGGTAAGGGTAATATCAAAGCCCTATGGAGTGTGGGGTGTGGTGGCGCCGTTCAACTTCCCGTTTTCACTGTCCGCCGGCATGTGCGTAGCCGCTCTTGTAACCGGCAACGCCGTCGTCTTCAAACCTTCCTTCGGCGATAACCCCACGCCTTGGGTCGGACTGAAGCTCTACGAGGCACTTGCGGAGGCCGGCCTGCCAAAGGGTGTCATGAACTACGTTACAGGTTCCGGCGGCGTGGTGGGAAATGAGTTGGTAGAAAACCGAGACGTCAAAGGGATAGTATTCACCGGCTCTCTGGAAGTCGGTCTCTCTATGATCAAGAAATTCTGCGAGCTCAGCATTGTGAAGCAATTTGTGGCGGAGATGGGCAGCAAAAATCCGGCAATCATAGCCAAGACGGCTGACCTGGAAAAGGCGGTCAGTGGCGTGGCCTCTGCGGCGTTCGGCTTTTGTGGCCAGAAGTGCAGCGCTTGCTCACGTGCCATAATTCACGAAAGTTTGTACGATGAATTCTTGAAGAAACTTGTCGAGAAAGCAAGGGAAATAAAAGTCGGAAACCCGCTGGAGAGGGGCGTGTACATGGGTCCGGTCATAGGCAAGACCGCCCTGGAGCGATACCTCTGGGCTGTCGACAAGGCGAAGAGCGACGGCAAAGTCGTCTACGGCGGCAGACAGCTGACAGGGACTGAATTTTTTGACAACGGTTACTATGTGGAGCCCACCATAATCGAGGTCGGCACCGACAGCGAGCTTTGGAGAAAGGAGCTGTTTTTGCCGATAGTGATAACAACCAAATTCAGGAACTTCGAGGACGCAGTCAGGCTGTCGAACGACACGGATTACGGTCTGACTGCCGGGCTGTATACGAAGGACAAAAAGGAGATAGACTATTTCAACAGGAACATAGAGTTCGGCACGACCTATGTCAACCGCGATGTCAGTGCGACAACCGGTGCTGTTGTGGGCGCTCAGTCTTTTGTCGGGTGCAAGAACAGCAGCATGAGGTGCAAGGGGACAAGCAGCCTTTCTTATCTGCTCGAGTTCGTGAGGGAACACAGCGAGACTGTAGTTGGTTTGTGAGACAGTCAGATGTTGAGTCTCGCAGTTTCTATCGTGCTTTTCCTGTCGGCGCCAACGGATATTATCTTCACAGGAACTTTTACATAGTCTTCTACAAACTTCACATAGGACTTTGCCTCTTTGGGCAGAGCTTCATATCCACGCTCTGCAATCCTTGCCCATCCATCTTTTTCAAGCTCGCCCCATCCTTTCAGTTCCACATAGACGGGCTTGTTTTTTTCGTACCTCTCGACGTCGGCTGCGACCTCGTCCGTTTCGTTGCCATGCTCATCGCGGTATTTGACGCAGACCTTTATCGGGTCGACTCCGGCAAATGTGTCAAGCCTTGTCATGGCCAGACCTGTGAAGCTGTTCCTCTCGTTCGCGTATTTCAGCTCCACGAGATTCGGCCAGCCTATAGCCCTCGGTCTGCCTGTGGACCTTCCGAACTCGTCTCCCTTATCCCTGACAATCTTCTGCATCCCGTCGTCCATCCTTGTGATGAAAGGACCAGCACCCACCCGGGATGTGTAGGCTTTGAAAACCCCAATCCTTTCCCCCATGGCTTTGTCGATGCGTAGTCCGGTGCCGCCGTAGACCCCGTCGGCTATTGTCCTGGATGAAGTGACATAAGGGTAAGTGCCGAAAATCTGGTCCAGGAAAGTCCCCTGCGCGCCCTCAAACAAAACCCTTCCATTGTTATGTATATCGTTGACTTCCCTCCTGACATCTTTGACAAAGGGTTTCATCTTTTTCCCAAACTCCAAATACTTTTCTACAGTCTTTGCCACGTCAATCAAATAGTTAGAGCCTAGAGACTTCAGGTAGCCCTGGCACAGCCTGATGAGTGCGGGCAGCTTCCTTCTCAGTTTTTCCTCGTCTACAAGGTCGTACATCCTCAGGCCGAACCTGGCGACGTCGAAGCCGTAAGTTGGTCCTATCCCCCTTTTTGTCGAGCCAACCTGTTTCGATGTGTGGCTGTTCCTAAAATTTTCTTCAGCGGCGTCTATTTCCCTCAGGAAGTCAAAGACAACCTTTGCATTGTCACTTATATGCAGGTCTGGCTTGATGTTCTCCGTGTTAAGCCTGTCAATCTCCTCCTTGAACAGAAGCTCTGGGTCCACTACACATCCCTCGCCTATGTACAGTTTTTTGCCCATAAAGACTCCAGATGGGAGCTGGTGGAAGGAGAATTTTCTATTATCTATCACGACCTCATGGCCGGCGCCCGAGCCTCCGTTGAACCTGACCACGGCAGCGATGTTGTATTTCCAGGCTATATAATCGACTATCTTGCCTTTCCCTTCATCACCAAATTGTGCGCCGATGACGGCAACTGCAGGCATAATGTAGATTGTGTCAGGATTAGATAATAACTTTTGTACGACAGTTTATTCGAGAAGTGGCAATTCTCTCACGTTGAACGCGACGAAATTGTCTCCCTTAATCATCGACTTTATTTTATTGACAGCATCTTCTCTCGATTTTGCCGTGGGAATAATCTCCTCGTAAGGCACGTTATCCAATATATAATCAAGCGAGCCTACAACAGGTTTTTTGCAAACAAGTGCCAAAAATCTGTCGCCGCTATAGCCTTTCGACACCCAGACAACCCTGCCTTTAAAGACTGTTCTTTCGTTGAACCTGCCATACGTCCTGATTTCCCATTGCTTGCCACCATTCTCATACCATTCGTAGACCTCTGAAGTGACTGGGAGAAACAAATCCTTGCATCCCCTATCGTCGTTTAGCTCCTTGTCTTCAAAATAATCTTCTATCATAATTAAGTATATTATGCTAAGATTTTTAAATCTGCCTATGCGTCACAACAGGATAATCCTTACTCTATCCTGCTGACCTTGATCATGTTGCTTCTTCCCTTCTCCCTTAACGGCATGCTCGCGACATTTACCACGACATCGCCGCTCTCCACGTAGCCCTCCTTCCTGAGGATTTTTTTGACCTCCGATATCGTCACGTCCGTGCTGACAAAGTTGCTGTAGTGGAACGCCTTCACGCCCCAGACGAGGTTCAGCGTGTTCAGCAGAAAACTGTTGTTGGTGAATACGAATATCCTCGCCTTTGGCCTGAAACTGGATATCTTGAATGCGGTGTAACCCGACTGCGTCATGCATATTATTGCAGAAGCTCCTAGGTCGTTGGCTATCCTGCACGCGTTGTGGCATATAGCGTCCGACAGGAACGTCTCTGATGACTGGTCCGGCCCCTTAAGCCACGCTGTGGAAGTGTACACGCTCTCCTGTTTCTCCACGGTCTCGATGATTTCCCTCGCCGTCGCAATTACCTTGACGGGATATTTTCCTATCGCGGTCTCACCGCTCAGGAGTATCGCATCCGCCCCGTCGAACACAGCGTTTGCCACGTCAGTGACCTCCGCCCGAGTGGGCACGGGCTTGCTGACCATGCTCTCCATCATCTGCGTCGCCACTATCACCGGCTTTGCTGCCTCCGTGCACTTTGCCACAATATCCTTCTGTATTATCGGCACCTGCGCGAGCGGCACCTCCACACCCAAGTCACCTCTTGCGACCATCACAGCATCGGTGTGTTTTACAATGTCGTCGATGTCCATGAGAGCCTCTGGCTTTTCGATCTTCGCTACGACCTTGGCGTGGCATCCGGACTTGCTTATCAGGCGCTTCAGCTTTATGATGTCGCTTGCCGACCTAACAAATGAAAGCCCTATCCAGTCCACGTTTGTACCCGTTATGAACCTCAGGTCGTCCATGTCCTTCGGCGTTATCACGTTAGCTGATATCCTCGTGTAGGGGAGGTTTATTCCCTTCCTTGACGACAGCAGCCCTCCCGATATGACGCGCGCCAGAACGCGGTCCTTCTTGTTGGTCTCCAGCACTTCGAGCTCTATCAGGCCGTCGCCAATCATCACACTCTCCTTCCTGGAGACGTCGCTGGGAAAGTTGCGGTAGGTGACCGGTATGACGCTCTCGGTGCCCACGCACGGGTTTGTAGTGATTGTGACCTTGGAACCGTTCTTCAAAAAAACCTTATTGTCCTTCATCTCACCAATCCTGATCTTCGGTCCCTGCAGGTCGGCGAGCATCCCTATGTTTGACTTTGTGGTCCTGTTTATCCTGTTGATGTGTCCTATCGTCCTGGCATGCTCCTCGTGCGAGCCGTGGGAGAAGTTCAGCCTGAACATGTCGGCGCCGGCCTTTGCCATCTCCAACAATGTCCTATAAGAGATGGAAGCCGGCCCCACTGTGGCGAGTATCTTGGTCCTGTCGAAAGACGTTGTCATTCGCACATCTCCGCCGAAAACAACCAATCAGCCGCGCATCTCAAGTATGTTCCCCTTTATCCTGCCGTGTCCGCCCGTCGGCTCGACTATGACCTCTCCGCACTTTAGGCACTTTACCTCTGTGGCCGACTTGTTGAACACTATCTGCTGGTTGCTGCACTTTTCGCACGTCACCCTTACGAACTTGCTTGTCGGCAATCTTGTTACTGGCTTCATAAAATCATCACACCTTTACCAGCTCGAACTTCTTGGCCCTCCATCCGGAGTCCCTTATGTTCATCTTCTTGCACACGCTGCACTTGTACCTGAGGTCCAGCATCTTGGTTGGCTTTTCCCTGCTACCTGGGTTCTCCTTCGGGAACGAGGTGTATCCCTTCAGCTTCTCGAGGAACCTCCTCTGTCCCTGCGCGAGCGTCCTCCTGGTCCTCCTCTTCGCTATCTCGACCTCCTGCGTCGTGTGCTTCTTGCACCTCGGGCAGTACGTCTTTATGGTCTTTGGGTACTTCATCTCACTCAACTTCCTCTACTACATTTCTCTCCGAAAGTATTTTAAAGTTTTCCCTAGGTATGTTTGCGGCCTCATTCGCCTTAAAGGGGCCGTATGTCTTCATATCCCCGCCCACGAACTCGCCAACGTCCTCCTTGAAGACCACCTTAACAAGCCTTTTTTCGCCCCTGCCGAACACACCGCTGATTATGCCCTCCCTCCTCCTGACTATCATGTGGGTCACCTGGTCGAAGAACTCGTTCTCCTCCTCTGTGAGGTTGTCCGGCGGCATCCTGGTCCTGGCAGCCGTAAGCGCGTAGAGGACTATCTTCCTCTCCCTCCTGTCAAAAACATCCTCCAGTATCCTCTCTATGTTCTTAAGCTCGCTGTCCTTCCTGCCGTCCGAGAGCTTCCTCTTCTGATCGAGGTAACTTTCGACGTTGCTGTAGAAGTTATCCGGGAGCTTTACCAGTTTGTTGAAGGATTTTTCCTCTATCTGTATCTTCCTGATGGTCTCGAAGGTGATGCTGTTCTCTTCTGGCATACAAATTACAATTGAGCCTCAGGCTTAAAAATGAGCGGAAGCTACTTCTTGCCGCCGTTCTTCCTTGTGAACTGCCTGACGGCGTAAGTCACGGGGTTCTTTATTCCTATGT